>PLJQ01000143.1 GCA_003140275.1 Limisphaerales bacterium
CGCAGGCGTTCGACGGCGCGGCTAACGCGCTTTTGCGCGGCGTCGTCGGACGTGCCGAGGGTGGCGCCGACTTCGCGGAGGGATTTGTTCTCGAAGTAGCGGAGCAGGACGGCGGCGCGGTCGGTGTCGTCGAGTGCGTGCATGGCTTCGTCGAGCAGGGGTTCGATGTGCGTCCAGTCGTTGGCGGTGGCGTTCATGGTGTTCATCTCGGTGGCGATTTGTTCGCGCAACTGGCGGCGGGCTTCGCGGCGGACGACATCAATGGCGGTGCGGCGGGTGACTTGATAAAGCCACGCGGTGAGGACAGGCGTGACGCCTGTGCCACTACTCAGCTTCGCGGCGTTACGGGCGAGGTCGGTGAAGACGGATTGGGCGACTTCCTCTGCCAGTTGCGGAGAGCGGATCTGACGGAGCGCGGCGGAATGGACCAGGTCGAGGTGGCGGCGGACGAGTTCGGCAAAGGCGTCCTGCGAGTTTTCGCGCGCATAACGTCTCAGCAGTTCCAAGTCGGGTTCGGTCATTGTTACAAGTATATCGTCGCCGGGTTGTAGAATCCGACAAATTTTTTGCGCATGGTTTCCTCGTTGCTTTACTTTCGCGGGTTTCTCACGCATTGTGTCGCGGACATGAAACGACTGGTGTTTAATTTATCCGGAGTTGCTTGGCTGGCTTTTCTTGTATGCGTGCCGGGTGCGCGAGCAACGACGACCAACGAACCACCTCCTTTCAAAGAGGTTTACGATGTGATTCGCGCTCACCTTGAAGGTGTAAGCGAAGCCGAGCTTGACCGCGCCGCAGTCGAAGGCCTGTTGTCGAAATTGTCGCCGCGCGTCACACTGGTGACGAATGAGTCATCGTCCAAAACCGAAATCGAACCGCCGTTGTTGAATCAAGCGCGGGTCTTCGATGACGCCTTTGCTTATCTACGGGTGGAGCGGGTAGGGGAGGGATTGTCGAAAAGGGTCTCGGCTGCATTCAACGATCTGAGTGCCTCGAACAAATTGAAAGGAGTGGTGCTGGATTTGCGTTTTGTCGGCGGTGACGATTATTCCGCCGCTTGCGCCGTGGCTGATTTGTTTTTAACCAAGCCGCTATCGCTCCTGGATTGGGGAAACGGTGTTGTCCAATCGAAAACCAAAACGGATGCGATCAAGTTGCCGCTCACAATCCTGGTCAACCAACAAACAACCGCTGCCGCTGAAGCGCTGGCCGCCGTGCTGCGCGAGACCGGCGCCGGGTTGGTGATCGGCACGAATACGGCGGGCCGGGCGGCCATTGGACGGGAGTTTGTTTTGAAGAATGGCCAGCGTCTGCGAATTGCGACCGCGGAAATCAAGTTGGGGAGCGGAACGGTTTTGTCGGCGCAAGGCGTGAAGCCGGATATTCTGGTCGGTGTAAACGCAGTGGATGAGAAGGCTTATTTCGCGGATGCGTATAAAACCGTACCCAAACCAACCAGCTTGCCGGCCAGGGCCGATGCGGCTTTGACCAACAACGCTGCCAACGAAACGAATCGACCGGCTCGCCGTCGGCTTACTGAAGCCGACCTGGTGCGCGAAAGAAGAGAGGAATTGAACCGGGTTTCAGAGACCGCAACGGCTGTCGCCAAAAAAATGGAAACGGACAAGCCAGCGGTTCACGATCCGGCCCTGGCACGGGCACTGGATTTGTTAAAAGGGCTCGCAATTGTCCGTCAATTCCGTTCGCTCTGATTTCGCCGTTGACGATTTTCTTCACTCGCCCCACCTTGGCATTATTGACGCGCTCATGAAGACCGTTTTGTTTGTTTGCACTGGAAACATTTGCCGCAGCCCCATGGCCGAAGGCATTTTTCGCCATGCGGTCAAAAACCGGGGCAATTATAAGGTTGTTTCGGCGGGGTTGGGCGCGGTAAACGGTCAACCGCCTAGTCCGTATGCCGTGCAGGCCGTCGAAGAATTGGGCATCGATATTTCGCGCCTGCATAGTCTCATGCTCACGGCGGATCTCGTGCTGCAGGCGGATTACATCTTCGGCATGACCCACAGCCATGTTGAAACCATTTGCCTGTTGTATCCCCAAGCGGCGGAAAAGACTTTTTTGTTGCGGGAATTTGATGAGACACTGGATGACTTTGAAAAGGACATCAGCGATCCCATCGGGGGTTCATACGAGGTTTATACGAATTGCCGCGACCAGATTGAACAGGGCATCGCCTCTTTGTTGGGGTTTTTGGATCAAAGCGCAGGCGCGACCGCGACGGAGGCACCCAGGACTAAAATGACTACCATTGCCATAGGCGCCGACCACGGCGGTTACGAACTAAAAGAAGCGCTCAAGCAACACCTCCGGAAGCGCGACGTGACGGTGAATGACCTGGGCACGAACTCGGCTGAACCCGTTGATTATCCTGACTACGCGCAGGTGGTGGCGCAAAGCGTGGCGGCTCGCAAAGCGGAACTTGGGCTGTTGATTTGCACGACCGGCGTCGGCATGAGCATCGCGGCCAACAAAGTGCCCGGCGTCCGTGCCGCGCTGGTTTGTGATGAACAGATGGCGACAGCGTCGCGCCAGCATAACAACGCCAATATCCTTTGCCTGGGTGGCAAAACCACGCCGCCCGAACTGGCAAAGAAAATGGTGGACGCCTTTCTCGACGCGCGTTTTGATGGCGGCCGCCACGAACGGCGCGTGAACAAAGTGGAAACAATGAACATTTCACCCGACTTAAAACTGACATCAGTTGATCCGGAAATCGCGGATGCCATCGCCCACGAATGTCGGCGTCAGCAGGAGAACATCGAGCTGATTGCCAGCGAAAACTTCACCAGCCCGGCGGTGATGGAGGCGCAGGGTTCCGTGCTCACCAATAAATATGCCGAAGGTTACCCCAAGAAACGCTGGTATGGCGGCTGCGAGTATGTGGATGTGGTCGAGCAACTCGCCATCGACCGCGCCAAAAAACTATTTGGCGCGGAACACGCCAATGTGCAGCCGCACTCCGGCAGCGGCGCCAACATGGCGGTCTATTTTGCTTTTCTAAAGCCTGGCGACAAAATGCTGACGATGGACTTGAGTCACGGCGGACATTTGACACACGGCAACAAGGCCAATTTCTCCGGCAGATTTTTTGAGATCATTCACTATGGCGTGCGTAAAGACGATGAGCGGATCGATTACGATCAGCTCGCGGAGATGGCACGCAAACATCGGCCCAAAATGATCACCGTGGGCGCCAGCGCTTACCCGCGAGTCATCGACTTTGCCGGTATGGGTGAGATCGCGCGGGAAGTGGGGGCGCTGCTTTTGGCGGATATTGCGCATATTGCGGGGCTGGTTGCCACCGGCATTCATCCCAGCCCGATTGAGCACGCGGATTTTGTTACTACGACGACTCACAAGACGTTGCGCGGGCCGCGCGGCGGCCTGGTGCTTTGCAAGGGTAAGTACGCCAAGGAAATCGATTCGCAGGCTTTCCCCGGCATTCAGGGCGGGCCGTTGATGCACGTGATTGCTGCCAAGGCCGTCTGCTTTCAGGAGGCCTTGTTGCCTGGGTTTAAAGTTTACCAGCAGCAAATCGTTAATAATGCCAAAG
Organism: Limisphaerales bacterium; assembly: GCA_003140275.1. Lineage (GTDB taxonomy): Bacteria > Verrucomicrobiota > Verrucomicrobiia > Limisphaerales > PALSA-1396 > PALSA-1396. The sequence continues at coordinate 3,575 of PLJQ01000143.1, forward strand.
CCCTGGCCGACGGGATGAAACGGAACAATTATCGACTGGTCAGTGGCGGCACCGACAATCATTTGATGCTGGTCGATGTCGGCGCGCGTGGTTTGACGGGCAAGGATTGCCAGATCGCTCTTGATGGCGCTGGCATTACAGTGAACAAAAACACCATCCCGTTTGAAACCCGTTCACCGTTCCAGGCCAGCGGCATCCGGCTTGGAACGCCCGCCGTCACGACCCGGGGAATGAAAGAGGCGGAGATGGCGGCCATTGCCGACATGATCTGCGAAGTTTTGTTGGACATTAAGAATCTTGACGCCGCGCACAAGGTGCGGCATCGTGTGCGCGAGTTGACTGTAAAATTTCCCTTGCCGTATTGAGGGAAAGGATTAAATTTTCAGCGCGCTCCCGGTTGGTAACCACTCCAATTTGAACAAATCGAGTCTTTAACCATCCAAGCAAGTGTTGGGATGGTGTGCTCGGTTCGTTATGTGAATCGCTTAACGCGGCATTTTAAAAACCAACAGATATTTATTTATGGCCAGAGTCAGCACCAAAAAAGCCGCCGTTCCCAAGACGGCTAAACCGAAAACAAATGCACTGGAGCCAACCGTTAACGGCCAATCAGATGCGGATGCGAATTCGCGTTCCAATACCATGGAACTCGACCCGCCGACCCATGCCGTCGAGTCGCCGGAACAGGACAAGGCTGAACCCGCGCCCCCAGCCAGGGATGCCATCGCCTCCTCACTCAACATTGCCAAACTCCAGGCTATGTCGATGACCGAACTCAACCAGATGGCCAAAGAGATGGGGATTGAGAACTTCGGCACGATGCGGAAACACGAGGTGATTTTCCACATTCTCCAGAAAAACGCGGAACGCAGCGGCATTCTCTTTTCCGAAGGCGTGTTGGAGGTGTTGCCGGAAGGGTTCGGGTTCCTTCGCTCACAGAGTTTCAACTACTTGTCCTGCCCGGAAGATATTTATGTCTCACCGTCGCAAATTCGGCGGTTCGATTTACAGACTGGCAACCTCGTCGCCGGTCAAATCCGTCCGCCCAAGGACAAGGAACGGTTCTTTGCGCTGCTCAAAGTCGAGGCGGTCGATACCGAAGACCCGGACAAGGCCAAAGACAAGACGCACTTCGACAACCTGACGCCGCTCTTTCCGAACAAACGATATATCCTCGAAACCGCCAGCGATGAACTTTCCACCCGCGTGCTTGATCTGGTTTGTCCGATCGGCAAGGGCAGTCGCGGACTGATCGTCGCGCCGCCACGCACGGGCAAAACCGTGTTGATGCAAAAACTGGCCAACGCCATCCTCAAAAATAATCCGGAAGCTTACCTGTTTATCTTGCTGATCGATGAACGACCGGAGGAAGTTACCGACATGGAACGGAGTTGCAAACCGGCGGAAGTGATCAGTTCCACTTTTGACGAGCCGCCTGAACGCCATGTGCAAGTGGCGGAAATGGTCATTGAAAAAGCCAAGCGCATGGTCGAGCACAAGCGCGACGTGGTGATCCTGCTCGATTCCATCACCCGTCTGGCGCGCGCTTACAATACCGTTCAACCACACTCTGGCAAGATTCTTTCCGGCGGCGTCGATGCGAACGCGCTGCACAAACCAAAACGCTTTTTTGGAGCGGCGCGTAACATTGAAGAAGGTGGGTCGTTGACGATTATCGCTACCGCGCTCGTCGATACCGGCTCGCGCATGGATGAAGTCATTTTTGAAGAGTTCAAGGGCACCGGCAATATGGAAGTGGTGTTGGACCGCCATCTCGTGGAGCGCCGCATTTTCCCGTCCATCAACATCGAACTATCTGGCACGCGCAAAGAAGAGTTGCTCTACCATCCGGACGAATACAACAAGGTCGTAATCCTCCGGCGCGCATTGACGGGCGTGCCGACGGTCGAAGCCATGGAACTTCTGTTGAACAAGTTGAAAAAGACCGGCAGCAACATCGAATTCCTCCTCGGCATGGCAGTGGGCTGAACGAAAGCGAATTGATCATTGCCACCCTACACTTCCGGCGCTGGCAGCCTGCCCTCCAAACAACACCTTGCAGGGCGATTCGGTCGCCGGTACAACCATAAAGTGAAATTTCTGTTGCCCACCCGGACAAGCCGGCGTTCATGCTGCTGGACGCTTTGGTTCTTGCTCGCCGCATTGTTGGTGGGTTGTCGAAAGGAAGAAATCCAGGTTTATAAAGTGCCGAAGGAGAAGGTTGAAGCCGTTGCTCCTACCAGTGATGCCACGGTTACCAGCCAACCGCATCTTGAATGGAAATTGCCGGACGGTTGGACCGAGCATCCATCGCAGGGCGGCATGAGGATGGCGACGTTCGCCATCGCCGGCAAACAGGGTCAACAGGCAAACGCTGCTGTTATCGCTCTGGCCCCCGGGCACGACTTCGAGGTGATAAACATTTTGCGTGATAACGCCGGCCTGTCAGCGCTGGGTGAGGATGAAATGGTGAAGCTGACGGAAGAAATCCAAATCGGGCCAAGCCGTGGCAAACTTCTGGATATGGCAGGCAATTCCTCCCCGACGAACATAAATCCCCGTCGATTTCTTGCCGCGGTGTTGCCGACCGATAACCGGAGCTGGTTCATCAGTATGACCGGTGATGACACTTTCGTCCGCGAACAAAAGCCAGTGTTCCTGCAATTCCTTAAATCAATTTCATTCCACGAGGGTGGATCGCACAGCGAACCAACCAGCGACCGTGCGCCCATCAGCACCAACGTCAAGGAAGTGCCACACACTGCGACGGAGCCGGGGAAAACGGTCTGGAACACTCCTGCTACCTGGCAGGAAGCACCACCGACACAAATGTTGAAAGCCAAATTTCTAGCGACGGGCGATGCCGGAACAAAAGCAGAGATCACCGTGAGCGTATTCCCCGGCGATGTGGGCGGGCCATTGGCCAACGTCAATCGCTGGCGCAATCAGATAAGTCTGTCGCCGGTCGGGCAGGCGGAATTGGAAAAGGTGGTCAGCCCACTTGACGTAACAAGTGGGAAAGCCATGTTAGTGGACATGATCGGCAACAAATCCAGCGACGGCAAGAGCAGACGCCTCATTGGCGCCATCGTGCCACAGGGCGGCCGCACCTGGTTTTACAAAATGCTGGGCGACGAGCTGGTGGTGGCGCGCGAGAAAGACGCCTTTATCAAGTTCGTTAAAAACGCAAAACCTCCCGATGCTCCTTAACCGAATCCTCAATTTTTTTACATCGCTAAGGTTGACTGTCGTCTGCTTGTGCGTGGCCTTGTTGCTGGTGTTTATTGGCACCCTGGCCCAGGTGGATGAGGGGCTTTACAATGCCCAAAACCGTTACTTCCGCAGCCTGCTGATCTGTTGGACGCCGAAGGGCGCGGACTGGAGAATTCCCGTCTTTCCCGGTGGTTACTTGATCGGTGGCGTTCTGTTGATCAATCTGCTTGCGGCCCACGCCAAACGTTTCCAGTTCACGAAGAAAAAAATCGGCATCTTCATCATCCACGCCGGGATAGTATTGTTGTTGCTCGGCCAATTCGCAACCGACCTGCTCTCAACCGAAAGCGCGATGCGGCTTGCGGAAGGTGAATCCAAGAATTACTCCGAGAGTGGACGTGAGAGTGAACTGGTATTCATCGACGTGAGCGACCCGAAGTTCGATCAGGTCATCGCCATTCCGCAAGGATTACTCAAAGGCGGGGTTGAACTTCGACCTGACAAACTGCCGTTCGCCGTGCGCGTGAGGGAATTTTTTCCAAACTCGCACCTGGCCGAAGCCGAAACCGGAGTGCAGACCGCCGGCAATCACGGCGCTGGCGCCAACCTCGTGGCTCATCTTTTGCCGCGGGTCACAGATATGGACCTGCGCGACATGCCATCGGCCATTGTCGAATTGATTTCGTCAAGTGGTTCGCTCGGTACGTGGCTTGTTTCTACCCATTTGGAGAACCCCCAGACGATTTCGGTTGGAGAAAAAAGCTACAAAATGGCGCAGCGCTTCACTCGTTACTACAAACCGTTTTCACTCGAACTCCTGAAATTCAGTCATGATCTTTACAAAGGCACTGATACGCCGAAGAATTTCTCCAGTCGCGTCCACATCAACAACCCGAACACAGGGGAGAATCGTGAGGTGCTGATCTATATGAATAATCCGTTGCGTGTCAGCGGGGAAACTTATTACCAGGCCGGTTTCGCTCCGGACAACGACAAGCGTGTGAACAAGGTGACGATTCTCCAGGTGGTGCGCAATCCCGGTTGGCTCACCCCATATTTTTCTTGTGTGCTGGTGGCGTTGGGATTGATCGTCCAGTTTATGTCGCACCTGATCGGATTTGCCCGGAAACGGAGGACTGCATGAAAAATCTATTCAAATTGTTGCCGTGGTTGTTCCTGGCTTTATTCGCCACCGAAATCGTTGCCGTTCTGCTGCCGAAGAAAGACGGCGAGTTTCACGTCCGCGAATTCGGTCGGTTGCCGGTGTTGCTCAATGGCCGCATCCAACCATTCGACTCCGTGGCGCACAATTCGCTCCTGCAAATCCGCAGCACTGCCGATGTGCCGCTGGAGGAAGTGCCCTCGTGGAAATTTTGGCATCATCCGAGGAAACTCAAGTCCACCGAATGGTTGCTCGAGGTGATGCTGCGTCCGGAACAGGCTGATGATAGGCCGATTTTCCTCATCCACCATCCTGACCTGATTGGCGAGCTCAAGCTCGGCGACAAAGGCGTCGAGAAATCCGGCCTACGCTACTACACCTTTAATGAACTTAGACCCGTAGTCAGCGAAATTGGTGAGCAGAGCGAGAAAGCCAGCGAAGTGAAACCTGAAGAGTCCCGGACGGCTTTACAAAAGCAGGTGTTGAAACTGTCCAACGCTGTGATGCTTTATCATCGCTTAAAAAACAGTCTGCAACCGGAAGGTTCTGATGATTTTGCGAAAGAACTGTCGGATTTCCAAAACGCAATTGGTCCCGGATTTGCCGCTGCCCGCGCCAGTCAGGAAGGCAAGGAGTTCGACAAGGAAGCTTTGGATCGTTTGATTCAGCCGCTCGGCCAGTTTGAGGCCATGGCGCGATTTGCTTATCCGCTGATCGTTCCTCCGTTAAAACCGGAAGTCGCGCGCGACAACTGGCAAAATGCCGGCGCCAGTCTGATGGATGCGGCTCACCACGGTGAAGTTCATCCGGCCATGAAATACTTCGCTGCAATGGCGACGGCTTATCGCCATGACAAGCCTGCTGATTTCAACCAGGCCGTCGAGGATTACAAGCAGTGGCTGTCACCGATATTTGCGAAGGAGTTGAGCAAAGGCCGCAGCGAGTTTTACTTCAACGACATCAAGGCATTCTTCCATGCCATGATCATCTACCTCTGCGCATTTTTGCTGGCGGTGGGTGCGTTGCTGACTTTTGCCTTGTCGCCAAACCTCTCGGAATCGCTTCGCCGCTCGGCGTTCTACCTCGTCCTGCTTGCCGGAGTGGTGCATACGTTTGGCCTCGTTTTCCGGATGATTCTCGAAGGCCGTCCGCCGGTTACGAATCTTTATTCGTCGGCCATCTTTATCGGTTGGGGTGCCATGGTGTTGGGATCGGGGCTGGAACGGATTTACCGCCTCGGGATTGGGAGCGCCGTCGCCTCATTCGCCGGTTTCATCACGCTAATCATCGCGCACAATCTGGCGCTCGATGGCGACACGATGGAAATGCTGCGCGCCGTGCTGGACACCAATTTTTGGCTGGCCACGCATGTGGTCGTCGTCACACTCGGCTACGCCTCCACGTTTGTCGCCGGGTTGCTGGCGATTACTTACATTTTCGTCGGCCTCTTTACGCCAATTCTGGCTCAGAATGTTAATAAGGCGGAGATCGGCAAGATTCTTGCCAAAATGGTTTACGCGATTGTTTGCTTCGCCACGCTATTTAGTTTCGTCGGCACGGTGCTCGGCGGCATCTGGGCGGATCAATCGTGGGGCCGCTTCTGGGGCTGGGACCCGAAGGAAAACGGCGCGCTGATCATCGTTATCTGGAACGTTGCCATTTTGCACGCGCGCTGGGGCGGCCTGGTGAAAGAACGCGGTCTGATGAACATGGCCGTTTTCGGCAACATCGTGACAAGCTTCTCCTGGTTCGGCGTAAACATGCTCGGCATCGGTCTGCATTCCTACGGCTTTATGGATGCGGCATTCAAGTGGCTCATGATGTTTGTTGCCGCTCAGCTTGTCATCATCATCATGGGAATGTTGCCGCCGCGTTATTGGGTGAGTTTTCGTAATCGCGCCGCGTCATCGCCGCCGGCATCTTCAAAGGGGGCTCCGGGCGGCAAGAGAAAACCTGCCCCGGCAGCAACCTGAGCCGCGTTTCGGTTTCGAACACGTTGCTTGATTTGTAGCCGCCTTGCCCGCAACTCAAAAACTCAGATAGCCCGTTGCCTTTTACGAATCCTTAAATCCTTTGACGCTTGGAGGTTGTTCCCGTAGCGTTGCTCCGCTGATTTTCAGACAATTTACATGATCAAATACATCATCAAGAAATTTGTCGGCTCGAGGAACGACCGGGAAATTAGAAAACTTCGTCCACTCGTGGCGCGGATCAACGAGTTTGAAACCTCGCTTCAGTCCGGGTCGCTGGAGGAACTCCAGAAGAAAACCGCCGACTGGAAGGAACGGCTCTCCAAAATCGAGGACAATGAGGAACTGGCTGTCGCGCTGGACGAAATCCTGCCCGAAGCGTTTGCCGTCGTCAAAAATGCCTGCCGCCGCCTTTGCGGGCAGGAAATCACCGTTCGCGGACAACCGCTCAAATGGGACATGATTCCATTCGACGTGCAACTCATCGGCGGCGTCGCGCTGCACAATGGCAAGATTGCGGAAATGGCCACGGGCGAAGGCAAGACGCTGGTCGCCACCTTGCCGGTTTACCTCAACGCGCTCACCGGCCGCGGCGTGCATGTCGTCACGGTGAATGATTACCTCGCCGCCCGTGACAGCGAATGGATGGGCGCCGTTTACAAACTGACCGGGCTGACGGTCGGTTGTATTCTTCATGATCAATCGCCGACTGTTCGCCGCGAGCAATATAACTGCGACATCACCTACGGCACCAATGCCGAGTTCGGTTTCGATTATTTGCGCGACAATGGCATGGCCACGCGCGCCGAGGAACAGGTTCAGCGCGGTCATTACTTCGCCATCGTGGACGAAGTGGACTCTATTTTGATCGACGAAGCGCGCACGCCGCTCATCATTAGTGGTCCGGCGGTCATCAACGTCGATAATCAATACGGCCCGTACAAACCTCAGATCGAGTCGTTGGTTCATGCGCAGGAGAAACTGTGCAACCGTTTTATTTCGGAAGCCGAGCAGCTCATTAAGAAGTTACGTCCCACCGATGACTCCAATCCCTCCAACCCCGACGCGTTGCAAAGAGAGATCGGGCTGCTGCTTTACCGCGTCAAACTGGGCAATCCGAAGTCCACCGAGTTGATGAAGGTGCTGGAAGACCCGGAGAATCTGGGTCTGATGAACAAGGCGGAATTGACGTTGCACGCCGATCAATCCAAGAAAGAACTCTACGCGGAAAAAGAGGAACTCTTCTATGCCATTGACGAAAAGAGCCACGAAGCCGACCTCACGGAGAAAGGCCGCAATTTTCTCAGCCCCAAAGACCCCGACGCTTTCATGTTGCCCGACCTGATCACCGCGTTCCACGAGATTGATGCCGGGCCGGAAGCCGACCTCAAGAAGCGGTTGGAAGCCAAAGCCAAAGTACAGGCGGAGTTCGAGGCCAAAGCGCAGCAGATTCATTGCATCTCGCAACTGCTCAAAGCCTACAGTCTTTATTTGAAGGACGTGCAATATGTCGTTCAGGAAAACAAAGTCATCATTGTGGACGAAAACACCGGGCGGTTGATGACCGGTCGGCGGTGGAGCGACGGATTGCATCAGGCGGTCGAGGCCAAGGAAGGCGTGGAGATCGAGCGTGAGACGCAAACACTGGCCACCATCACCATTCAAAATTATTTCCGCCTTTACCTGAAACTCGCCGGCATGACCGGCACCGCGGAGACCGAAGCCTCGGAATTTTTTGACATTTACAAGCTCGGCGTTCAGGTCATTCCCACCAACAAACCGGTGGCGCGGAAGGACGCCAACGATTCGGTCTATAAAACCAAACGCGAAAAATTCAACGCCGTCCTGAAGGAAATTCAAGGCATTCATCAGCAGGGAAGGCCCATTCTCGTCGGCACCATTTCCGTGGAAATCAGCGAGCATCTCTCCCGCATCCTGAAAAAGGCCGGCATCATTCACTCGGTGCTCAACGCCAAATTCCACCAGCAGGAAGCGGAGATTGTCGCCCGCGCCGGGCAGCGGGGCGGCGTTACCATCGCCACGAACATGGCCGGCCGGGGNNCGCTGGAAGACGATTTGATGCGGCTGTTCGGCTCGGACAAGATTGTCAAGGTGATGGAGAAGGTGGGTTTGGAAGAGGGACAGGAACTCGAACACTTCATGCTCAACCGTTCCATCGAAACCGCGCAGAAACGGGTCGAGCAACACAATTTCCAGATCCGCAAGCGCACGCTCGAATACGACGACGTGATGAACAAACAGCGCGAAGTCGTCTACGGCTTCCGCAACGAAATCATCCACGGCGAAGATGTGCGCGACCGGCTCATGGACATCATGGAAGAGGTCGTCGTCCAAAAGGTCGAGCAGTTTACTGCCAGTAATGCGGAAGTCAGCGAGTGGAACGTGCGCGGTCTGGCGGATTGGGTTAACCTGAACTTTCCGCTGGGCCTGCCGGAGGAGGAAATTGTCAAAGCGGCCAACGCGGGTGGCGATGAACCGGTGACCGGCTCGTTATACGATGGATTGAGCGCGGCGCAATTTGCCGTTTGCCGGTTTATTTCTGATGCCGTGCGCAAGGCCTACGAACTCAAAATCAGTTTTGAACAACCCGACGCTCTCCGGGCCGTCGAGCGTTATACCGTCCTCAGTGCCATTGACCGGCTCTGGCAGGAACATCTTTACGGCATGGACAGTCTCCGCAGCAGCATCGGCTTGCGCGCCTACGGACAGAGGGACCCGCTCATCGAATACAAGGCCGAGGCGTTCAAGATTTTCGAGGAGTTGATGGTCAATATCAAGACCGAGATCTGCCACAACATCTTTCGCAGCGCATCAAGCATGATGGCCTTCGAGAATTTCCTCCGTAATGTGCCGCAAAAGACGATGCACCAATCCGCCAGCGCTTTTGAAGGTGGCGGTGCGGGTGCCGCCGAATCCGCACCCGGAAAAGGCAGCGACGTCGTCAGTGAAGCCGCGGCGGCGATGGAGAAGGCCAAACCCATTCGCTCCGGCCCCAAAGTAGGCCGCAACGATCCGTGTCCCTGCGGCAGCGGCAAGAAATTCAAACACTGCTGCGGGAAAAATGGGTAATTGCGATACGGTGTGTTCGCTTACCTGGCTATTGACACCGTGCCCGATTATCTGGACAGCATTCCGTTGCCCGCACCGGGCGCCGGCGACGTGTGGCGCTACAAAGCCATCTACCGTTTGCACGACGAGCAAGTCGGCCAATGGAGTGACACGGCCAGCATCAGCGTCATGAGCTAGAGGCGTGGAAACAATAGGAAACTTACAGCGGCCTTCGGAAATGGAGGCCGCCATTTTATCAAAAGCTCTGGACATGGTTCTGAAATGGGCGTATTCAGCGAACAGTTGGAAAATCCGGGCTTCAGAGCGCCATGCTGTTTCGGCTGTTACTTTTGATTCATCGATTCTCCAGAACTCAAAATACAATTTATGGCAAACGACGATAAGAAACAACCAGTTGGTAACGGAGACGCAAGGACTACGGGTATGGAAACTCTGGCCAAACGTGGAGTAACCCCTGTTGGTGGAAAGAAACCCAATACGAAGTCCAAAGCTAAACATAAGCGGACTCGTGCCGTGAGGCCGTATCCTTCCTCTTCCTTTGAAGAAGCTCTAAAACTTGCCGAAGCAATTCAGAAAATTGCCCCAAGTGGAAGGGTGCGTCGGCTAACGCTATGCGAGCACATGAAAATCTCACCGACAAGCAGCAGTACGGTAACGCTCATTACCAACTCCGGAAAGTATGGAATCACGAAGGGCAGTTATGCCGCTGATTGGCTTGAATTAACTCCCGATGGGAAACCCGCTTCCGGCTCCGATACGCCAATAAGAGATAAGCTGAAGGCGAGATTTCGTTTGGCGATTGAAGGGATCAAACCATTCAACGCTCTTTATGAGGAACATAAAGGGAGGAAATTGCCCGCCCACGCAGTCATTAAGGATTTTTTGCAATCCGCCAAAGTTGATGTTGAAAACTATGATGAGTGTATCGACACGTTCATCGTTAATGCGAAGTTTCTTGGATTGTTACGCACCATCGCCGGGTCTGAAGTATTGATTCCAATTGACCAAGCGGTTGATGAGTCACCAGCCGGACCAATGACAGCAACCGTTGCAGCTACGACAACCAACGAACCGGCAGAGACGGGTAAAGAAATAACCGGCAGCGACACGACAGATTGGACGACGACCTGTTTCTATATTTCGCCCATTGGTAAAGAAGATAGCGATGAACGGAAGCATTCCGATTTATTTTTGAATTCGATTGTTGAGCCTGCATTGAAGGAGTTCGGGCTGAGAGTTGTGCGAGCAGATAAAATTGGAGAAGCGGGGATGATTACGTCGCAGATATTGGAGCACATCCTTAAATCAAAGCTGGTCATTGTTGACTTGTCTTTTCACAACCCGAACGCATTTTACGAACTTGCCATTCGCCACGCGTGTAAGTTGCCCATCGTGCAAATCATTCGTAAGGCCGATGCCATTCCGTTCGATGTGAATCAGATTCGCACAATTCCAATTGATAACACGGACATCTACACGTTAGTCCCCCGGCTTGAGACGTATAAATCCGAGGTTGCGACTTACGTTAGACAAGCACTTGCCAATCCGGACAGCGTCAGCAATCCGTTGACTGTATTTTGCCCAGGATTTCGGGTGTCCCTGCCAAAGTAGCCGATCAATCTCGTCGATAGCTTTGTGGTCTGTTAAATCCGAACCCAATGAACCGGCTTCTCTTTGGCGATAACCTCAAGTGGCTGCGCACCCCGAAGACTTTTACTGGCACCAGCATTGTCTTCGCCCCATGACTGTTCCCCAGCCATTCCAGTATCAAGGCAGCAAGCGGGCGCTGGCTCCATTGATTCTGCAATATCTTCCGGTGATCACAACACGGCTGGTTGAACCGTTCTGCGGCTCCGCCGCCCTTTCCATTGCCACGGCGGCGCGCGGGCGGGCGAAGGAATTCTGGCTGAATGATTTTAACGCGCCACTGGCACAGTTGTTGTCCTTGATCATCAACAGCCCAAAAAAACTTGGAAAATCCTACAAAGAACTCTGGCGCGCCGACCACGAGGATGCGATGGAGCATTATTATCAAGTGCGTGAGTCGTTCAACCGCACGAAGGATCCGCAGTTGCTTTTGTATCTGCTGGCCCGGTGCGTGAAAGGCGCGGTTCGCTACAACGGGGAAGGGTTGTTCAATCAAAGTCCCGACAAACGCCGCCTGGGAACGCAACCGGAAACGATGAAGGCGAATATCAAGGCGATTTCGATATTGTTGCGCGGGAAAACCATCGTCACCTCGTTGAGCTACGAAAATGTTTTGGCGAATGTACGCGAAGAGGATGTGGTCTATATGGACCCGCCGTATCAAGGCGTTTGCGGCGAACGCGACTCGCGGTATTTCTCCGGGATTTCGTTCGATGATTTCGTGGCGCAACTCGGGGTGCTGAATTTGAAGAATATCCGCTATCTCGTGAGTTACGACGGGCGTTCGGGAAATCGTAGTTACGGCAAACCACTGCCTACAAAACTGCATTTGACGCTTGTGGAACTCGAAGCCGGACGTTCTTCGCAGGCAACATTGCTTGGCCGTGACGAAATGACGGTGGAATCGTTATATCTTTCTCCGGCGCTGGCGGAGGAATTGGAAGTTTATCCCACGATGCACCGCAAACATCGCGACGAGCAAATGCAATTGATGGAAACCTCCGTTCCTTATGGCAAAGCCAAAATATCCAAAAGAGTTTCTTGAACTCTGCGCCTCCGTCACCGGAAAACGCCCCAAGACCGTCATTGATCACATTCTCAAACATGGGCACATCACGACGGAAGAGTTGAAAAACAAATACGGCTACGAATCCAAGCTCTGGCATGACGAGGATTATCCCAAAATTCAAATTCTCATCACTGAAGCGTTGTTGAACGGCAAGGAGCGTGTGGAAGCTCCGCCGCAAGTTAATCCTTTTGTCAAAGTGCAACGTGAAGCCGAGCCGGAGTAGCAGACGGAGTTGATATGAGCGTTGGTTCGACGCAATGTAGTGCTGTTCCCAATACCTGCCATTTGCAAAATAATCCTTGCGCGTTCCTGGCAGCTTTGTTTCATTGGTTCCAAGTTGCAACAGGAACGAAAATTTTCCGGCTTACGGCCCGTTGCGAAATCAGCTCTGGCTGGTTTGTTGGTCGTGATGTTGCTTTTCACGGCGCTCTTGGCGGCGAACCCTTTTCATCGGCAATTGTTTCACAGCAGAACTGACGGTGACAATCATCTCTGCGTCGTTTGCCTTTTCGCCAGTGGCCAGGTCAGCGCAGCCGATGTTGCGCCGATCTTGACAGATTTTGTCCCGAGCTTTGTCGAATTCCATTATCCGGCAACCAGGGTCATTTTCCCTGCCGCTGATTACCGGCTTTCCCCCAGTCGCGCTCCGCCGTTCGCTTTTTCTTCAAACACGGTTGTTGGTTAGAGGCGGGTTTAACGACTCCCTGCCCGCAACTTCTGACCTTCAGCCCTCCATCAGTGCTGTCTAAGGGGAGTCCTTAATCCTTTATGGACGTATCGCGCGTCCACGTGTTTTTGAAGAAAAATATGAAACTAAGAAGCCTTTTAGGGTGGTCTTCCGCCCTTTGCCTGAGCGCGACGCTGGTTCAGGCCCAGGAAGCAAATCAGGTCGAGCAGTTGAAGAAACAACTGCAACAGGTGCAGGAAAATTTTGAAAAAGTACAGCGTGAGCAGCGGCAGCAAATCGAGACATTGCAAAAGCAACTCGACGGATTGATCAAACAACAGTCCGCCGAAGCGGAGAAGAAGAAGCTGGAGCAGCAACTGGCCGTGGAACTTCAAAAGAATCAGGACACCAACGCTCCTGCGCCTGCCGCATCGCAAGTCGCTTCATCCTGGTCGCCGTCGCAGCCGCTCACGCTCGGACGCGCCGGTTCGGCCTACATGAACATTAGCTTTGACGTGTTGATGGATGTGGGCGGGTCAACCGCCGCGGACCCATCGGCGATGCTTCAACTCGGCGATCATGATCCCAGCAAAAACGGTTTCTCATTGCGCAACGCGGAAATCTCCGTGGACGGCGCGGTGGACCCATATTTCAAGGGTTTCGGCAACATCGTGCTCAAGTTGGATAACAATAACCAGACGGAGATCGAATTGGAGGAAGCCTACGCGCAGTCCACTTCGCTGCCGGCAAACTTGCAACTCAAAGCCGGACAATTCTTCGCCAACTTTGGCCGGCAAAATTCACAACACCCGCACACCTGGGCGTTTGTGGACCAGCCGATCATCTTGGGACGCGCGTTCGGCCCGGACGGTTTGCGGAGCATCGGCACGCAACTTTCATGGCTCGTGCCGACACCGTTTTACACGGAGGCATTTCTCGGCGTTTTCGACGGCCAAGGCGGCACGTCGTTCAGCTTTCGGAATCCGGGAGCAGGCGACGGATCCGGCGTAAACCGTTTTCATGGTCGCGCAACTTTGGATCGCGGTTTGCGCGGGCCGGGCGATCTGCTGTTCACGCCGCGTATCGCGTCGTCGTTTGAGTTGACCGATCAACAAACGCTTGTGGTCGGCGCTTCGGCTGCCTTCGGCCCCAATGACACGGGCGCCCACACTCGAACGGAAATCTACGGCGCGGACATTTATTGGAAATGGAAACCGGCCCACGCCGACGCGGGGTTCCCGTTTGTTTCCTGGCAGACGGAGGTGATGTTGCGCCGTTTCGAAGCGGGTGCTGATCCGCTGGCGTCTACTCCGTTACCGGATGAAATCCTGCGCGACTGGGGCTTTTACTCGCAAGTGCTTTGGGGTTTCAAGCCGCGTTGGGTCGCGGGTCTGCGCGGTGAGTACGCCGACGGAAATTCCGGCGCGGACGATGCGAACGAGGTGTTTCGGGGCGAGCGCACGAGGATTTCGCCAGTGCTGACGTTCTATCCGAGCGAATTTTCCAAATTACGGCTGCAATACAACTACGATCACGGCGAACACTTCGGCGACGACCATTCGGTCTGGTTGCAGATGGAATTCCTGCTTGGGGCACACGGGGCGCACAAATTTTAAGAAACCAATTTCACGAATTAACACAAAACAAACTGAAGATTATGAAAAAGATTTTTCTCTCATTATTCGGACTGGGGCTTTTGCTGCCTGCGGCCCATGCCAAACTTAATGTCGTTGCCACGACGGCCGACCTCGGAGCCATCGCCAGGGAAATCGGCGGTGATAAAATTGAACTCAGCATTCTGGCGAAGCCTACGGAAGACCCGCATTTCGTGGATGCCAAGCCGAGCTTCATCGTGAAGCTCAATCGCGCCGATGGGGTGATTGAGGGCGGCGCGGAGTTGGAGATCGGCTGGTTGCCCGCGTTGCTGGATCAGTCACGCAACGAAAAACTCGCAGCCGGTGCGCCGGGCCACATTGCGTGCGCGCAGGGCCTTCAGTTACTTGAAGTGCCCTCGACGCTCGACCGTTCGAAAGGTGACATCCACGCGGCGGGCAATCCGCATTACATCGTGGATCCGGTCAATGCTCGGGCGGTGGCGCAACGCATCACGGACGGCTTTTGCGCGCAGGACGCGAAATCATCCGATGTGTATCGCGCCAATTTGAAAAAATTCACGGACGCTCTAAATGCGAAAATGGCCGGGTGGCAGAAAACGCTTGAGCCATTCAAAGGCCAGCAGGTCGCNNGTCGTGGCGTATCACAACTCGTGGCTCTACTTCGGCAATCGTTTCGGGCTGAAGATTGATTTGTTCCTCGAACCGAAACCCGGCGTTCCGCCGACTCCCACGCATTTGGGAGAAGTCATAACCAAGATGAAAGCGGACAATGTCCACGTCATTATTGTGGACCCCTATCTGAACCGCCGGACGGCTGAAACCGTCGCCGCCAAAACCGGGGCGAGCGTGGTGGACGTGACACAGTTCCCTGGCGGCATCAAAGGAACCGAAGGCGGATACATCCCGTTGATGGATTATCTGGTGAATTCCATTGCCAAGGCACTTGCCGGAAATAAATAAACATTTTATGGACGCTCTTCAGTTCATGCTTTGGCCGTTGATCGCGAGCCTCATCCTGCCGTGGCTGCTGGTTTATTTGGGACTGCATATCGTCCAACGCGGCGTAATTTTCGTGGACCTTGCGCTGGCACAAACGGCTGCCTTCGGAACCTGCGTCGCGATGCTCGTCGGTTACGACGTGCATGACTGGCAAAGTTACGTCTTCTCCTTGGGATTCACCTTCGCCGGCGCCGTGGTATTGACGTTCACGCGCAGCCGGAATCAGCGAGTGCCGCAGGAAGCCTTGATCGGCATTGTTTACGTCGTCGCGGCGGCGGCGGCGATCCTCGCGTTGAGCAAGGGGGCGGGTGGAAGTGAAGAATTGCAGCGCTCGTTGGTGGGTGAGTTATTGGTGGTGCCGCACGCCGAGGTGATCAAGACGTTCGGGTTGTTCGTCGTTATCGGCGTCGTCCACTTCGTATTCCGCAAGAAATTCCTCGCCATTTCCGCCGATCCGGAGAAGGCGGCGGCCAGTGGCCTCAACGTGCGCTGGTGGGACTTCGTGTTCTACATGTTGTTTGGCCTCGTGGTCACGAGCTTTGTGCATATTGGCGGCGTGCTGCTGGTGTTCTCCTACCTCGTTGTGCCGGCCGTATGCGCGACTTACCTGGTGACCTCTTTTGTCACGCGATTCGCCGTCGGCTGGGGCATAGCGACTCTGGCGAGTGTGGTAAGCCTGCTGATCACGGCCAAAGTGGATCTTCCCATCGGCGCCGCCATTGTATGCGTGCTGGGGCTGGCTTTGGTACTGGCCGGATTAGTGGCGCACTTCCGACGCGCGGCATAAACTGACTGCGCCGTTTGCCCGGTCAACAAAAGGCCGGCTACTCATCAAAATCACTCGGGTTAAATACTTAAAGAAAACGCTTGTGAAAAATTTCACGATACGGCAATTTCTCACGGTTTCCGGCGGAAGAAGGGTTTAACAAACCGAAGTCATAAGTGTCGCCGGCAGTGATCCAAAGCGTGATGTCCCTGAAGAAAATTTTTCTGACAATAGCCGTGTTGCTAAGCTTCGCTGCGTTTTTACACGCGGCGGAGCTGGCGACTCAGGCTGTACCCGCACTCGCTGCCTCCGAGAAGGTCGGCGAGGGCCAATCTTCGCCGGCGGCAACTACGGAACACGCGGAAGCTCACGGATTACCTTNNGTGCCGGTGTTCAATGTCGGCCCCCTCCCGGTGACGAACTCGATGTTGGTGACGTGGATCGTGGCGGTCAGTCTCATCATTTTCGCACAGGTTGCGATGCGTAATGTTCAGTCTGTACCCGCCGGTCTCCAAAATTTTTGGGAGTGGATGGTGGAGTCGCTCTACGAGTTTCTTGAGGGCATCGTCGGTCCTGAGTTGGTGAAGAAAACGTTTTGGTTCTTTGCCACCATTTTCATTTTCATCCTGTTCACGAATTGGTTCGGGCTGCTGCCCGGCGTCGGCACTGTCGGCTGGGGCGAAAGCTCGACGCATGGCTTTGAAGTCACGCGCCCGCTTCTGCGCGGCGGCAACGCCGACTTGAACATGACGTTCGCGATGGCCGCTATTTTCATGATCCTGTGGCTGATCTGGGCGTTGCGTTCCAACGGCATCGTTGGCTTTGCCCTGCACATTTTCGGCCCGAAAGGCGACAATGCCGGTTTCATCAAATACATGATGATTGTGGTTTTCTTTTTGGTCGGCTTTCTGGAAGTCGTCTCGATCGCGTTCCGGCCGATTTCGTTGAGCTTTCGTCTGTACGGAAACGTTTTTGCCGGGGAAAATCTACTCGAAGCCATGTCCAACGTCATTCAACACCCGGCGTGGGCCAAGACCGTTTTCAGCGTATTGCTGCCGGTGCCGTTTTATGTTTTGGAATTGTTGGTCGGCGTAGTGCAGGCATTCGTGTTTATGCTGCTGACGACGGTGTTTACCGCGTTGATCTGCGCGCACGATGAAGAGCAGGCAAAAGAACATCACCATTAGTTTAAGTTTAAGAATTTCGGCGACTTGACCGTGGTCCACCGTGGGAGTCGCTGGGAAAAACGAAAGGAAACGTATGACAGTAACGCCTATCTTGGCGGAAATGAGTGGCAGTATTCACGTCGGTCTGTGCGGTCTTGGATCGGCAATCGGCGTGGGCCTCGTTGGCATGAAGGCTTCTGAAGCGGTCGGGCGCAATCCCGGCGCATTCGGCAAAGTCATCACTCTGGCAGTGCTCGGCATGGCGTTGGCGGAAGCCATCGTCTTCTACGCGCTGTTCCTGGTTAAATCAGGGCCATAGTCACCTTGAAGCGCGGAGCCGATNNGCTCCGCGCTTCAACTAACCAATTTTATGAATTCATTAATCCTATTTGGCAGCATTGGCAGCGACCTCGCGGAAACGGGCAGAAGCACGGCGGAAAAGTTCGGTTTGGACACGCCGCATTTTATCGCGCAGTGCATCAGCTTCGGGATCGTGGCCTTCGCGCTTTATCGCTTTGCCTACAAGCCGATTTTGGCCGTCCTCGAAGAGCGCCGCCAGCGCATCGCCGAAAGCCTCGCCAACGCGGACAAAATCAAACAAGAACTCGCCAACGCGCAGGCCACGGCACAGGAAATTCTCAGCCAAGCCAACGCGCAGGGCAGTAAGTTTATCGAAGAGTCGAGGCAATCGGCAGCGATGGTTTTAGAACAGGAAACGCAGAAGGCCATCGCCACCGCCAACGACATCATTAGCAAGGCGCGACAGTCGAATGAAGCGGAGCTCGCCCGCATGAAAACCGAGTTGCGCCGCGAAGTCGGTCGCCTGGTGGTAAGCACGACGGCGAAGGTGACTGGAAAAATCCTGACTTCAGATGACCAGAATCGTCTGGCGGAGGAAACCAACCGGCAGTTGGCAAGTAATTAACGAGGTAGGGACGCCGCGCTGCNNCGGTCGGCGCAGCGCGCCGACCCTACCGAAAAATGAAGATTTCAAAACAGGCCAAACGGGATGCGAAGCAACTGTTCGCGTGTTGCAAGGTGAATGGCTTGCCCGATGAAAACCGGGTGCGGCAAGCGGTTGACGCGGTGATCGTGCAAAAGCCGCGTGGTTATGTGGCGATTTTGTCGCATTTGCATCGCCTCTTGAGGCTGGATTTGGACCGTCGCACGGCGAGTGTCGAGAGTGCGGTCACCGCCGCAGAGGCTCTCAGGTCGTCGGTTACGGCAAGTCTCACCTGGCGTTACGGAGCAGGCCTGAGTATTTCGTTTGCCACGAACCCGGACCTGATCGGTGGGTTGCGGGTCAAGGTGGGTAGTGATGTTTTTGACGGCAGTGTGAAGGCGCGCTTGAACGCACTTGCGGAAAGTTTTTGAGATAAGAATTTATGAGCAATCTATTGCAGGAAATCGAAGCCCAAATCGCCGGCGTCAAAACGTCGGTTGCGAAGCAGAACGTCGGCACCGTCCGCGAAATCTCCGACGGCGTCGCCAAAATCGAGGGCCTCACCGACGCGATGTTGAACGAGATGCTCGACTTCGGCAATGGTGTCGTCGGGCTCGCGCTCAACCTCGAGGAAACGGAGGTCGGCGCGATCATCCTGGGCGATTATCTCTCGGTCAGCGAAGGCACGGGAGTCAAGACCACCGGCAAACTTCTCTCCGTGCCGGTTGGGAAGGGATTGCTGGGCCGGGTGGTGGATTCTCTCGGCCGTCCCGTGGACGGGAAAGGACCGATCAAGGAGACCGCGTTCTACCCGGTGGAAAAAATTGCGCCCGGCATCATCAAGCGTAAATCCGTCAGCCAGCCGGTGCAGACCGGCATCATGGCGATTGACGCGATNNACGATGATCAATCAGGCGCGCATGAACAAAGTCGCTCGCGAATCCGGCGACAAGGATTTTCGTCCGATGCACAATATTTACGTCGCGATCGGCCAAAAACAATCGAACGTCGCCCGCGTCATCGCTGAACTCGAAAAAGCCGGCGCGATGGCCGACACGATTGTCGTGGTGGCGGCTGCTTCCGATTCGGCTGCGAATCAATTTCTCGCGCCGTTCGCCGGTGCGG
>PLJQ01000357.1 GCA_003140275.1 Limisphaerales bacterium
CGATGGTGGGTGTGATTCTCTTGAGTAAGAAGGACTTGGAATGAAAAACCATTGCATCGTTGAAACGTTAAATCGTTACATTGGGTTCACAACTCGATGGTTGTCCGTTGTCACGATTTAACCTTGTAAAGATTGAACGAAATGCACATTGGATTGGAACATTATCTGGTGGTGAGCGCGTTGCTGTTCAGCCTCGGTTTGCTGGGCGTCATTGTGCGCCGCAATCTGCTGGTGATCTACATGTCGCTTGAACTGATGCTCAACGCGGCAAATCTCGCGCTCGTCGCCTTCTCGCGATTCAACGACAACCTCAACGGGCAGATCATGGTTTTCATCATCATCACCGTGGCGGCGGCTGAGGTGTCGGTCGGTCTGGCGCTCATCGTCGCGCTCTATCGCCGACGCCAAAGCGCCCACGTTGAAGACCTGACCACGATGAAACTTTGAAGAAATGAAAAAACATCCAACTTTCAACATCCAACGCCCAACATCCAACGGGCGGTGTGTGGCTGCGCTCGATGTTGGATGTTCGATGTTGGTTGTTGGATATTTCCGTCCCCATTGATGAAACTCGAATCGTTACCCTGGCTCATTTTGTTTCTGCCACTGCTGGCGGCGGGATGTATTACGCTGTTCACGCAAAAGAACCTCGAACTCAGCGCCAGATTTTCCATTGGCGCCATTGTCGCGGGGTTTCTCCTCACGATTCTATTCATCGCGGTGAACGGTTGGGAGCCGACGCGCAAAGAATCGCTCGTGCCGTGGCTGGAAGTCGGTGATCTGCTGGTTGACTTCGGGCTGCGTCTCGACCCGCTCAGTCTGATGATGCTGTTGATCGTTACCGGCGTCGGTGGTGCGATTCACATTTACTCCTGGGGTTACATGCGCGAGGATCTGGGCATTTCGCGCTACTTCGCCTGCCTGAGCCTGTTCACGTTTTCGATGCTCGGCATCGTGCTGGCGAACAATTTCCTGATGCTGTTCATCCTTTGGGAATTGGTGGGCGTCTCCAGCTACTTGCTGATTGGTTTCTGGTTCGAGCGGCCAGCGGCGGCCGACGCGAGCAAGAAGGCGTTCCTCACCAATCGGCTGGGCGATTTCGGCTTTCTGCTCGGCATCCTGATGGTTTGGGCGGCGGCCGGCGGGTTGAATTTCTCGCTCATTGAAGACCAGTTGAAGAAGAATCCGGCCCTATTCGGTTCGATGGCGACGGTGGTCGGTTTGCTGATTTTCTGCGGCGCGATGGGGAAATCCGCCCAGTTTCCGCTACACGTGTGGTTGCCGGATGCGATGGAAGGCCCGACGCCGGTCAGCGCGCTCATCCACGCGGCGACCATGGTGGCCGCGGGTGTGTACATGCTTTGCCGGGTTTTCTTTGTGCTCAACATCACCGGTTCATTCGCTTTGGAGTTTGTTGCCTGGATTGGCGGCGTCACCGCGCTGATGGCCGCGTTGATTGCGGTCCAACAAAATGACATCAAACGCATCCTGGCTTATTCGACGCTGTCGCAACTCGGTTACATGGTCATGACGGTGGGACTGCACGGGCCATCACCGGCGATGTACCACCTGACCACGCATGCGTTCTTCAAAGCGCTGCTGTTCCTTGGCGCCGGCTCGGTCATCGTCGCATTGCACCACGAGCAGGACATTTGGCGCATGGGTGGGTTGAGGAAAAAAATGCCGGTGACTTACTGGACGTTTCTGGTCGGAACGCTGGCGCTGTGCGGCGTGCCGCCGTTCAGCGGGTTCTTCAGCAAGGACGAAATCCTGGCGACGGCCTACCATCACAACCTGGCGCTTTTCATTCTCGCCATTCTGGTGGCGGTATTGACGACGTTTTACATGTTCCGACTCGTGTTCGTCGCGTTTCTCGGGGCACCAAAATCCGGAGCTCCCGAACACGCGCACGAATCGCCGGCGGTAATGATCTGGCCGCTCCGCATCCTCGCCTTTGCGACCGTGTTCGCGGGTTTCTGGGGCATTCAAAATATTTACAACTTACAACTCGACCCGACCCAAACTGAACACGTGTTGCCGTGGTACGAGCAAATTTTCGCGCCGTTCAATCATGCTCCTTTCCCGGCGTTCTTTGGCCTGTTGGCTATAGCGGTGGGGATGATGGCAGCCCAGGTTCTCTACGCGAATGCGACGAAAGACGCGTTGCCGGAAAAATTCAATGCCCTGTCGCGCATGATGCGCAACAAATTTTACTTCGACGAAATTTACGAATGGCTGATCGCCTGCACGCAGGGAGTGCTGGCCAAACTGGCCGACGCTTTTGACCGCTGGATCGTCGCCGGGCTGATGGTACGCGGCGCTCACGGAACCACGGAGTTGTTTGGTCGCGCTCTGCGACTGGCCCAAACGGGGAATCTGCAAACTTACACGCTCCTCTTCGTGTTGGGCGTGGCGGTGGTGATGTGGTTTGTGCTTGGGAAATGAAGACGCACACCACCAACAAAGGATTTGAAGTGAGTGGTGGCACGATCGCCGTCACCCCTACCTTCTCCCCGAGGAGAGGGAGAATCATTCGCTGCCTCACGCAATGTCGTGTGGCGGAGAAAAGCTCCGTGACCATTGATCAAACCGAAGTGGCCAACGGCTGTTCCCTCTCCCCCCGGGGAGACGGTCAGGGTGAGGGCGAGCGTAAAAACTGATTTTATGGCATTGAGATAAAGTCGCATTGGTAAAGCTTTTGTCGGCCCAGCAACAATAACAATGTCCACATTGACCTACATATTTGCTCTGCCGCTGCTCGCAGCGATTACGCTGGCGTTTGTGCCGCGCCATTACCGTGTCGTCATGCGGCTCGTCGCTTTGGTTGCGACATTTCTTTCAATGTTGCTGGCGGTGAAAATGTTTTTCCAGTTCGACACCGGCTCGGCGGCTTATCAGTTCGTCCAAAATGTCTCGTGGGTGGACGCCTTGGACATCAGCTATCACGTCGGCGTGGACGGTTTGAATGTTGGTTTGATTCTGATGGGTGCGATTGTGGCATTTGCGGCGGCGTGCTGCTCGTGGGAGATCAAAGAGCGCGAGAAGGAGTTTTACATTCTCTTGCTGGTCATGGCGGGTGGCATCCTTGGCGCGTTCGCGTCGCTCGACCTGTTCTTTTTCTATTTCTTCCACGAACTGGCGCTCGTGCCCACCTTCATCATGATTGGCGTTTGGGGTCGTGGTGAAAATAAAAACTACGCCACATTCCAGATCACCCTTTATCTCAGCATCGGCGCGCTGATTGCGCTGGTTGGTCTGATTGCGCTTTACCTGAAATCCGGCGCGAACACCTTCGACATGGTAAAGCTGACGGAGCACATCCGCCAAAATCCACTCTCCGCAAAAGCGCAGAATTTCATCTTTCCACTACTGTTGTTCGGATTTGGAATTCTGGTATCGCTCTGGCCGTTTCACACCTGGGCGCCGCTGGGGTACGGCTCCGCGCCCACTGCGACCGCCATGCTGCACGCCGGCGTGCTGAAGAAATTTGGCTTGTATGGTTTGATTCGACTCGCGTTGCCGCTGCTGCCGGAAGGAGCGCATGGGTGGTTGCAGGTCGTCGCGTGGCTTTGCCTGGGCAACATTCTTTATTGCGGCCTGGTAGCGATGCGCCAAAAAAACCTCAACCTGCTGATCGGTAATTCCAGCGTGGCGCACATGGGTTTTGTGTTTCTCGGCATCGCCAGCCTCAACCTGATCGGCGTCACTGGCGCGGTGGTGGTGATGATTGCCCACGGCTTTCTCGCGGCGCTGACGTTTGGCTTAAGCGGCTATCTTTATCAGCAAACCAAGACGTTGGAGATGGATGAACTCGGCGGGTTGCTGTGGAAACTGCCGTTCATCGGCTCGGCCTTGGTAATGGCGATGCTCGCGGGCTGCGGGCTGCCGGGTTTTGCAAACTTTGTTGGCGAAGTGACGGTGTTCTTCGGCGCGTGGAAGGCGTTTCCACTGGTAACGGGCCTGGCCGTTTGGGGTGCGCTCATCATCGGCGCAGTTTATATGCTGCGGGCGGTGCGGAATATTCTGCACGGTCCGCTTCCGGAGAAATGGGCAGCGGTTGTGGATGCAAACAATCTGTGGCGCAAATTGCCGTTTGCCCTGCTGCTGGCGAGTTTGCTGATGTTCGGTTTCTTCCCGCGACTGTTGACGGAGAAAATCATGCCCAGCGCGGAAGTCATTGTGAGCATGGCAACGAGCAAAGCCGGCAAGCAAGCGGTGATGAATTCTCCGCTGAATGGTTCATTGGCTCGCCCTCTCCCTGGGGGNNCCGGGGGGAGGGCGGGCGCGATGTCGAAACTCAGAAAGATCGAAGCCTCCTCCAGCCGGCTGCTACGAAATAAGAATGAACTACTCGCTGATCATTTTGGAAATCGCGGTGGTGGCCCTCGGGTTGGGACTGTTGCTGGCGGACTTGTGGACGCCGACAGCGTTGAAGCGCAAGCTCGGTCCTGTGGCGGCAGCGGGAGTGGGGCTGATTCTGGTCGGCAGTTTCGCGTTGCATGCCCCGGAAGCGCGGTACGCCTTTGGGGGAATGTACGTGCTTGATGGGTTGGCGTTGTTCTTCAAACGGTTTTTCCTTTTGGCCGCGTTGTTCGTGCTGCTGATGTCGAACGAATTTGCCGAGCGCATCGAAAGTGGCATCTCCGAATTTTACGCACTCATTCTATTCGCGCTCGCCGGGATGATGTTTGCCGCGTCCGCCAATGATTTCAGCCTGTTATTCGTGTCCCTCGAACTCATCACGGTCACATTTTACATCCTCACCAGCTTTCAACGCAGCCGGCTGACCTCGCTCGAGGCGGGAGTCAAATATCTGATCCTGGGGGCGCTGTCGTCGGCATTCTTGGTTTACGGCATCGCGCTGGTGTGGGGAACGACGGGCAAGATGAATTTCAGCGAACTGTCGCCGGTGGCGCTGCAATTTGCCGGCAACAAGGTTTTCCTGTTTGGCGTTTTGTTGGTGCTGGTCGGACTTGGTTTCAAGATTGCAGCGTTTCCATTTCAAATGTGGGCGCCGGATGTTTATCAAGGCGCGCCGGCGCCGACAACCGCGTTTCTCGCAGTGGGTTCAAAAGCCGCAGGGTTTGTCTTGTTGCTGCGGGTGTTGTTCGGCGCGGTGCCGGAGATTACGGTGCAATGGACGAATTTGTTGATCGTGATTTCGGCGATCACGATCCTCTACGGAAATCTCTGTGCCATCCCACAACGCAACCTGAAGCGGTTGCTGGGCTATTCGAGCATCGCGAACGCCGGTTATATGCTGCTCGGTATCGCGGCTATGAGTCGTGCGGGCCAATCGGCGATGCTGTATTACTTGAGCGGGTATCTCTTCACGGTGCTGGCCGCGTTCACGGTGATCTGCCTGGTGATGCGGAAAGTGGACGGTGAAGACATCGGCGCGCTCGCGGGGTTGCACCGGCGATCCCCGTTGCTGGCCGTGACGATGACGCTGGCAATGGTGTCGCTCGCGGGCGTTCCGCCGCTGGCCGGTTTCTTCGGAAAATTTCTCTTGCTCAAAGCCGTTTTGGAACAGGGCGCGGCGTATGCCCCATATTACTGGCTGGTGGCGTTCGCAATTCTCGGTGTGGTGATTTCGCTCTATTACTATTTCGGCGTCATACGCGCAATCTACTGGTCGCAGGACCCGGCCGATTTGTCGCCGATTGAAATCTCCACGCCCATCCGGGTTTCACTCTACGGCTGTATCGCTGGAATGCTTTACCTGGGAATGTTTCCCAATGCGATGTTCAATTTGGCGACCGAAGCGGTAAAGGCATTGAAGTTGTAATTGCCGTATTCGATTTGAGGCGGGCGGTTGAGCCTGCGTTCACCAACCAACAGAAATCAATCCATTTGGCTCGTGATTGACGTAGCGGGCAAATGCTCCGGACCCTGGCGCGGCACCATTTGCTACTGCCCCCCACGAGAGGCTGCTTTCGCCCCACGCAAAATACTTTCCACCGCTGGCTGGCGCAGGCATCGGTTGGGGAACCAAGAGGTTGATAACGGGAAGCGCCAGAATTTTCTCGCCAAGACTCAGTTCAGACCAGCCGCGCGGACGCCGAATCGTCTGGACCAATGGGCCGGTCAATACAAAGTCAGCCTTGCCAATTGACACTGTTGGGGAGTCCCGTCTTATGCTGAGCAGGTTTCGCCAAAGGGCTGGATTGGATTTCCATTCTGTGGAAGCTTTGACGGGCGCGAACGCGTCGAAATCGGTTTGACGTTCCGCCGCCAGCGCAGGCAAGAGCGACGCGAGCAGAAATGCCGGAAAAAGCATTGTTACATTCATGGCAGGTTGACGTTTTGATTCCGCTGTTTGGCACATGCCGGGTGCGGTTCCATCAAATCGACCCGTCCCATCCGGGTTTCGTTCAAACTTCCAAATCGCACCAAGTCGGCTTTTCGGCATGTTCTAAGCCGTAATTCACAAATGTCGGATGCGGCCTTTGTATTTGGCCAGCAACCGTTCGTTGTGCGCGTCGCTGCCGGTATTGCTGCTGGTGTAAACCTCCGGAATGACCCCTTTCGCCAAAACGTTCTCAATGGCCTGCACTACGAGAAGGTTGACAATGAATGCTCCGGCAATCGTGGACGTCGGCCCGGCGAGGGTGGACAGTTCGGGCAGTTCCACGCACGCATCGCCGGGCACACCACAGTTGTCGATGGCCACGTCGGCCAGATCAACCAGTTTTTTTCCTGTGGAATGGCGCGACGGCCAGATTTTGGTGTGTTGCAAATTGGTGATGGCCACAACTTTCACCCCGCGTTCGCGCGCGGCCAATGCCAGATCGATCGGGACGGGATTCCTGCCGGAGTTGGAGGCAATCAACAAGACATCGCCCGCCGCCAACGGATAACTCTCCAGCAAACCGGCGGCGTAATTCTCCCGGCGTTCAACCTCGGTCGATTCGCTGGCACTCTCGTGCAGCATAAGTTTGCCATCAAGAATTGGCACGGCCCGCGCCAGGCCGCCAGCGCGATAAAAGACCTCCTCGGCAACCATGTGCGAATGCCCGGTGCCAAACGCATAGAGCCAACGTTCGTTCAGCAAAGCTTCAGCGAACAACGCCGCCGCCAACTCAATTTCTGCGCGTTGAGTGGAGTGGATCTGTTCCAACTGTCGTATCACGGCCAGGGAATAATGGTCCAGTGCTGTCATGGTTTGAGATTAACCACAGTCTGGCAATCTTCGCTGCAAAAATTAAACGCCAACCGCGCGGGCGTGAGGTTCAAAATGGTTGAGCGTGATGAAATCGCTGTGGCGCTCGGGCACTGCGCCATTTGAATTGCGCGTGCCAGACAAAGCATTACATTCACCACAAAATTGTCATGCGCGATTTGCCCATCATCAAAACCGTCGAACGCCATTTCCTTGATCGTAAAGGCCGCAATTTGAGTTGTCATTTCACATCCCATTACACATTTTACCGATGCTATGGGAAATAATCCGTCACCAGTGGGGGTTAGGGCAGCTTGGATTACGGGCGGTCTAGGGCTTCTTGGTGTAATCCTTGTTATTATTTTCAAACAATCCACAGTTTCGCAGTCGGCCAATAATTCACGGGAAGCCATATTAGCGGGACGGGACGTAAACGTGAATATACAGCGCGAAGGTACTATCGCACCACTTAAAGAACGGATTCGCACCTATCTTCGGACGGTCAATCCGAAGATTATTGAGTTGTTAGATTCCGGGCAGTGTTCGGTTGCTGTGATGATCAATGTTGTCAATCAACAAGCTCTCTCTGAGCTTCAAAAGGACCAGCCGTTTCTGAGTTCGTGA
>PLJQ01000440.1:0-1000 GCA_003140275.1 Limisphaerales bacterium
CTGGAGAGAGGATCAAGATGAGGGCGAGTGTTCCACCCAATTGCTCTGGAATTTTCACGCTTCGATGCGCTGCCCGCTGAAAACAGCAGAGAACCCGATTTTGATCTTTGCCCGTTTCAACCAGTACATCCGTCTGCCCTGATTTTTGGCTGCTTTTGGATGCCCCCTTCCAAGTCGCCTGCGGCCGACAAACAAATCACCCGCAGTCCAGACTCAGGTCCAGTACTGCGGGTGAAAACGAACAAGTAGCGTTAAACGCTCGTGTTATTATTCCTTGGCCAACTCGAGCTTGGTGACGGTGAGTTCAAGTTTGCCATCCACTTTTTTGCACGTGCCGGTCGCCGTAACTTTCTTGGTATCCTTGCACAGGTTATCGTGGAAGAGTTTGCTCTTTTCATTCTGGACCAGATAGTAAGTCGTCTTTTTGCCATTCTTTTCCACCTGGATGACATTCTGACATTTTTCGGTTTCCTTCAGGGCGCATTTGCCGCACTTGCCGTCACCGGTGATCGTCACGACCTTTCCGCCTTCTTCAGCAAAAGTTGGGGTGACAACCGCGAGCATTAACAGCCCGGCGACGATGGATTTGAGGAATGTTGATTTCTTCATAGTTTATTACCTTTCGTTAGTTTTTGGACAGTCGTTGACTGCCTTAGTTCAAACAGCACCACGGCAGATTTATTCCACCAATAGGCATTTTGGACGACCAAGTCAATGCTTTGATTCGATAAGTTTTTGGACTCCTTTTTGACGCGCGAAGCTGAGGAAGATCCCAGCCACTCGAGATTTCCGCTCCGAGGAGAAAATGCCCGCCACGAAGCCGCGCTTGTGAAAAAAATCACAAATTCNNTTTTTCGGCGAACGGCACGTTGCCCGGTTGCGCTATGCAAACCAACACGGAAATCGGCTACAACTCGAAGATTGAAGGCGAGGTCATCGTCACCCGCGCTGATGCCGTCCTGAACTGGTTTCGCAAGAACTCCCTTTGGCCGATGCCGAT
>PLJQ01000440.1:1050-7808 GCA_003140275.1 Limisphaerales bacterium
TACAAAATGGCGCTGGCGGTGAAACGGATTTACGAACAGATGACCGAACCGAAATGGGTCATCGCCATGGGCGCATGCGCCTCCACCGGCGGAATGTACCGCAGCTACGCCGTGTTGCAAGGCGTGGACAAAATCATTCCCGTGGATGTCTATGTGGCCGGCTGCCCGCCCCGCCCGGAAGCATTGCTGGATGCGTTGATTAAGTTGCAGGGCAAGGTGGCCAAAGAACCGGTCCTCTCGACCCAAAAAAAAGTGGCCGCTTGAACCTGGCGAATCTGAAATCTGGAATTTCAAATCTCAAATTGCCCGATGATCAACCTCGATTTAGCCGCCAAGCTCGCTGAAAAATTCGGCGCACTCCTGGCCGTTCCCGTCGAGTTTCGCGGCGAAGTGACGCTGACAGTCGCGGATGCGGAAAAAATCGCAGACGTCTGTGCCTTTGCCAAAAGGGACCTCGGCTTTGACTACCTGGTGGACATCAGCAGCGTCGATAATTATGGCGAAGACCCGCGCTGGATGATCGTGTATGAACTTTACGGCTACGGCCACCGTTGCCATCTACGCCTTAAGACTCATGTCAGCGAGGAAAAATCCGAACTGCCCACGGTCACTTCGGTTTGGAAGACTGCCGATTGGCACGAGCGCGAAATCTATGACATGATGGGCATCCGGTTTCGCGGTCATCCCGACTTGCGCCGCATTTTGATGTGGGACGGCTATCCTTATTTTCCGCTGCGAAAGGATTTTCCGCTGGGCGGCAAGCCGAGCGAAATGCCGGATGTGGCCTTCACGAAACCCGCGCCGCTGGAAGGCGGGCCATTTGTGACCATTGCCGGTGGCACGGGCACCGTTTCACGTGAACCGCGCACGAGAACTCCGGAAACCTGATATTCATGTCATTTTGGCTGACAACAAAGTTGAACGAAATCTGCGTCTGCGGCTCAGGCAAGGCGTACCACATTTATTGCCTTCGTCCTGAGTCCGCTTGCTTCTTTATCATGATTGTCGCTGCCGCAGCTTTGTGCGGAACGGCCAGCGAAATGGATGTTGTAACGTTCTTCAAAGTTTTGATTGCCGTGCTCGTCGTGGCCGGTGGTTTGGGCTGCTTGGCGACAGTGCGCTTGAAGAAGTAAAAGATTTCATGTCAGAAACCGAAACCATCGAGATTCGCGATTCCGCCGCGCAGGCCGCAGCAGCGACGAAAGCTTTGCTGTGTTCCAGCGACGAGGATTTGCAGGACATGCACGGCGAGAAGATGGTCCTGAACATGGGGCCGTCCCACCCCGCAACGCATGGCGTGCTCCGTATTGTCCTCGAACTCGATGGCGAAATCATCACCCAGGCTTCACCGGATGTCGGCTACCTGCATCGCGGCGACGAAAAAATCGCCGAGAACATGACCTACACCCAATTCATCCCATACACGGATCGATTGGATTATCTCGCGCCGCTCGCCAACAACGTGGCCTACGCGCTCGCGGTCGAAAAACTGATGGGCATCGACCAGCAACTACCGCCGCGCTGCCAATACATCCGCGTCATTTGCTGCGAACTGGCGCGGATCTCGGCGCACTTGCTCGGGCTTGGAGCGTTCGCGATGGACGTGGGTGCCTTGACGGTATTCCTGTTCACTTTCACCGAGCGCGAAAAGATTTACAACCTCATCGAATCGTTGACCGGCGCACGGTTTACCACCACTTACACGCGCATCGGCGGCCTTGCTCGCGACCTGCCGCCGGGATGGGTCGAGCAATGCCGCCAATTCCNNCTGGGTCGAGCAATGCCGCAAGTTCCTCAATGAAGTCGTGGTCAACTTCGAGGAGTCGGAAAAACTCCTTACTCGGAATCGCATCTTCGTGGATCGGACAAGAGACATCGGGGTGATTCCGAAGGACATGGCCATCGACTACGGACTCTCCGGACCGAATTTGCGCGGCAGCGGTTTGGATTACGATTTACGGAAGGCACATCCTTATCTCGTGTATGATCAGTTGAAGTTCGAGGTGCCTGTCGGCTCGGTGGGTGATTGTTACGACCGTTACCTCGTCCGCATGGAGGAAATGCGCCAAAGTGTGCGCATTCTGCATCAATGCCTCGACCAATTGCCAGACGGCCCGATCAACATCTCCGACGGCAAAACTGTGCTTCCGCCCAAGGACAAAGTACTGACGAAAATGGAAGAGTTGATTCATCAATTCATCCTGGTCACGCAAGGCGTCAACGCGCCGCCCGGCGAAATTTATTTCGGCGCCGAAAATCCGAAGGGCGAACTCGGCTTTTACATCAACAGCAAAGGCGGCGGCACACCGCATCGACTGAAAATCCGCGCGCCCTCATTTGTGAATCTGAGCATTTTGTCGTACCTGCTGCCCGGTCACATGATGAGCGACACGGTTGCGATCCTCGGCTCGCTGGATTTTGTGATGGGGGAATGTGACCGATGAAACCTGTCGCTGAAATGACCGAACAGGAAAAGGCCCAAACCCGTGCCTGGATCAAGAACTGGCAGGAGCTTGGGCCGATTTTGGAAGAAGAGCGGCGCAAGTCAATTCGACGGGTGAATACGGCTGATGCCATTACCGCTCTCGAAATGGCTTACAAATCGGCCCGGTTGCACAGTCCGCGTCGCAAAACGTCGGGTTTGGTTGAGCAACAACATTGGTTCAAGCGCGGCCACCGATGAAAGACTTGTTTGAAGCCGCCAAGCGTGTGCAAATTTTTTTGGATGGGCATGGCTGGCAATCTTGTGTGATCGGTGGCGTTGCCGTCCAGCGTTGGGGCGAGCCGCGTCTCACGCGCGACGTGGGTGTGACGTTGCTGACGGGGTTGGGCGACGAAGAGAAGTATGTGGATGAAATCCTGCGACATTTTAAGTCGCGGATTGAGGGCGCGCGTGAGTTTGCACTGACGCGCCGGGTGATGTTGCTGGAGACGGAAGATAGAACAGACATTGATCTGGCGCTCGGCGGGCTGCCGTTTGAAGAAAACGCCGTTGGACGCGCGAGTGAATTTGAGTTTTTTCCGGGCATGAGCCTGCGAACGTGTTCGGCGGAAGATTTGATGGTGATGAAAGCATTCGCAGGACGCGACCAGGACTGGGGCGATGTCAAAGGCATCATCGTCCGCCAGGAATCGTTGAATTGGCAAATGATTTATTCAGAACTGGAGCCACTATGTGAATTGAAAGACGCGCCGGAAATTGTGACGCGATTGAAGCAATTGCAGAAAGGCGCGGAGAAAAAATGAGTTTCACCGTTCCAGCCCAACTTGAAGCCGAGATAGACAAGCTGATCACGCATTACCCCGTGAAGCGCAGCGCGTCGCTCATGGTGCTGCACTCGATTCAGGAAAACTTCGGCTGGATTTCGCAGGAAGCCGTCGAGTGGACGGCGGCCAAGCTCGGCCTGCAGCCGATCAACATTTACGAACTGGTGACGTTTTATCCGATGTTCCGGCAAGAACCGGCGGGGAAGTATCAGATCAAAGTCTGCCGCACCTTGAGTTGCGCACTCGGCGGTTCGCATCAACTCCACAAACATTTTTGCGGGAAGCTGGGCCTCGACGCACATGCGCACGGCCTGCAAACGACCGGGGACGGAAAGTTCTCGGTCGAATTCGTTGAGTGTCTCGCCGGTTGCGGGAGCGCGCCGGTGATGATGTGCAATGACGACTTCTACGAAGGCGTCAGCCACTCAAAGGCGGATGAGATTGTGAGGAGCTGCGCATGAAGAATTCCGCACTCCGCACTCCGCACTCCGTGTTGGGAAGTTGGCTGCCCGACATGGATTTGAACCATGACAAACAGATTCAGAGTCTGTTGTGCTACCGTTACACCATCGGGCAAGCCGGTACCTTCAAGAGGCTAATGGGTTTCGCCAACCAGTCAAGTCGCCAAACCTGTTCGAGCGTGAATGCATGGAATGGTTTAAGCGCTCGTTCTCACTCCGGCCCGCTCCTCCACCCGTCCCGGCTGCGCTACGGCGCGGTTCACGTACCGGGTCGCGTCGAAGCGGAGCGAAGACGGAAGGAGAGGGGGAATCGTCCGCGGCTCCGTGGCTTTGCGAATGTCTCCGTTGATCGAATGCCCTTCGTGGCAAACGTGAGACAGACGGTGAACTCGAACAGGACGGCCGAATTTCCAAACGCCGCAGCCAGCTTTCCCCTCTCCCCGGGGGCGAGGACCGGGGTGAGGGCGGACGTAACACCTGAATTTCCGCCATTACGCGTCACGCATCACGTATCACGCAACTGACCATGCCCTCAGAATGCCGCCTGATTTTGAAGCACGCCGATGAACCGGGTTACACACCCGACATCGAATGCTACGCGCGCCACGGCGGCTACGAAGTTTTGAAGAAGGCCCTGACTCTTCCCCCAAAAAACTTGTCGGATGGAAAGACAATCAACCCACCCGAACAAATCCGGGATGACGTTAAGCTTTCCGGCCTGCGCGGACGCGGCGGCGCGGGCTTTTCGTGCGGACTGAAGTGGTCGTTCGTCGATCGCAAGAGCGGCAAACCCATTTATCTCATCTGCAACGCCGACGAATCCGAGCCGGGCACGTTCAAGGACCGCCAGATCATTCACAAAGACCCGCACCAACTTCTCGAAGGGATGATCATTTCCTGCTTCGCGAACGACGTTCACCTTGCCTACATTTACATTCGCGGCGAATTCCCGGAGGGCGCGCGCATCTTGAATCGTGCCTTGCAAGAAGCCCGCGCAAAACATTTCCTCGGCAAAAACATTCTCGACAGCGGTTTCGATTTGGAAATCCACGTTCACCGTGGCGCGGGCGCTTACATCTGCGGCGAGGAGACGGGCCTCATCGAATCGCTCGAAGGCAAACGTCCCTATCCGCGCATCAAGCCGCCCTACTTTCCGGCGATTCTCGGCCTTTACATGTGCCCGACGATTGTGAACAACGTCGAGACGCTCTGCGCAGTGAAGCACATCGTGGCCATGGGTGCCAGCGAATATGCGAGGCTCGGCACACCGAACAACACCGGTACCCGCATCGTCAGTCTCAGCGGCCATGTCAAGCGCCCGGGCTATTACGAAATTGAAGTCGGGAGGGTTACCATTGGGGAACTGATTAACGATCCGGCTTTCGGCGGCGGATTGCGGGACGGTCGCACGTTAAAGGCCGTGATTCCCGGCGGCTCTTCGGCGAAAGTTTTCAAGGCTGGCGAAAAATTCAGGCTCAAGCGTAAAGTTGAGGGTAAGGACGTCGAGCAGGAAGTCGGTATGCTCGATTTGCCGTATGACTTCGATTCACTCATCGCCGCCGGAAGCATGAGTGGTTCGAGCGCCATCATCGTGATGGATGACTCGACCGACATCGTCGAAGCACTGGCGAACATCGCGGAGTTTTACGCGCACGAAAGCTGCGGCCAGTGCACGCCCTGCCGCGAAGGCTCGCTCTGGATGAGCAAGGCGTTACATCGCCTCACCCACGGCGAAGGCCGCAAAAGCGACGCAGATTACCTCGTGAAGATCGCCGACAACATCCCTGGTGGCCGCACTATTTGCGCGTTCGGAGAAGCCTGCTCGTGGCCGGTGCAGAGTTTCGTGGCGAAGTTCAGAGAAGAGTTTGTCGTGAAGGGCGCAGCCGATGAGGAACGCCGCGCGAAGGAAAATAAAACTGCTGAACCGATTGCAAAAGCGGAGTTGGCCGTCAGTTCACGTCATTGAATGGAAAAGAAATTTGTCATCGATAACGGCGTAAAAATGGTGGAAGGCTGGCCTGAAAAAATTCAGGCCGCGCAGAAAATTTCCGTCTATGTCGTCGGAGGCAAAAGAACTCCGCGCATTCGCTATGGCGATGAAACTGATGATTGGGGTGCAGAAAAGCGCCCTTGCCATGACTGCTGTGTCCCGAAAGGACAATATCATGTTGTTGGCTGCGATGTTGAACGTTGTCCTATTTGCGGCGGCCAAGCTATTTCATGTGATTGCCTTGATGAAGATTAATTATTTTTGATGACGATGAGTGTGCCGACAACCGAAACCAAACCCGCGCCGCCTGCGATCGAAAGGATCAAGGTGAAGGTGGACGGGCGCGAAGTCGAAGTGCCGCGCCTCACGGCGGACTGGTCGGGCAGGCTCACGCCCACGACGATGATTCAGGCATGCGAAGCGGTGAAGAAGGACGTGCCGCATTATTGTTATCACCCGAAGCTGCCCGTCGCCGGCAATTGCCGCATGTGCCTCGTCGAGTTCGGCACGCCCGCGCTCGGTCCGGACCGCAAGCCCATTTTGAATGCCGATGGCACGACGAAGATCGCGAAATCGCCGCGCCCGGCGATCGCTTGCGCCACGCCGGTTTCGCCGGGGATGGAAATTTACACGGACACCCCAGGCGTGAAATCCATACGCGAAGGCGTGCTCGAATTTCTGCTCATCAACCATCCGCTCGATTGCCCGATTTGTGACCAGGCGGGCGAATGCAAGCTTCAGGAATACTCGATGGAATACGGCCAGGCCGAAAGCCGCTTCGTGGAGGAGAAAGTCCACAAGCCCAAGCAGGTCGATCTCGGCCCGCGCATCATGCTCGACGACGAGCGCTGCATTCTTTGCTCGCGCTGTGTCCGCTTCACCAAGGACATCGTTGGCGATGACGCGCTTGGCTTCGTGAATCGCGGCAGCTACAACACACTCACTCATTTTCCCGGCAAACCGTTCGACAACAACTACACTTTGAACACGGTGGACATCTGCCCGGTCGGCGCGCTTACGTCGAAGGATTTCCGGTTCCA
>PLJQ01000359.1 GCA_003140275.1 Limisphaerales bacterium
AGTTCAGCGGTTTTCTATTAGCAACGCACAGTGCCATTGGAATGACGGGAATGCGGGTGAATCAAGCCCGACAGATTGCTAGCCAATGCCAACCAAAATCAAACCCGGGTTTAAATGTGCATTGACTTTCCGCATTCAAACGTTGCTTGATAGTTCTGCTTGACGACGGCGTGTAATGAATAGATGCGGATGTTGAGTCGTCAAAAGTGCAACCCGACAAGTCTTATGGCTGGAATTACAGGTTATCCGAGTCGCATGAAGTATTTTTTATGTTTCGCGTTGGGGTGTTTGACACTGACAAGCGCGCGCGCTTTTACCCTCAAAGTGGGCGACATCTTTGTGGCTAATTACGGTAGCAACAACATCATCAAGGTCGATCCGAAAACCGGCGCGGAGCAAGACTGGGGCGCGGTTATTCAACCCACCGACGTGGCCCCTTCCTCGGATGGATTCATTTACATCACCAGCCTGAACAACACGGTCAGCAAGCTTAGCATCTGCAACGGTTTGATCACCACCCTCGCTTCAGGAGGATTTCTAGACCAACCCTACGGCATCACGCTCGGACCGTCGGGCGACTTGTTTGTTACTTCGTTCGCGAACAGTTTGGTAGTGCAGGTAGATCATCTCACCGGCGCGCAGACGCTGATTGCTTCCGGCGGTTCATTATCCGGTCCGGTGGGAATTGCGTTCAATGCGGTGGGCAACCTGGTCGTTGCCAACTTCAACACCAGCTCGCTCCTGGAAATCAATCTGACCAATCTGACCAACGGACCGCAGTCGGTAATCATATCCGGTAACGGGCTGAATTATCCCGAGCACCTCGTCATCGACGCTTCCGGATCAATTTTTGTCGGTACCGATGCGTATAACAATCCCGAAAACATCATTCAACAAGTTATTCCGGGCAGCACCACGGTCACCAATATTGCGGCCGGTGCTTATTTAAGGTCCCCGCGAGGAATTGCGATCGAGGGTGGCGGGAAGCTGATTTCGGCCCAGTACGATAATAAACGCATCGTGCGCGTGAACCCTGCAGACGGCACTCAGTCAGCCATAACCGTCGTGGGTGGTTTGTTAAACCGGCCCTACGGCGTGGCGGTGTACAACTCCCCCACCATTCCACCTAACGATTGCAATCCCCTGCTGGATATTTCTCAAAACGGGCTTAACTTTGTCCTTTCCTGGCAGACCAATTCAACCGGGTTCACTTTGCAGACCACGATTGACCTTTCGTCATCGATTTCCTGGAGTACGGTCACCAATGCGGTGAAAGTCGCCGGGCAAAATTACACCGTCACCGTCAACGCGGACAGCGGCACCAGTTTCTTCCGCTTGGCGAAATAACGATTGGAGTGCATGCGTAGCGCATTTCCGTTTCCGGTTTGATATTCACTTGAACAGCACTCGCCATTCGCCACTTTGACGCTCAACAATTTGTTTTATTATGTTTCGACCGTGCATCGATCTCCATGAAGGGAAGGTAAAGCAGATTGTTGGCGGCACGTTGAGCGACGACTCCGCTACGTTGCGCACGAACTTCGTCTCGGAACATTCGGCAGCGTGGTACGCGGAGCTATATCGGCGCGATGGATTGAAGGGCGGTCACGTCATCATGCTCGGTGACGGTAACGAAGCGGCGGCGCGGGAGGCGTTGTCGGCGTTTCCCGGCGGCTTGCAAATCGGCGGCGGAATCACGTTCGACAACGCGAGAGGTTTTCTGGCGGCGGGTGCCTCGCATGTCATCGTGAATTCATGGGTGTTTCAAGGCGGGCGTGTGGATTGGGGTCGATTGACAAAGCTGGTTGAAGCCATCGGGAGAGATCGCTTGGTGTTGGATTTAAGCTGTCGTCGGCGCGGTGAAAATTATTTTGTGGTCACGGACCGCTGGCAAACATNNGTTGGCGATCGGTCGGGAGACTTTGGAAAAACTAGCCGTTTACTGCGCGGAATTCCTGATTCACGCTGCTGACATCGAAGGGCTTTGCCAGGGAGTGGATTTAGAGTTGGTGGAAAAACTTGGCCGGTGGTCACCGCTGCCCACCACGTATGCCGGCGGCGCCCAGTCATTGGCCGACCTGGAAGAAGCAACGCAAACAGGGCAGGGGAGGATCGATCTGACAATTGGGTCGGCGCTGGACATTTTCGGCGGGTGCGGCGTACGCTACGCGGACATGGTCGCTTTCAATCGCCGACAGTCCGCCCGCGGGGCGAAGTAACCACGGAGTTGATCACGTGCTTTCGGACACCAAGAATTGAACCGGTTCATCACATGGACATTCGCGGCTGGCTGCAACGACATTCGCTGAGACTGTTGGCGATTCTGGACACGCCGAACGCCATTGCGGGCGGCGTGGCCATCGGGATTTTCTTTGGCTTCAGCCCGTTGTTTGGTTTAAAGACGCTGCTCTCCATTTTCTTTGCCTGGCTGATGCGCTGCAACATTCTCGCGGCGGTCATTGCGGTGACATTGCATGATATCGCCATCCCGTTCATGCCGGTGCTGTATCGCTGGGAATACAAGGTGGGCTACTGGCTTTTGAGTAACCCTCACGAATGGCCGCCGTCCTTGAAGCAGTTGCATTGGGATGCTCAAACCTGGTGGAGTTGGACCACATTTTTAACCGTGGGCAAACCTTTGCTCCTTGGCTCGCTGCTCATGGGCGCGCCAGTGGCGCTCCTGGCGTTCATCATGACGAAAGCCTTTGTCGTGCGGCACCGGCGAAAACACAGAACGCATCTGGAAATGTCATCGTCACAGATTGTCCCGAAGGACTGAGCGGCTGAAACCTCACACCGGTATCGAGGCTGGGCGATGCGTTTTATGGGAGCACTTGGACGCGGTAGTAACCCATCCCGTTGGTGGCTGTGGGGTCGAAGTATTGGGCCGCCGTGTTGATTGCGGTGACAACGCCGCCGATGTTCTGCCACGATCCTATAGTGAGATTGGTGCGGCTGGAGACTTGGTAGCGTTTGCCCACGACGCTTTGCCAGCTCACCGTCGTGCCGCTCGGCGTGTTCGTGAGAACTAACATTTTCAAAACGGAAGCGGTGTTGGTAGGGATCGTGCCGGCGACGTACTCGCCGGCATTATTCATGCCGTCGCCATCCGGGTCAGCGCCGGGCGCGGCTTGCGGTGAAGTAAACAGCGCGAAGTATTGGCGCTGAAACGTGTCGTCGAGGCCGTCGAAGTTGTAGTCCGGCACGGCGGCCATGACATCCAGAAAGCCGTTGGCGTAGGCGACGTTCGCGCCTTGACTCACGATAAAGCTGCGCAGCCCTGGCGTCGCATTGCTGGCGACGCTGATGGGGACGCTGATGAAATTCAGTCCCGACATGAACGCATTGGTGAGAAAACTCGCCGTGCCGAGCGTGAGTCCGTCACCGGTGATGAGCAGCGAAGCGTTGTTGCTGGGGATTGAAGCGGAAGCAACACCGATGAAATAATTACTCTGGCCAACCTTGATGCTCGTGGGCAGCGATGACCAGGAGAAGCTGCCGGAGGATGCCGTCGGCGCGCGGATGTGGGTGATGCTAAATACCGGCGTGGCGGCGGTCACGGCGAAGTTCACGGTGTTGGTCGTGTTGGCGACGATGACCGTGGTGACGTTGGTGGTGGGCAAAAAATCGGTGTCGGCGCTGGTGAAATCGGAATTGGTGGAGTCGGGCGAGTTGGCGATGTCGTACCCGGCAACCAGCCGATCCCCAACGAACGGATCGAGCGGAGTGACGCGGATTTGGTACGTGCCGGCGGCAAGCGAATTAATTTCGTAGGTGCCGTTGGGGAGGGTGACGGTACCGGCGGCGACGTTGCTGACGGAGGTTTGTGCGAACACCGCCGCACCGAGCACCGGACTACCGCTCTTGGTGACCGTGCCTTTGACCGCGCCGAAATTCGTTGGCACCATGGGATACAGATAGCGCCCGCCTGCGATGTCGTCGTCCGACAAGCCGGTTTGAACGTTCACGCCCGACGCCCCGCGGAATAGCATCGTTGCCCCGCCCACCGGCGAATGGGCCACGCCGAGAAAGTGACCGATCTCGTGTGAGGCCACGGCTTCGACGAAGGTGGCCGGATTGCTCGTGTCGTTGAAATCGGTGAACCAGGTATATTCCACGCCGTTGAAAACAATGTCGCCTTCCAGGATGATATTGCTGGTCGGATCCCAGGTGGTAAATGTCACGCCGAGTGCGCCGCTGATATCGTCGTTGCCGCCGTTGACAAGCGTGCTGGTCTTGGCCCAATACACGATGTTCGTATGGTCATCGAGGTTCACGTCCACGGGCGGCGAGACTAAACCCGCTTCCTCAAACTTGATGTAGGTGCCGGAAACCGACTGCCATTGGCCGAACGATGCGCGGATGGCGTTCAACTCGTTCGCCGTGTTCGTGGTGGAGTAAGCGTCCGAGGCGAGGAAGTAGCGGATGGCGTGGGTGTTGGTGTTGACAACGTTCGTGCTGACGCCGTCTTGCGTGGTGAGCAGATTCCAATGCTTGACCAGAAAGGCATCGTCGAAATTCAATACGTAGGCATGCGCGGAAAGCGCGAAGGAAAGCAGGGCGACCGGCGCAAAAGGGAAGAGTTTCATCGCGCGCCTCCTTTCGCCCGCTGCGCGAGGTCTCTCAATGCCAGTCGCCCGGATTTTTCCCCTTCATGCGCGGCAGCCTTCTCCGCTACACCGTGAAGAATATTGTAGGCGAATCTTTCGCCGGTCGCCTTGTCCGTCCAGACGCGAAACTTCCCCTGCGCCAGACCGATTGTGACGCCCTCGCCGCGCTGGTTTAGCCGCAGGAACGCCACGACTTCTTCGCCGACTTCGTATTCGACCTGGCCGGAAACTTCGACGCGCCGGTTGCCCACGGTACCGCCGCCGTGGACGATGGTGAACGAGTTGGTGGCGAGGCTGCCCTTCCAGACTTCGATCACCTGCAATTCAATTTTCGTGTAAATGCGCCCGCTGTCGTCGCGCTGGCAGGATTTGCTCAACACCGTGCCGAGAACGATGAGGTCGGCCTTTTGCGAAAGTTCCTCAATCGGCAGCGATTTCATCAGGACAGCCTGAAGTTCTGCGGAGGCGAGGCTGAGAGCCAAAATAAGAAAGAAGTATTTGGAGGGGTTCATTCTTTACCCAACCCTAGCAGCCTGTCGGACTTANNTAAGTCCGACAGGCTGCTAGCTTAAAATTTGGAAAAGCAAAGTTCAAAATTTCGCAAACGCCTTGAAGTCGTCAGCATTCTGACGCGTTTTGCAATCATCGCTTTCGCCGTTCAGCAATGACTGCGCGATGAAATCCGCCGTAAAATCCACCAAGGCAGCAAGGCCGGCAACGAAGTCAAGGATCTGGCGGCGCGTTGTTGAATAAGCAGCCGGGCCGTCCCCTAAGGAAACGCTGATTAAAGG
>PLJQ01000308.1 GCA_003140275.1 Limisphaerales bacterium
GTGAATTGGGAGTGAAATACATCCCCCAAGTATGTACCCCCCACGACCCGTCAATAGAAGGATTTAGCTCTACTGCAAAGGGTTATGAAAAATGGAGAAATATTTCGTGGGATTATTGATCAGCGTCGGAAAAAACATATCGTTACAGGATGCCGAGACATTTCACTTGGTAGGCGATTTCAAACATCCCGCACTAAATCACTCAATCGCACTTTCAAGGCGGTAGCAATTCTCATGAGCGCATCAACGGAAACATTTTCCTCCCCGCGTTCAATATCGCCAATGTAGTTGTGGTGGAGATCGGATTTTTCAGCCAATTTCTCCTGACTCCATTCAAGATTTCGCCGGTAGGTGCGCATATTATCACCCAACACTTTTCGGTATTTTGGAATCTTTACCACCCGCTAACGGAAGCCGGAAACGGTAGAATTGGACACAGTATATGCACTGTATTTTGTTCTTGTGTCTTATGAACGCCTGACCGATTCTCTTCATACGATGAACGTAAAACCTAATTTCCTTCGCAGACTTGGCCCTGATCCGCACGCCAACGGCGCACAGACAATTGCGCTTAATAATTGCCCTGACATTTTCGAGCTTGAGTCCGGGGACTTCGCAATCATTGGCATAGACATTACGAATGTTGCCGCCTCAAAACTGCCGCCAACTGCCGGTTGTGGGCCGGATGAAAGAATTGTTTTTATTCCACGCAACCTGCTCGTAAATGCCAAGTCGGACATTCCTGATCGGGTGTGATTTCTTGCTCGCTTTCGTTGCCATTAATCGATACCAAACTAACTACAACCAAAGAAAATATGAAAATTCTTCAAGCGATGGCGGTTATGCTCGCGTTCGTGAGCGTCGCTCAAGGCCAAGTGAACAGCGGTAGCAATGGTAGCGATGGCGCGTTGAATCCCACGTCGAACATCGTCATCAACATGGCCGACCACCCGGATGGAATTTACCAATACACCTCGGTAAATATCTCGAACGGGGTCACAGTTACGTTTATTCCAAATGCCAACAACACGCCTGTGACGTGGCTCGTGCAAAGTAATTGCGTGATCAACGGAACAGTGGATGTCTCGGGGCAAAGCGCAGACGGAGAGATTAGAGGTGTCGGTGGGCCAGGCGGATGGGCAGGTGGCAGTGGTGGAAGCAATCCGAGTCCAGGCCAAGGTCCTGGTGGTGGAGCAGTTAGCTTGTTGAATGTGGGCGGAGGCGGTTCATTCGGCAGTCAAGGATGCATTGGTGGGCCAGGAGCAGGAAGTGCGGGTCAATTGTATGGGAATGCGTTCCTTCTGCCACTATTGGGAGGTTCAGGAGGCGGAGGCACTTCAGCCGATAGTCCCGGAGGTGGCAGCGGTGGAGGCGGAGCAATTCTTATTGCCGCTTCAGGCTTCATCCAACTGAACGGTAGCATTCACGCTTATGGCGGCGCACATGACGGTATTAACTGGACATATGGTGGCCCGGGAAGCGGTGGCGGGGTGAGATTGGTTACCTCGAACTTCACAGGGAATGGCGTCATTCGCACAGATGGTGGCGTGGGGGGGTGTGCTTACGCTGGTTCAGGTCGAGTAAGAATTGACGCTTTTCAAAATACTTTTGGTGGCACGCTTTCTGGTATAGTTGCTCAAGGTTTTCAACCGATTATCATTCCAGTCGCCGGGCAATGTGTTCAATTGAGCATCGCGAGTATTGCAGGCGCATCTGTTTCGGTTAGTCCAAACGGTCAACTCCTTTCGCCGGATGCCATCATTTCCGGCCAGCAGGCAAATCCAATTCCCATCGTAGTAAATTGCTCGAATCTTCCGTTGAACACGCTGATCACCGTAACCGTAAAACCAGTGAATGGTTCGCCCGTCAGCGCTGTTGGCTTCAACACCGCCGGCACTCTGGCGTCCAGCACGGCGACGGTGTCATTGAATATGCCACGCGGCGGTGGAATCATTTACGCCACTGCGGCAACCTCGAACTGATAAGGTTGCAATGAGGTCATTCAGGCAATATGCGCTGATTGCAGTTTTGTTTCTGCATTTGTTGCCAGCTTTTGCCGATGACGCTATCACTAACGTCATGTCGCCGGTTGTGAGTTATCAGTATTACGAAGCGCTTGGCACGGACACGAATTCACAAATCATCAGCCCCGTTGTCAGTTATCAATTTTACGATGTGCTCGGCGAAGATACAAATTCGTCAATCGCCAGCCCGATTGTCAGTTACCAGTATTTCGAGTGGCCGGGGAATGACGTGCTGAATTTGCAAAGCAGTCCGGTGGTGAGTTATTATTACCCGCTCCTTGACACACCTCAGTTGACAATAATTCCAACAAATCGCACGCCAACGGTGTCCGAAATCACGCCACTTTTAGCTGCGCTACCAACGACCTCGCAACTTTTGGTTTATCATGGCGGAATTTTCACCACGAATACGAGTTTGATAGATCCAAATCAAATGACCATCGTGCTTACACACGGTTGGAATAGTGATCCCAATGCTTGGGCAAAAAATCTGGCCGCTTTGATTCTCAATTCTCTTCCAAGTCCAGGGCCAAACATTGTGGCATGGGATTGGTCGCTCGTTGCAAAATCGGCCGTGTATGATCCGGGAATACCAGCAGCGCAGACTGGCGATCAAGGACGAGCTTTGGGGGAAGCGGTATTGCGCACACTCGGAGCAAATTATTCCAAACCGATACATTTTATTGGTCACAGTCTTGGAACTCTGGTCAATGCCTCCGCCGCGAATTATTTGCATGGCGATCGCTGGGCGCAAGAGGCTATTTCGCCCACTCCGTGGCCGGGAACAAATACGCAAATGACCTTGTTTGATGAGGCGGAAGCAGCCACAGGACAGACGAGTTTTCTTCAAGCAATTAACACACTCTTTGGCATGAATGGAAATCCTCTTTTACCGAAGCCGTCCTATTATCATCCGTTGCCAAAACAATTTACTTGGGCGGATAATTATGTGTCAGCCTTTGGCTTGTTGCATCCCGAAGCCGCCAATGTGATTTTGACGAACGGCTTACCAGCGGACGCGCCCAATGTGACCGCTTTGTATAATGAGTTGGTTGCTTTTCACGGTTATCCAATTGATTGGTATGATGAGACGATCCAGACGGACGTTTCTGCAATGGGATTTTTGTGGTCGTTTGAACGCGGCGGATGGTTTTCGCAAGCGCCAAGCACAAATTCGGTTTTTGTTCAAGCCTTCAGCAATTCACAATGGGACTTAGCGGCGACGAACTGGAATTACGGAACAAACTTATTGGCAGCACGATTTCAGGAATATCGCAATTCTCTGGCTTTTGCGCTCACCAACGAAACCCCGGATTCAGCAGCCGTCAATGGCAATGGGTCTGGTGAATACGTTGTCGACGCCTTGCCCGGATTTGAGAGCGCTTTTGATAGTTTCGTCATGTTTTTATTGACTATGCCCGCGAATACTTCGACAGCGCCACAAACCAAAGTTCGCTCACTCGCTTTGAGTGCAAACGACGAGAGCAATAGCACGAACATTCCGGCGTATGCGTGGATTAGACTGACGATTCCATCGAACGCGGTTTCAATGTCGTTTGACTACAAAATTCAGGGGGATTGGAATGATGATTCGCTCGCAGTAGCTTTCAACGGAACGAATGTTTTG
The DNA here is from genome assembly GCA_003140275.1 of Limisphaerales bacterium. Taxonomy (GTDB): domain Bacteria; phylum Verrucomicrobiota; class Verrucomicrobiia; order Limisphaerales; family PALSA-1396; genus PALSA-1396. Next base: position 3,652 of record PLJQ01000308.1, read on the forward strand.
TTGTTGGCGGGAAGTGGGATTGAAACCAATGTGTTATTCAGCAGTGGTTCGATTGACGTTTCAACTTTCGCGGGTCAGACGAATGAGTTTTTTATTGGCATCGTTGGCGGCACGTCCACAAACGCGCAATTAACGTTGCAGGACATGAATTTTTACAGCCTTGCACCGCCATTATTGCAGGCGCAACTTTTTGGTAGTAGTTTTGTTGTGATTTGGCCGCTTTCGACACGTGTTTATGCGCTCGAAACTACAGATAATCTAGCAACAGCAAATTCATGGACAACAGTCACTAATATCCCTGCCATTGTAAATTTTCAGAACACTGTCACAAATGAGATTTCTGGAACGAGTCGTTTTTATCGTCTGATAATGCGGTGAAGTAAAACCACTGGCGTCTCATAGGTTTGA
>PLJQ01000094.1 GCA_003140275.1 Limisphaerales bacterium
GGCATGGCCGAATTCTACCCCGCTCGCCTATAATAGGAATTACTTCTTGGACACCACACTAGTTGGTGGCCAGGCACGCTTTCAAGATTTCGGCCACCAGGCCCCCGGAGGTGTCGCCACCCATCGGCCACGCCGCTTGATACAGGCCCGAGGCGTCCATCACGGCCGTCACGAAGTTGTGCGTGTACGTCCCGGCCTCGCGCTGGTAGTTGAAGCCGCAAAGCTGCGTGACCTCGCTGAGCGTGTTCGACGAACCGGTGAGGAAACTCCAATGCTTCGGGTCGTAATTGTATCTCTCCGCGTAGGCTCGCAGCATGGCGGGCGTATCCGCCTCGGTGTCGAACGAGATGGCCAGCAAGTGCCAGTTCGTTGGTGCGTTGGTCATCGCCTTCAACTGACGGCTCGCCTCCGCGAAGTTTTTCATCAGGCGCGGACAATACTCCGGGAATGGACAGCGTGTGAAGAAGAACGTCAACCCGATGGCCTGACCCTTGAAATCGCTGAACTTCACCGGTTGACCCAGCTCGTTGGTGAACGTGTAGGCCGAGAGCGCAGCCACCACGTCCACCCGTTGCGGTGGTGGGGCAGTTTCTGGTTGGGGCTTGGCGGATTCGCCAGCTTGCCTGCCCGTTTTGGTAACGCGATCAATCCAGCCGGCGTCACTGCTGACGAGCAGGCGGAAGGTCACTTCGTCGCCCGGCTGCAAGCCTGCCAATTCCTTCGGCGCCTTGACCCGGAACGGCATCGTCATCGCCGCCATGTAGTTTGAGATGGCTTCATGCTGGATGACCGCGGTTTTGCCGTCAGGTTTCAATTCCTTGATCACACCTTTGGCCTGGAAGATTTGCAGATTCGTCGCACCGACATTGGTCGTCGGAAGACTGCCCGGCTTTTGTTCGCGACAGGAGACGACGCAAACCATCAGCGCAACAAGCGAAAGATTGCGGACCGACTTCATGGCATAACTTTCGTTTGAGAGGTCGCGCAATGCCAGCGCAATTTCGGACGCGCACCAATAGCAGGCACAGTTTAGAGTTCCGGCTGGTCAATGCTGAATTGACTCCCGGCGCGTAATGCGCGCAAAGCTCGGAAAACTCACAGCGGCCTTCGGAAACGGAGGCCGCTTTTTTGTCGGGATGGCGTTGCATGGAAAAGCATTGGCTTGTAGGAGCAATCCATGCTGCTTGCCATTCTGTTTATGGCCGTGGTTTTCGTCGCCTATTCCAATGGCGCGGACGACAATTTCAAAGGCATTGGGTAGTTCTGAACTCCAAACGGGTTGGGCAGACATCATTCCGGAGGGTTAGCCAGAGGGAAACGGACGCGATGGTCTGGATACTGATCGACGCGTGCCTTGCGCCAGCGCAGAAATTCCACGTGGCCGTCAGTGTAAATGTAGTTTCCACCCTTCCCGTGACGGCTGTATCGAATCCAACCTTGATCGCCGTAATTGCCGCTGCCCCACTGCACCAATGCCGCTTCGCCTACCCAGGTATCGTAGTCGTCCTGGTTGACGTTGCCAAATTCTGCGTTGTTAGCGGCATTCAAGGCTTCAGAGTTCCGTTCTGAAAAGATGATGATGTTCGGATTCGGCAACCCGTTGATGGCGGCGTCCGTGGCAAATCCATACAGCACGCCCTCCAGCGCGTATCGGGCCGATTTGTGAGTGAAGATTGAGTTCAGCAGGTAGCTTTCGATGGTCAAGTGCTCGGCTTGGGCGACGGCCTGCTCGGAATTCGGCGGCGGTGTCTGACCCGTGCTGGTGATGCCGCCGTTGTAGCCATTGAGGTCAGTGGCGAGAAAACGCGAACGCGGCGTCCGGTCGCAGGGACAAAAGCCCACTTGGCGGCTTTGTAAATAAGGCTGGAAAATGATAACCCACGGTTTCTCGGCCTGGCTGTTGCCCATGCCGCCAACGCCAACTCCGCCGAGGCTGCCCGGCAGTGTATCAACTTGCGTGCCGTCGTCGAGCACCCAGCCTTCGTGGTGATGGAACAAGCTCCCTTGGTTGTCGTCCATATACAACCGCGCCGCCAGCCCCACCTCTCGGAGGTTGGAAAAGCAGGCGGCCTGCCGGCCTTTATCTTTGGCGCGAGCCAAAGCAGGAAGAAGCAGTCCGGCCAGGACGGCGATGATGGCGATAACGACCAAAAGCTCGATGAGCGTAAAACCTCGGGCGTGATGAACTTGAGTTTTCACGAACCAGTTCAGATTACTCTCAAGCGTCGGCGACACCACGCGCCGAGTACCAGCCCGAACACCAAATGCGCGCTGGCAGTCAGAAAGAGGAAGCGGCCATTTATCCTTAGACCAAAGAAACCGGTGTAGGGCGTCAACAACAACATCGCTTCGATGAACAACGCCCAGGCGACCGCACCCCAAAAAAGAATGCGCGGCGTCGCGCGCCAGACCAGCGCGAGAAACATGATGCCCAACGCCGCGCCATTGGAGAAGTGATACGTCCAGCCCAGCAATTGCACGAGCCACAAGGGTTCGTTTGCGCCCAGGATAAGTTGCCCAAATTGTGGAAAGACTTTGAACAATGGCGCGCCGTTGAGCACGAACGGCAGACGATAGAGATCATACGCCACCGCCGCAACAATGCCGCCCAGCGCGCCTTCGACAATCCACGTCTTTGGGCAATGGACGCCGCCGGGCTGGCGCCGCGTGGCATAAGCAATCCAAGCGAGCAGTGCCGTCGCGGGCGGCAACACCCAACAGGCAAAAAAGTGCATCGTCCACAGCCGGTAGAACTGGCCCAGCAAACAGGCGAATGACACAAACGCCAAAATAAACACGATCAAACGAAACCAAGGAGACCAGGAATCTCTTGGGCCTGTACTGGCGGTGGAAAATTGCACGAGCGGAAGATACCTGGCATTCTGAGAAAGTCACTGGCGTTTTGTTCCGGCTCATCAATCTGTTCCACACGCGAAGCCGGAGATATTTCACCTTGCCAGCGAGCCAGAGAAACCTCTAAAAATCGCGTCAACGCACGTCTCCTTGTTCGTCGCAAAAGGGCTAATGGCGGCAGCTTGGGGAAAGCTATTTGTCAAACATGAATAAAAGCCTCTCCGGCATAAACCAATTGCGGAAGATTTTTTTCGGTCCAATTCCGGCGGTACTAATGGGACTCTGTGCCTCGCCGTCGTGGCCAACTAGAGCCGAGACCACCAATGCCGTTCCTCCCGTCAGGCTCGATCCCGTCATCGTCACTGGCAAGACAGTCAGCCTCCATGAGGTCGCCTCCGAGTCCGACCTGGTTGGTCCGGCGAACCAGCCGGAGTGGACAACCCGACGCGTCTTTGCTGAAACCGACATCTACGTCATCCCGACCGGCGAGATTGAGTTCAACCAGTTCTACGTGTCTTCGCATCCCCGCGAAGGCAAACCAGAGAACCTCTTTGAATCGGAGTTTGAGTTTGGTCTGCCATGGCGCACCCAGTTTGACGTGGAAATGAACTACAGTGTCAATAGCGGCAGGGGGCGCTATGATGAGACCTTGCTGGAGCTTCCCCACGCGCTGGCGGACTGGGGAAAGATTCCGTTCAATCCAACGATTGATGGCGGGTGGCGGTTCATCTCCGGAGAAGCTGACGCTTATTTCTTCCGCCTGTTGCTGGCGGAGGAATTTTGCAAACGGTTCCACTTCGGAGCCGATCTCACTTTCGACCAACAAGTCGGTGGCGAGCGGGAAAGGTCCTACGAGTTGAACACCGCCCTCAGCTATGCGGCGATTGACTCAAAGCTAAACGTCGGCGTGGAGTTGCTGGCCGAGTATGAGTCTGATGCAAAGGATGAGCATTCGACCAGTGTGCTGCTGGGGCCGACGGTGCTTTACAAGCCGACGCGCAACACCCATGTGGGTTTGATGCCGCTTTTCGGTCTGAACCATGATGCGCCCATACTCGAAGCCTTCATCGTCTTTGGCATCGACTTCGAGCTGTTTGCTCACAGAGGATCAGCCAACGGAGAAGCGGACAGTGGTAGCAATCCGTTTCAAATGTTTCGTAAGTGTCGCTAACCACTATCACCAAAGAAGACATTGGACAATTTGTGGGCAAATGTAATTCGAATACGGCTTGTGAAATTCACTTCTCTGCAATTTAGCTTTTGCCTCTCGCTGATTGGTCATCTGGCTTTGTTCGGCGCAGTAGCGGTGGGTGGGCTTGGTTCCCACAAAGCCGCCGTGCCCGAGGTCGAAGGGCCTGTTACGCTCACGCTGGTTGCGGCACCGAATGAGCCAGCAGTCGAAGAAATCAAGCATTCTGACGAACTGGTTTCGCAGGTGTTCGTCCCGCCACCGGAACTAAAATCGGTCAACCATCTACTGGAATCATTAGCGAAGCCCGAACCGATACCAGACGTTGTACCCCCGCCACAAATCATCGAAGCACCCAAGCCCTTAGCATCATTGTCACCTCCAGCGAAGGTGGTTGGTAACTCTGTGCAGACGAAGCCAGTTAATAATCGGGTGACGGATGATGCTGGTTCCGCGATGCCAGGCCGAATCGTGACCCTGATGCAAGCCCAACCCAATTACTTGAAAAATCCTGAACCGCTTTACCCGCTTCTTGCCCGTCGCCGCAACCAGCAAGGAATAGTTTTGCTCACTGTGAAGGTGTCGGCTCAAGGCCGCGTTTCTCGCGTCGAACTCAAGCAATCTTCCGGCTTTCCGGTACTCGACGAAGCCGCCTCACAAGCCGTGCGTCGTTGGGAATTTGAACCCGCCCGGATCGGTTCACTTGGGGTGGAATCCCAAATCGAAGTACCCGTACGGTTCGTATTGACGAACTGAAAAAGAGTTTCGCCGCCCCCACGTCCGCGCCCGCTCCATTCTTTTGTGCCTGGTTTGCTCCAAGGCCGAAACTAAAACCGCCAGGTGATGGCCGCCCGCGCCCGATAATCAGGAACGAGCTGCACGCCGGAATTGTCAATGCTCACTGGCAGGTCAAGTCCGACTTGCGCACTCACCTTGCTCGACCACGTAAAGCTGATTTGCGGGCCGGCATACACAATCGTCTCAGCCGAATCGCCGTCCGGCACGTTGTTGAATGTGTCCTTCCCCTTCGTCTCGCCCGAAACCACCGCCTGCAATGCCAGCGTGTCATTGTGGTTCAGCGCAAGATAAACGCCCGGCCCGCCCGACCAGGTCAGGTCGTTGGCATATTGATGACCGAAATCGCCTTCGGAGCGAATGGCGTATTGCAGGTTGGCTGAAAAAAACAGTTTGTTCCACCTGGCGGACAAACCGGTGCCAACCACCCCATCATACGATCCTGATCCCAACGCCAGATCGTGCCCGCCGATACCGCTGGCCGGCAGCGGCGGCACGCTGTCAACGTCAGGCTCGTTGAGGCGACTGGAATCACCGGTCGGGAATTTAATGCCACCCAACACACTCCAGTTGAAGGTAAAATCCTCCTGGAGCTTTTGATAGACCAGAAAATTTCCGATCAATGACACGTCGCCGATGCCGAATTCGGTGCCGCTATCAATCACGGAACCGCGTGGGCGTTGGAAAGAGCGGTAGATCACCGGCAGGTTGAGTTGCAGCCCGAACCGGTTGTTGATGTTGTACCCGACGAACACCTGTTCGACGGAACTCTCAATATTATCGATCCGCTGAGTATTAGTGGCCAATAAATTGGTCGGGGCTGTTTTTTAGCTTGCCCAGGCGATTGCAGATGGGACAAGAATCAAAACATAAAGCTCAGGCTCAACTTGAACAGCACGCTCGCCGCCAGTTGATTGCCGGTGAAGTTTTGAAAAACTGGAAATTCGGCGTCCGCGTAAATTCTCACCGGATGAATATGAAACTCGACTCCCGGTGAAACCATGATGCGCTGGTAGCCCGATGCCACAGGACTGGCGGAGTTCGCGCCGCTATCACTTGTCCGTTCGGAAAAAATCACCTGCGCCAGCGGTGAAATCTTCACGCGACCGTGCGAGAACCCCTTGTAAACAATTCCGGCGGCGGCATCCACTTCGATACCCGGACGATATTGATCCTGAATCAGCGCTGGCACATCCAGTTGCAATTGCGCAAACCAACCCCATCTTTGATTGCGATCCAGATTGCCGCGATAAAAACCACCGAGCAAAAGGTCCGTGCTGCCCGTGCCAATTTGCGTGTCGCGATCCACAATGTCAGAATCAAATTTGTAATCGCCGGTCGGCAGCTTTAGGCCGAATGTCACACCCGCCGACAAGTCCTCCGTGAATCCGGTGTAAATCCCCTCAACTCGAATGTCGCCTAGCTGACTCCAATTTCGCGTTACCAGGCTGCCGGAGTTGTTTTTTGTGAACGAGCGAAAATCGTAAGGCACTTCGATTTGCGCGCCCCATTGGGGAGTGAACATGTATTGCAAACCAAACATGGCGAAGTGCGTCGAAATTTCCTTGTCATCATTGTTCGCCGCCGGCGCCCGCGACGTGCCACTCCAATTGCGGTTTTGATCCTGATAGTCATATTGGAGGAAAGCCATTCCGCCTTCGCCGGTGGGAAACATTGAACTTGTGCCTACGTCGAAAACGCTGCATCCACAAGCGCAAGCATGAACGCTGCTCGGCGCGAGCATTCCAGCCAACAAACCACAACTCACTTTTACTGCCACTGAATTAAATTTATTTTTCATTTTCAAAATCTAAAGGTTGCGAGAACGCGCAAACGCGCTCTCAAAGTTAAGGGAAAGATTCACGCCCGCGCCAACACGACACGGGCAACCAAACTCGATTGAATTAGATATATTGGTCGGCGGTGTTCGCGAGCTTATGGCCGTTTTCCTGGACGGTACCGAAATGCGTGAACTGCCCGGCAAATCCCGCATGGAAACCGCGACCGGCTCCGCCGCTGGCTTCTGCTGCGGAATAAATGGAACATAAATCACAAGCGACTGCCGGCGTCGCCAAAACGCCGGTCAAAACTGCGGACAAACAAAATATTTTCATAAATCTCCAAGGTTAATGCGAAGCCCTGTGGCTTCTTTAAAATTCGGGAAAGACTTGCTGCGCCACATGCACACGCATGGCGCAGCTCAATCAGGACGCGAACTAACCGGGGAGTGATCTAGGAGGAGGTGTTGGAGGAGATTCGGCGCGAGCCGCTACCAAGCCGATGCTCGTCATTTGAAATGGCGCGTGCGGCGCAGAAAGAACAACGACCTGCTTGGAATATAAACAGAAATCAAGCTTCGTTTTGACTTTCTGCACATCCGGCTTTTTTTCTGCGCTCTTGCCCGCTTGAACGGCTTTGCAAAGCTTGCAGGGATGTTTGCCGTCGAAAGTTTTCACCAGCGCTTCCTGGAGCGGGAGGCTCTGCGAGTAGTTCACGACCATGCCAACCCACGCGACGGACTGCAAAATGGCCCAATGCCCGCCGATCGCGAGTATGAGCGAAGTGACAATCAGCCACCGTTGAAGCGTGCGCCGCACGGCTCTCTTGCTACGTAAAACGAGGGCGCATGTCAACTTAAGAAATAAAAGATGATTTGCGACAACCCGCGCAGTTCATGACCGCGCAGCCCGATCGCAGACCGTGGAGTTCTCCCACGTCGGTAGCGGCGTCACGGTTCGACGTTTTTGAACGGGCTGCCGGCACAACACAGCATCCGGCATCGCCAATCGCAACCGCGCTGACCGGCCCGTTCCATCAGAACCAGGCAAGCAATCCTCGTCATGGCGACGATCCCTTTTCGTTGAGTTTGTCAAAATGGAAATCTGTGTCCATCTGTGTCCATCTGAGGTTTCAACCGCTTTTTGGGATTCATTTTTCATTGCCAAAGGACTCCAATCGCCCTACAGAACACCGGACATTGCTGCGGCCAACCGGTGAAGTTCACCGGCAGCCGGTGTCGCGGCAACCCTTCAGGAACAATTCGACATGCGTGGCAACAAAAGAAGTTCGGATGGGAAAGGAGCTTGCCAACGTTGAAGCGCAACGTCTAAATTTTGGCTGCCTAAGCCGCCTCCCCGGAGTTGGACGTTCATTTTGAGGCGACCGTTGATATCAACATGAAAAAGTATCCGAAAATCAGTTTGTCGCAAATGTTGGAGCAAACCGCTGCCAGGATGCCGCGGCAGCGGGCGTTGATTTATTTTGGCGCGGACATCACCTACGCCGAACTGCTCAACCACGTGAACCGTGTGGCGGCGGGATTGCAGGCGTTGGGAGTGAAAAAAGGCGATCGGGTGGCGATGATGATGCCAAACTGCCCGCAATTCGTGATCGCTTACTTCGGCGCGTTGAAAGCCGGCGCGATCATCACCGCCACCAGCCCCATTTATACGCCGCGCGAAGCCGGTCACCAGTGGAAGGACGCCGGCGCGTCCGTGGTCATTGTGGATCGCCGCCTGCTCCGCATTGTGAAGGCCGTGCGCCCGGAACTGCCGGCGTTGAAGCACGTGGTTGAAATCGGCCTGCGGGATTATTATCCGGCGAACTTTACGGCGCTCAAACACTCGCTCAAGACCCGGCCCAAAGCCCCGGCCCGCACCGTTGCGCGGCTGGCGCAACAAACCCCGCCGATTCCCTGGCGCGATTTTTTGAGCGTCGCCAAAACGCCGCGGCCCGTCGTCGTCAAGCCGGCGGACATCGCCTGCCTGCAATATACCGGCGGCACCACCGGCTCCTCCAAGGGCGCGATGTTGACGCACGCCAATCTGGTCATCAACGCCCATCAGACGCGGCAGTGGCTGGCTGCCAATTCCGAAGGGCCGGATGTGATGGTGGCGGCCCTGCCGCTGTTCCACATCTACGCGATGACGTGCATCATGATTTGTTCCGTGATGACCGGCGGCGCCGTCGTGCTGCTGCCACGCTTTGAGCTCAAGGCGGCCCTCAACATCATCCGCAAATATCATCCGACCTTTTTCCACGGCGTGCCGACGATGTATGTGGCCTTCAACAACGCGCCCAACGTCGAACGTTACGGTTTCAAATCGCTGCGCGTTTGCATGAGCGGCGGCGCGCCGTTGCCGGTGGAAGTGCGGCAGAAGTTCGAGGAGTTGACCGGCGGCAAGCTGGTGGAAGGTTACGGCCTCACGGAATCCTCCCCGGTCACGCACACCAATCCGCCGGAAGGCCTGCTTAAAACCGGCAGCATCGGGATGCCGATTCCCAATACGGAGGTGCGGATCGTGGACATTGAAAACGGCACGCGCGACCTGCCCCTCGGTGAAGCCGGCGAAATCATCATTCGCGGACCGCAAGTGATGAAAGGTTATTGGAACAAGCCGGAGGAAACCGCCAAGGTGTTGCGCGACGGCTGGCTTTACACCGGCGACATCGCGAAGAAGGACGCGGACGGTTACTACTACATCGTTGATCGGAAGAAGGACTTGATAATCGCCGGTGGCTACAACATTTATCCGCGCGAGGTCGAAGAAGTCCTGTTCGAGCATCCCAAAATCAAAGAGGCTGTGGTCGTGGGCATGCCCGACCAATACCGCGGCGAAACCGTCAAGGCCTTCATCGTCTTGCACGAGGGCAAAACCGTCACGCCGGAGGAAATCCAGGCCTTCTGCCGTGAACGCCTCGCGGCTTACAAAGTCCCGCGCCAGGTCGTCTTCCGGGATTCCCTGCCCAAATCAGGCGTGGGAAAGTATCTGCGGCGCGAGTTGCGCAATATGTAACCACCACCGACCACCATTCGTTTTTAGAGAACCATTGAATCATGCTGACCATTAAAAAAGCCGCCGTCATCGGCGCAGGAAACATGGGCGCGCAAATCGCCGCGCATCTGGCCAATGTCGGAATCCCCTCGATTCTGATGGACGTCGTGCCGACGGAACTGACGCCGGAGGAACAAAAACGCGGACTGACTTTGCAGGACCGGGAGGTGCGGAATCGCGTCACCAAAACCCTGTTCGAGCGCGCCAAAAAACTTTCGCCAACGCCGTTTTTTGTTCCGGAGAACGCCAGACTCATCACGATCGGCAACATCGAGGATGATCTTCCCAAAATTGGGGAGGCCGATTGGGTCATCGAGGCCGTGCTGGAAAAGATGGACCTAAAGCGCTCCTTGCACGCGAGAATCGCCAGGCACGCCTCGCCCGATGCCATCGTCACCTCCAATACCTCCGGCCTCTCCATCAACGGGATGTTGGAAGGTTTGTCCAGGAAATATCGCAAACGGTTTTTCGGCACGCACTTTTTCAATCCGCCGCGTTACATGAAGCTGATCGAGTTGATCCCTGGGCCGTCGACCCGGCCCGAAGTGCTCGACACGCTCCAGGATTTCTGCGATCGGCGGGTAGGCAAAGGAGTGGTGCGCGCCAAGGATACTCCCAATTTCATCGCCAACCGCATCGGCACCTTCGCCATCGTCAACGCTCTGCGGCTGATGAATCAGCCTGTTGCCCCGGGCCAGGAGCCCGACAAGCCAGGCTCCGAAAGGGCGGCCGCCGCAACAGCGATGACGGTCGAAGAAGTCGACGCGTGCACCGGTCCCGCGATCGGCTGGCCCAAGTCCGCCACCTTCCGCACCATCGATCTGGTCGGNNGTCGGCCTCGATGTTCTCGCGAACGTGATACGGAACATTTACGAAAATGCGCCTGACGACGAATCGCGTGAACTCTATCACGTGTCGCCACTGCTAGAAGACATGCTGCGCCGCGGGTGGCTGGGCGAAAAAACCGGCAGCGGCTTCTACAAGCGCGTTAAGAAAGGCGCCGAGTCCGAAATCCTCGTGCTTGACCTGTCCACCATGGAATATCGCCCGCGCCAGAAGGCGCGGTTTGCTTCACTTGACTCCGTCCGCACAATCGAAGACACGCGCGAGCGCCTGCGCGCTCTGCTCGCGCCTATCCTTGCCGGCCAGACAGGCGACAAAGCGCAGCAATTCCTCTGGAGGGCGATTTCGCAAATCTGCGTTTACGCGGCGCGCCGCATCCCGGAGATTTCCGACTCCCTCGCCGACGTGGACCGCGCCATGCGCTGGGGATTCGCCTGGGAACTTGGTCCGTTCGAGATGTGGGACACGCTTGGCGTTCAGGCCATGGCTGCACGCCTCACTCAGGAGGGGGTCGCTCTTCCGCCGCTCGTGGCCAAGCTGCTCGCCTCCGGGAAAAAATCATTCTACGAATCCGCGCGA
>PLJQ01000341.1 GCA_003140275.1 Limisphaerales bacterium
TTGCGTATTCCGTATTGCGTATTCCGTATTGCGTGTTCCGTGAAGCACGGTTGCGGTCAGCTTTAGATTTCTTCAATTGCCTTGCGGCAGTACCATTTTACGGCGTTGGACATTTGCGGCTGCAGTTTGTCCAACTCTTCACTTGAGCACCAGCGGATGTCGTGGTGTTCTGAGGCGGCAAGAGTCAGGCTCCCATTTTTCGGCCGCGCCCAATAAATCATGCCGATGTGCTCGTGCGTGTCGGTGATGCGATGGATGTCGAGAAAACGCGGCGCGATGAGCGCGCGGGTGCCGGCCTCGGTGGTTGGCGGCCGCTCCCCAAGCAATTCAACGTCGAAACCGCTTTCCTCCTTCGCTTCGCGGAGTGCGGCGATTTCCGGGTCTTCCGCCAACTCGATGTGGCCGCCGAGCGGCAGCCATTTATTGAGTTTGCGATGGTGGACCAACAGGACTTTTTCGTCGCACACAACGAAGACTGCCACGGTGAAATCAATCTTTTCATGGATATGCGCCATCGCGGTTTACTTTGGCGATGACAGGGACGGGCGTCAATGTTCGCTGAGCAAAACTGGCGGCGCGGCGCCGGCGCGACGGATACGTCCGGGCGCTGTGGATGGCATGCTTCCCTTTGATGGGTCCCAGGGTCTTGCGAGGCCGGACAAAACGAATTGACTTGGGCCACAAGGCCAATAACTTATCCCGCTTTGAAGCGGTAATTTATGAGCAGCAACAATCCGAATGGGATTCAGTCGATACTGGTTACCGGGGGAGCGGGATATGTCGGCAGCGTGTTGGTGCCCGAGCTTTTGAAGCTGGGCTATCGCGTCAAGGTGGTTGACCTCTTCTGGTACGGACGCGAACAGTTCGGCGATTGCAATCGTCATCCGCAGCTTGAACTCGTGGAACTGGACCTCCGTGACAGTTTGCGCTTGAAGCAGGAGTTGAAAGCGGTGGACGCGGTGATTCATCTCGCGTGCATCTCCAACGACCCCAGCTTCGAGCTTGATCTTACGCTGGGCAAATCCATCAACTACGACGCTTTTGCCGGGTTGCTTCAGGGTGCCGTGGACCAGGGTGTGCGACGGTTTATCTACGCCAGTTCCTCGAGCATTTACGGCGTCAAGGAGGAACCCAACGTCCGCGAAGACGCTGAACCCAAGCCGCTGACGGATTACTCCCGCTACAAACTCGACTGCGAAAGGGACCTGCTCGCGCACGCGAACGTCAATGGCATGGAGCGTATCATCGTTCGGCCTTCAACGGTGTGCGGTTATGCGCCGCGTCTGCGCCTGGACTTGACCGTCAATATTTTGACGATTCACGCGCTGGTGAACCACAAGATTCGCATTTTTGGCGGCAAACAACTCCGGCCCAATCTTCACATTAAAGACATGGCGCGGGCGTATCAGGCGTTTCTCGAAGCGCCGGGAGCAAAGGTGGATTGTGAAGCGTTCAACGTCGGCTTCCAAAACCGGTCCGTGGAGGATATTGCCAAACTGGTGCGCGAGACCCTTGCCGATCCCAGCATCGAACTGGAATACACTCCCTCCGACGACAACCGTTCGTATCACGTCAACTCCGACAAGGTGAAGCGGGTACTGGGATTTGAAACCCGTTACACGATCGAAGATGCGATCAAAAACATTGCGGACGCCTATCGGCGAGACCTGATCAAGGACCCTTTCACCAACCCGATTTACTCCAACATCAAACGGATGCAACAGTTGCGGGTCAAGTAGCGACCACCTTCGTAATCCAGCGTCGCGGTTTGTGAAAGTTAACATGGTTCTGGGCGTTGATTTCGATAACACCATTGTTCGCTACGATGATTTGTTTCATCGGGTCGCGGTCGAACGAGGGCTGATCCCTGTCACCCTGCCGCCCCGCAAAAACGATGTGCGCGATTTTCTACGCGGGCAAAACCGGGAACGGGATTGGACGGAATTACAGGGTTATGTTTACGGCCCGCGGATGGCGGAAGCGCAACCGTTTCCTGGAGTGCTGGAGTTTTTCGCTCGCGCCATCAGGCGGGGGCCGCCGCTTTACATCATCAGCCATAAGACCCGCACGGCCGTTGAGGGGCCGGCCTATGATTTACAAAAAGCCGCCCAAGATTGGCTGGCGGCACAGGGTTTTTTTGATCCGTCACGGGTTGGACTTTCGCCGGCGCGCGTTCATTTTGGGATCACGCGACCGGAAAAAATCAATTTTATCCGCGCGACCGGTTGCACGCACTTCATAGACGACCTGGAGGAAACTTTTTTGGAAGAGACTTTTCCGACGGGCGTGGTGAAAATCCTTTTTGGCCGGCACGAACCGCCGCCCAGTCTGCCCGCCGTTGAAGTGGCGGAAGGCTGGGCGCAAATATCCGATTATGTCTTCAACGTCGCCAGGTGAATCACGTCCGGAGGCGATGCGCGCGGCGCTGGCCGGATTGCTCAACCGGAACGTGACCCGCGTCGAACGCATCGGCGGCGGACGCAACAGCCAGGTCTATAAAGTGGTGGCGGACGGCGCGCTGCATTTTGCCTTGAAGGTTTACTTTCGTCACGCGGCCGACCGCCGTGACCGGCTCGCCATCGAATACAATGGCTTTTCTTTTCTCTGGGAAAACGGTTTCCGGGATATTCCCCGGCCCATTGCTGCCGACCACGGAATGGGCTGGGCGGTTTATCAATTTATCGAAGGCGACAAAATTCCTCCCGGCCAGGCGGGTGAGGCGGAGTTGACCGCTGCGGTGGACCTGCTTGGCCGCCTGCGGGAACTCAGTTGCAAGGCCGAAAGCCGCAAGCTGGACGCCGCTTCCGAGGCTTTCTTTTCCGTGGGTCTGGTGGTGGACAACGTGCGCCAGCGTTGGCAACGCCTGCGCGCCGCCGAAGGAGAAACGCCCGCTTACCAGGCGTTGCGCGCCTTTCTCGAAACGGAATTGACGCCCCTGCTTGAACGGGTAACGCCCTGGAGTGAATCCCGGTTGCAAGCCGCGGGCGGATCTTTTGCCCAGGAACTGAGTTGGGAGCAGCGGACGCTCAGCCCGTCGGATTTCGGTTTCCACAACGCCCTGCGCGAGCGCGATGGACGGATGATCTTTCTGGACTTCGAGTACTTCGGTTGGGATGATCCGGCGAAGATGATTGCGGACTTTTTGTTGCACCCGGCCATGGAGTTGTCGCCGGATTTGAAAAAGAAATTTGCCTCGGCCATGTTCCGACGTTTTTCGGACTGGCCCGATCTGCTCGGGCGCGTGGAAAGCGTTTATCCGCTCTACGGCTTCAAGTGGTGTCTGATTTTTCTCAACGAGTTCCTGCCCGATCAATTGCTGCGCCGCCAGTTCGCCGCCGTCGCGGCCCCGGATCGTGCCGCTTTGCAAATGCAGCAACTGGACAAAGCCCGGCAGATGCTGAATCGGATTCGTCGCGAGTACGAACGCTTCCCTTATCGTGATTAAGCCTCCCCCCGTCAACACCACTCCCCTGGACCGGCGCTCGCGCTCGCTCCGCTGTCAGATCGTCCGCATGTTGGAGAAAGGCGGGCGCGGCCACGTCGGCTCGGCCTTCTCGCTCGTGGAAATTCTGCGGGTGCTTTACGATGAAGTGTTGCGCTACGATGCGAAAACTCCGCGTTCGCCTCAGCGCGACCGTTTCATCCTCAGCAAAGGACACGGCTGTCTGGCGCTTTACGTTTTGCTCGCCGAAAAAGGTTTCTTTCCCGAGGCGGAGTTGTGGAAGTTTTGCAAGCCCGACGGAATCCTGGGAGGCCACCCCGAATACGGCAAGGTGCCGGGCGTGGAGGCATCCACCGGCAGCCTGGGTCACGGGTTGCCGATTGGCGTCGGCTTCGCGTTGAACGCCCGTTACGAGAAAGCGGACCACCGCACGATCGTCCTGGCCAGCGACGGTGAGTCCAACGAAGGCTCGCTGT
Organism: Limisphaerales bacterium; assembly: GCA_003140275.1. GTDB lineage: Bacteria > Verrucomicrobiota > Verrucomicrobiia > Limisphaerales > PALSA-1396 > PALSA-1396. The sequence continues at coordinate 3,919 of PLJQ01000341.1, forward strand.
GGGAAGCCGCCTTGAGCGCCGGCAAACATAAGTTGAGCAATCTGACCGTGCTGGTGGATTACAACAAACAGCAATCCTTCGGCACGACTTACGAGGTGCTCGACATGGAACCGTTCGCCGACAAATGGCGCGCGTTCGGTTTCGCCGTGGAGGAAGTGGACGGCCACGACGTGGGGCAATTGCGCGCGGCTTTGAAACGGATTCCGTTCGACACCCAAAAGCCGGGCGCCATCCTCTGTCACACCATCAAGGGTAAAGGCGTGAGCTTCGTGGAGAACAACTTGAACTGGCATCACAAGAACAAGGTCACGGAAGAGGAAGTGAAGTCGTTGCTGGCCGAACTGGAGGACAAAGCTTGAAAGCACTGTTGCTGCATTGCAGCGGTGGGCATCCTGCCTGCCGTAGAACCGTGGCTTCCAGCCCGGCGGAAATAGCCTGGAACAATTTCAGGCGCGTGCAAGGTTGTGACGACGCTTCCGGGCGGCAAGATGGCCGCCCTCAACGGCAGGCAGGATGCCTGCCGCTACNNTTTTCATCGGCTCGGACCTGGGCGTCGGCACGCTGAAGCAATTCAAGGCCGAGATGCCCGACCGTTTCCTGATGGAAGGCGTGAGCGAGCAGAGTATTGTGGGTGTGGCGGCCGGTCTGGCGCTCGAAGGAAAGATTGTTTACGTCAATACCATCGCCACGTTTCTAACGCGCCGCTGTTTTGAACAGGTCGCCCTCGACCTTTGCCTCCACAACGCCAATGTGCGCCTTATCGCCAATGGCGGCGGTGTGGTCTATGCCCCACTCGGACCGACCCACGAGGCCATTGAGGACATTGCCATTTTCCGCGCGTTGCCGCGCATGACCATCCTCGTGCCGGCGGACGCGGAGGAAATGAAACGACTGATGCCGGCCACGGTGGACCATGCCGGGCCGATTTACATCCGGTTGGGCAAGGGCGGTGATCCCATCGTGACTGATGACCGGGTGCCGTTTCAGATTGGCAAAGCCATGCCGGTGCGCAACGGCTCGGACGCGCTCATTGTTTCGACCGGCATCACGTTAAAAACCGCATTGGATGCCTCGACGGCGCTCGCGGCGCTCGGAATCCAGGCCGCCGTGCTGCACATGCCGACCGTGAAGCCGCTCGATCAAAAAACACTGCTGGATCTGGCAGGGGCCGTGCCGGTCATTGTTTCGGTGGAGGAACACACCGTCATCGGCGGACTGGGCGGGGCGGTGGCCGAGGTTCTGGCCGAAGCCAGTTTCAAGACGCCCAAGCGCTTCCAGCGCATTGGCCTTCCGGACGTTTTCCCCGACCAGTACGGCTCGCAGGCCAGTCTGATGAAGCGTTACGAAATCACGGCGGAAAAAATCGTTTCTGTTGTCCAACAACTTTCCCAGATTAAATAATCCCATGGGCCGATTGCTGAACCTCGTTACGCCGCTGCACAAAAGCACCAAACGCGATTATCTCGCGCGCATGGTGGATGACAAGGTGGCCTGCATGGTCAAGGCCAAGGAATACGAGGCGGACTATTGGGATGGCGACCGGCGTTTCGGCTACGGCGGCTACAAATACCTGTCCGGACGCTGGAAGCCTGTCGCCCGGGCGCTGATTGACACTTATGGACTCAAGGCCGGTTCGCGGGTGCTGGATGTCGGCTGCGGCAAATCGTTCCTGTTGTATGAAATGCAACTTATCGAGCCGGGATTGGAACTCGTGGGCTTCGACATTTCCAAACATGGTCTGGCCTCAAAACTTCCTGATTTCAAGGGCTCGCTGTTCCGCCATCGCGCGCAAGAGCCGTATCCGTTCGGTGACCAACATTTCGATCTCGTGATTTCGTTGACCACGCTGCACAACCTGCGGATTTTCGAACTGGAAGCCGCCCTCAAGGAAATCGAACGCGTCGGCCGGAACAAATACATCGTGGTCGAGAGTTACCGGAACGAACTGGAGATGTTCAATCTGGAATGCTGGGCGCTCACGGCGGAATCGCTCTTCGACACGGCGGAGTGGATCTGGCTCTTCCAACACTTCGGTTACACCGGCGATTACGAGTTCATCTATTTCGAATGAAAGCGGCGATACTGGTCGAAAACCACAAACCGCTCGTCCTGGCGCAATTGCGGATGCCGGAGCGGCTTTCCTTCGGCCAGGTCCATGTGAAGATCCACCATAGCGGCGTCTGCGGCGCCCAATTGAACGAGATCGAAGGCGCCAAAGGCCCGGACAAGTTTCTCCCGCACCTCCTCGGACACGAAGGCTCGGGCACGGTTGTCGGTGTCGGTGAGGGGGTGAAGACTGTGAAGCCTGGCGACCACGTCGTGCTCCACTGGCGCACCGGTGCCGGTTTGCAATGCGAGACTCCGGTCTATGATTGGGATGGACGCCGTGTGAACGCCGGCTGGGTGACGACGTTCAACGACGAAGCCGTCATTTCGGAAAACCGTTTGACCGTCATTCCGCAGGACTTCGATTTGCGGCTCGCGCCGTTGTTCGGTTGCGCCGTGACCACGGCCGTGGGCGTGGTCAACAACGACGCACAAATCAAAATCGGCCAGTCGGTTGTGATTTTTGGCGTGGGCGGGGTGGGTTTGAACATCGCCCAGGCCGCCGCGATGGTTTCCGCTTATCCCATCGTCGGTTTGGACATCGTGGACGCCAAGATGGAACTGGCGAAACAATGGGGCGTAACGCACGCGTTCAATTCCGCCAAGACCCCGAATTATGCGGAGCAAATCCGCCAGCTCGTCGGACCGCAAGGCGCGGATGTGGTCGTGGATACCACCGGCAATGCCCGGGTCATCGAGGCGGCTTACGAGCTGACGCACCCGGACGGCAAGACCATCCTCGTCGGGGTGCCGCGCAAGAACGACAAGGCAACCCTTTACACGTTGCCATTACATTTCAAGAAAGTATTGAAAGGCTCCCACGGCGGCAGCTCCGCGCCGGACGTGGAAATACCCCGGCTCATCCGCCTGGTTCGTCAGGGCCGGATGCGACTCGAAGGCTTGTTCACCCACGAGTTCGCGCTTGACGAGATCAACGAGGCCATCCGGATGTTCCGCTCGGGAGAGGCGGGACGCATCCTCATCAATATGCAGAATGCCCCGGCACGATTGAAACCGTGAAGATCAAGCAACAGTCCGACGAAGTCTTTTACGCCGGGGGTGACCTCATTACATTCGCCGCTGCTGACCTGGAATTTCTGAAGCAGCAGACGGAGCGCAACCCGCGCAAACGCGCCCGCCTGTGCATGCACCGCGACACAAGTGATCCGCTGCACGAGATGATCATCGTCAACGCGCGCGACACCTACGTTCGTCCGCATAAGAACACCGCCAAACCCAAATCCTTCCAGATGCTCGAAGGGATGATGGAGGTCATTGTCTTTGATGACGCCGGAAAAGTAATGAGCGCGACGCGGCTGGGGCCGTATGGCTCGGGCCATTCATCTTATTTTCGGCTGCACGAAACGCGCTTTCACACACTGCGCACTCTCACGCCCATCGGCATTTTCCAGGAAACCACGCGCGGGCCGTTTGTGATGGGCGACACCGTTTTTGCGGCATGGGCGCCGGAGGACAAAGACCTCGCCGCCTGCGAAAACTTCCTGCGCCGTGTGGATGCCGACGTGGCCAGGTTGCTCCCGCCGCACAAACCTTGAACGGCTGCCCCTCATGACTGCCTCCTTTGTGACGCGAAAGACCTGCCGCCTCTGCCACTCCGACAAACTCACGATCGGCCTGCCAATGCAGCCGACCCCCATCGGTGACAATTATCTCACCGCCGCCGCCCTCCAGTCGCGCGAGGAGATATTCAACCTGGACCTGTATCTCTGCGAGGCCTGCGGCCAGGTCCAATTGCGCGACGTGGTTTCTCCGGAACTGCTTTACCCGGCTTTTCCCTACGTCACTTCGGTTTCCGTGGGGTTGCCGGAACATTTCCGAAAATTCGCCGGGGATTTGATGGGCGAGCAAGGTATCGCGGCCGGTTCGTTCGTCGTGGAAATCGGCAGCAATGAAGGGCCGATGCTGCGCGCATTCAAGGAACGCGGCTGCCGGATATTGGGCATTGAACCGGCGGCCGAGATCGCGCGCGCCGCCACCGCCGCCGGGGTGCCGACGCTGCCGCGTTATTTCACACCGGAGCTCGCGCGCGAAGTGCGGGCCGAACACGGTCACGCCACCGTCATCGCCGCCAACAACGTGCTCGCCAACATTGATGACCTCGACGCCGTGATGGAGGGCTTCAAACTATTGCTGGCGCGGGATGGCATCCTGGTGTTGGAAACTTCCTACTGGCGCGACGTGGTGGGCAAGGGGCTTATTGACACGATTTATCACGAGCATATTTCATATTTTTCCGTTGCGCCGTTGCACGCCTTTTTCCACCGTCACGGAATGCAGTTGATCGACAGCCAGTGGAATTCCAACAAGGGCGGCTCGATTCGTTTGACCGTGCAATGGAGTGGCGGAACGCGAGCGGTCAATCCATCGGTCGCGCGCCAGATCGCCCTCGAGCAGCGGGAAAAAATCCACGCGCTCGCAACCCTCGCCGCCGGCCGCCGCCGGTTAAACGAATTGACTGGTCAACTGCAAACAGCCCTCGGTGATTTCCAACGCGCGGGCAAATCAGTGACGGGTTACGGCGCGTCCGTCGGCACCACCACCATGCTTTACGAACTCAAGCTGGGGTCGTTGGTGAAAGAATTGTTCGACGACAACACGCGGAAGCACGGCAAGTTCAGTCCCGGCCTGCACCTGCCGTGCGTGCCGGCGGGCAACCTTGACGCGTCGAGGCCCGACTACGTTGTCGTTTTCGCCTGGCGTTATCTCGAGCAGATACAAAAAAAGCATCCGCGTTATGGACCAGGCCGGGGTCATTATGTTTTGCCGCTGCCGGAATTGAAAATTATTTAACCGGCGTTCGCTTGACACTTTCCTTATACTCCGCCGCGAGCATGAAAGCCGCCAAAAAACCAACGCACGCACCCGCCAAATCCCGGACGGTGAAGGGGCCGGGTTTGAGTGGTTTGGACGGGCGGCACCTGCTGGTGATCGGCGGCACCCGCGGCCTCGGTCGCGCCTTCACGCGGCTGGCGGCGGATCTGGGAGCCAGGGTTTCACTGGTTTCCCGCACGGGAGGGATGATCGCGGCTTCGACGGTTCGTTCTTATCGGGCGGACGTGACCGATGCAAGCGCCGTGGAGTCGGTGATTTCCCAAGTGGTGGCGGAACAGGGAAAACTGAACGGTCTGGTTTTTTTTCAACGGCATCGCGGTGCCGAAAATGCATGGGCGGGAAACCTGGCCGCTTCTTTGACGGCCACGAAGGATGTCATTCAGGCGAGTTGCAACCGCTTCGATGATTCGCAGGACGCATCGATTGTCGTTCTTGCTTCCAGTGCCGCGCGATTTGTCGCCGATGAACAGGACGAGGGTTATCACGCGGCCAAGACCGGCTTGATCGGTTTGATGCGCTATTTCGCCTTCAAACTTGGACCGAAAGGCGTCCGGGTGAACGCCGTTTCGCCCGGCACCTTGCTTAAGGAGGAATCAAAGAAATTCTTTTTGGAAAACCGCAAACTCCACCGGATGTATCAGCGCATCACGCCATTGCGGCGCATGGGCACGGCGGAAGAAGTCGCCCAAGTGATCGCGTTTCTGTTGAGTCCGGCGGCTTCGTTCCTCACCGGACAGGAAATCCTTGTGGATGGGGGTGTCAGCCTGCACTGGCACGAATCCATGGCGCGGGCGTGGTTGGATCAGCCGTTGTCCAGGTCAGATTGACGGGAGAAACGTTCGTGGATCGCAGTAATCATTTTAATACATGGCGTCATCGAAAATACCATTCGTTCATTTTTACTCCACCCATGGCATCATTCCCACCCGGCAGGACATCTCCGACCTCGACCGTCATGTCGAACGACGTTGCGCGTTGTATCGCCACCTCGGCCTGTCGCCGGGAGTTTTCCGTGGCGCTTCGGTGTTGGAGTTCGGCCCGGGAAGCGGGCACAACGCCGTGGTCACCGGACTGCTTGGGCCGGATCGCTACCTGCTTGTGGACGGCAACCCGCCCAGTTTGCAGAGCACCAAGAAAGTGCTTGAGCAGTATTGTTCCGGTCTGAACTTTAAATTGCGCCGGTCCTCCATCCTGGCGTTTCGCTCCAGGGAAAAATTCGACGTTGTTTTGTGTGAAGCCGTGATTCCAACGCAGAAAAATCCGCCCGCCTTTCTACGCCATGTTGCCAGTTTCGTCCGTCCGGGCGGAGTGGTGGTGTTCACGTGCATGGACCCCATTTCCCTGCTCCCCGAGATGTTGCGGCGCTGGTTGGCGTGGAAATGGGTCGAGGATGTTTCGGATTTCAATGATAAGGTTGCCCGCCTGGTGGAATTTTTCCGGCCCGACCTTGCCGCATTGCCCGGCATGTCGCGGCGTCCCGAGGACTGGGTCATTGATCAAATCCTGCATCCGTGGGTTGGCCCGCTGTTTTCAATTCCTCAGGCACTGACGGCGCTGGGTTCGCGCGGAGCAGTGTTGGGCTGTTCCCCGCGTTTTCTGCTCGATTGGCGTTGGTATAAAAGCATCGTCGGGTCGCAGAGCGCTGACAATTCGTTTGCCATCGACTCGTACTACGAACTGGGGCTTAACTTGATGGATTTTCGCGTGCGCCTGCCGCAAACCCGGCCCAGTGTCGTTCGGCGTGCCGTGGAAATTTCGCAGGCCATTTATGATGGCGTTTTCGCCCGGGAACGGGGCCAGGCCGGGTTTTCGCGCCGGCAGATGCTGTCCCACCTGCTCTCATTGCAGAAATTGCTCCGGGATCACAGCCCAAAGACCGCCCGCTCGCTTCATTCATTGGTCTTGTATCTCCAGTCGGATATGAGGCGGGAAAGCGACCTCGCCGAATTCCGTAAATGGTGGGGTCGTGGTCAGCAGTATGTGAGCTGCATAATGCGTTGATGGCCGCTTGGAGGTTGTCCTTCCGGAACCACTTTGCCAGAATATCGAACAACGATGAAATCAGCACTTGTCATTGGCGGCGGCTTTGCCGGTTGCGGCGCAGCGCATCAACTTGAGTTGCAAGGCGGATGGGACGTCACTTTGGTGGAATCGGCCCCGTTCCTGGGCGCCGGGGTTCGTACCAAATGGTATGGCGGACACCCCCACACCTTCGGCCCGCGCCATTTCCTCACGCGCGATGAGCGCCTGTTCGATTTTCTTCATCGCTATGTTCCTTTGCGCCGTCTGAAACACGTTTTTCTGACTTATGTGGAGCGGGACGCCCAGTTCTACAATTTTCCGATCCACGTGGACGACGTGGAGCGCATGCCGGACCGCGATCAAATCAAAGCGGAACTTGCCCGGACCCAATCTGGCCACGCGGCAGCCAATGTTGAGGAATACTGGCTGGGCTCGGTCGGCCCGACGCTTTATGACAAATTTGCCAGGCACTACAACCAGAAGATGTGGCAGATTTCTGACAACCGCGAACTGGATGATGCCGTGCCCGAGTGGACCTCCAAGGGGGCGCTGCTGTACGAAGGTCCGCGCGATGGATTTCACGACGCCATTTCGGCCTATCCGTACGCGCCCAATGGCTACGATGATTACTTTGAGATCGGCACGGCCAAAGCCAGGGTGCTGCTTTCCACCCGCATCGAGCAATACGACATCCCCGGGAAGCGGGTCAAATGGTCCGGCGAGTGGCGGACGTTCGATGTCATCATCAACACGATTGCGCCGGACATCCTGTTCAATTTCTGTTTTGGTGAATTGCGTTTCGTCGGGCTGGACTTTCACCCCATCGTCCTGCCGATGGAGCAATGTTTTCCGGACGACGTTTTCTTTCTTTATTACAGCGGGCAGGAGAAGTTCAAACGCTTGGTCGAGTATAAAAAATTCACGCAGCATAAATCTCCCACCACCTTGATTGGCATTGAGTTCCCATCGATGAATGGCAAGCATTACGCCATGCCCATGAAGTCCCAACGGGGGCTGGCCCAGAAGTATATTGATTTGATGCCCGCCGGCGTCTTTTCCATCGGGCGCGCTGGCAGCTATCGCTACATCGACATTGATGATTGCATTGCCCAGGCGATGGATGTGGCCCTGAAGCTAAAGTGATCCTCTCTTAATCAATGTCACCATGCTGACGGTCGAAGAATACAACCAGCAGGAAAGCGCCGCGGTGGCGGCCTTGCCCAACCGGGTCGTGGAGATGGTAAACCCGGTTGTGTTTGCCGCGGAGGGTTATCCCGCCCGGGTGCGTCGCGATTCCGAACTTTGGAAGTATCTCGACGTCATGCACGAAACACGATTCGAGCGCGACTTCGCGACTTTGCACGGCGGCGCCATCACCGGGCGGCAATTTGCCCTGCTCCAGCGGGTCGCCCGGGTGGCGCACGAACTCAGTCGGGAGTCCTTTGGGCTCAACCTGACCACTCGTGGCAGTTTGCTTCGGGCGCTCAATGCCTATCAGCACATTGCCGATATTTTTGGCGGCTCGCCCGCCAACGTGTTCGAACTCGGACCCGGCTCCGGTTACCTGGGCTGCCTGTTCATCCTGAACGGCTGGGGTTACGCCGCCTCGGACATAGCGCAGGCGTTTTACCTCTTTCAGAACCGCCTTTGGAACCGTGCTTCTGGCGGGCGGGTAAGAGAACTCGCCGCCAACCCGGATTGGGACGGAAAGATTTCGCCGGGCGAACCGGTGCATCTCCCGTGGTGGGAGTTCTACAAGCTCTTCGAAAGAGGCGTGCCCTCGTTTGATGTGGTGACCTGTAACCACGCGCTCGCGGAGATGAACCCCAACAGCATGGCGTTCGCGCTGCGGGTCGCGCGCGAGATGCTTCGGGGCAACGGGTTGAAGGCATTTGTGTTCGAAGGTTGGGGCTTCGAGAGATTTGTTCCGCGCTCGACGATCACGAAAGAATTCCACCGTTGCGGCTTCAACCTGGTGCATAACGACGACCAAATCACGGTGTTTGCCCCGCGCGATAGCGATTGCGCTTCACCCGCCGCGCGACTGCCACGTTTCGGATCTTTTCAAGGAGTGCGATCGGGACCACCCGGCGCTGCGCCGTCCCGTGCGCGCCGTCCCGGGAAATTCACCCGCAGCGTGACTGCCTTCAAGGAGTTGCTGGGTTCGCTCGATTTTCTGTCGGGTCTGAAACGGGTGAGCGCTTCGTTTGCCTTCTGGCCTCCGCAAGTGTCGCTGCCGATGAACCCGGCGTCGGAACGTATCCTTTCAGGACGTCAACGCCGCGCGACGGAATCTTCGGTTGGCCTGGCAGAGGTCAACGCGTTTTACGCAAAACTTTTGAACTCGACCGATTTCCGCACGGCGGATGAACGATTTCTGGATTTGATTGGCAGGTCGTATTGAGAGCCGGTTATGAGCATTGGCAGCTTTAGTTATAGGGTCGTCCGAAATCTCGAATCGCGGTTGCAAGGCACCGCGGCGGGCAAACTGGGCGTGGCGGGCTATCGGGTGATCCGCAACCTTCGGGTTCGGTCGCGTCGCCGCCGACTGACCCGGGAATATGGACGAAGCGCTCTCCCGTTGATCCGTTTTGGCGCGTTGTTTGGATCGGAGCCGTTCCGGCTTTCGCATTACACCTTTGCGCCCTGGAGCACGTCGCCCATCGAACACGCGTTGATTCAGGGATTGGCCCGGCGTTTGAAACCGTGCCATTTTCTTGAAATTGGATCATTACGGGGAGAGCTGCTGGCCAACCTGAACGGACTTGTGGAATCGTCGATCAGCCTCTCCCTGGCGAAGGAAGACATGGTCAAACGGGGCTATCCGAAAGCAGTGGTCGATACCAATCTGCTGTACGAAAATGAGGTGAAGAATCTTTCCGTCATCTATGCCGACTCGCGGGAATATGATTTTTCAAAACTGCCGCCCCCGCCGCGCAACCTGGTTTTTATTGACGGAGACCACGCCTACGAAATAGTCAGACACGATACGCGGAATGTGTTGAATTTTTGCGCCCGGGAGTCCGTCATCGTCTGGCATGACTACTCCTTGGGAGATCACATGACGGTCAACTGGCCGGTGTTCGCCGGCATTCTCGATGGACTTCCGAGCACCGCTTGGAACCGACTCTACCATGTGAATAACACGGCGTGTGCGGTTCTCCTTCCTGAAAGCTGGAGCGTTCGTGTTCATGAAGATCCGTTTCGTCCCGAAACGACGTTTTCCATATCCATATCTGAAAATCCAAAGGGTTCTTGTGAAACCTCAACCGTGCCGTCGGGCGCAGGTGGGTCTGAAAGCGTGGTATTCTAACTATGAATTCATCTGTTGATTCTGGAGCAATCGGTTCCGACGTCTCGCGTTCTCACCGCCAGCTTTGGAGTCGCAAAATAGCGAAGGCGGTCGTGGCTCTTATGAGGTTGAACCGGCCCAATTCTTTCAACACCGAACTGGTCCAGGCGATTCAGCCGGTAGCCGCCATCAAGACCGATCATGGAGTCTTGCTCTGCAAATGCGGACATGGACGGTTGCTTTGGCGGGCGCGAACCTTTCACACTGAAGAACCGGAGACCGTGCGCTGGCTTGATTCGATCAACCAAAAGGATTGCCTATGGGATGTGGGTGCAAACGTGGGCCTTTACTCCGTCTATGCCGCCCGGTACAGAAGATGTCGGGTCTATGCTTTTGAGCCTGAATCACAGAATTTCGCGCTGCTGGTCGAGAACATCGCTTTGAATCAAGTTGGGGAAAATTGTCAGCCTGCCTGTGTCGCAATTTCCGAAAAGACAGGTTTGGGTAACCTGCTCGTTCGTTACGTGACCAAGGGTGGCGCCTATAATCTATTCGACGCGCCGGATTCAGGTTTGGCCACGGATCAGGATTTGCCTGAAAGCATCAAGGCCGTCATGAAAGATACTTCTGATAAGTCATCCGTTCGGCAAATGGTGTGGGGAATGTCGTTGGACGACCTCCTCCTCCAACACAAGCTGGAAGCGCCAACCCACCTGAAAATTGATGTGGACGGACTTGAGCCTTGGATCATTCAAGGCGGAAAGGCGCTGCTGGAAGAAAAAAAGCTTCGTACGATTCTGATCGAGATCAACAGGAAGTCGAACCGCGATATGGCCATTCCTGACATACTTGCCGGCAAGGGATTTCAATTCGATTCAGAGCGTTGCAACTGGCTTTCCCGCGACGATCGTACGGGGGAAGACCTTCTGCCGGCCACGAACATGATTTTTTCAAGGCGCTCGTAAGCTTACAGACCATCGAACAATGCGAGCCGTTCAATTCCCACGCTTGCCAACGATCCGGCTTGAAAGCCGAGAAGCCGCTGTTTTTTCCTGGCAAATGGAATGGACCGCACGTCGCCAGTCGCCAAGGCGACTATTCCGACTGCGGTGCAGTGTTAAGCGTGGGCTGGGGGCGCGGACTTGCCCGGGGTCGTGTGGCTAACTGTACCGAGAGTTTTGAAGTTCAACTCAACTGATGTACGAAAGATTAGTTTGGACACTACCTAAAGCCTGTCGAGGGCCCGCGAAGAGCGTTGCGGGTTGGGTGCTGCGATGTTTTGCCGCGTCATTACGCATCCCCCCTTCGGCCAAACGCCGTCTGGCGCGTGCATTGAGCTTTCGATACCGAAAGGTGGCGGAGGCGCTGAATGCAATTCCAGAAGCGCGATTGAAGAGGTGCGTCCTGTTCCTTTCTTTGCGACCCCATACGCGCGAAGCAAAATTCGCCGAAGCGGCGCGGCTCGCCGGTTGGCAGCCACTTTTGGTCCATACCGAGAAGCTAAACTTTGATGCCAATAAATATTTTCAATTTCACGCGCAAGCTGGAGGCCTGTTGCATTTATTGTTGATCAGTTGGTTGTTCCCGGGACCGCTTATCCACCTCTTTGCTCCGGATGGGGCGCAAGCGTACCTGCTGTGCGTGACGAAGATCCGTCCGCTGCTTCTTGACCTCAATGACACTTGCAAATCGCACGCCCTTCAATCACTGCCTCGCGTCTGGGAACAGTGCGAACGGGATGCGATTCGAGCTGCCGATGGAATGACCCACCGTGATCTGCGTGTGAAATACTTGCATGAACTGTACGGTTATCCGCTTCCGCGCCACAACCTGTTGTTCATGGACCTGTTGCCGGAAGTTTCCCCGCGCCTGAGTGAGCCGAGGCGAGCCGGAGAGATTCACGTCGTTTCCGTCGGTTGGGTGGGGAAGGGAGACAGCAGCATTCTGCGCACTATTCATGCTCTTTGTGCCGACGGAATTCATGTTCACATGTACGTGAACCCCATGCAACGCGAGACGGATCCGGAAATAGAGGCGTATTGGAAACTGCAACAACAGTCGGAGTATTTTCATTTCGAAAAACCGGTGTTTGGAGAAGCTTACTGGGAGCAATTAAATCGCTACGACTTCGGACTTTCCGTATCCGAGCCCCTTGTTTTTGGGGAGACGCCAACTTCACTTACCGTGGATAGTCTGCGCGGCGCCGGCTCATCTCGCCTCATGGATTACCTGCTTGTGGGGTTGGGTATCATCATTTCTCCAGGGCTTGAGTTTCAGTGGTTCCTGGCGCGGCGCTACGCCTTGGTAACGGTGCCGGTAACCCGTGAGTTTTTAAAGAGTCCGCGTTCTACCTTGGAGTTGGCGCTTCAAAAAAAGGCCAAAGCCGTAATGAAAAACCTTGCGGCGATCACGACTCGTGGCGTGGCTCGTCGTCTGGGAGAATTCTATTCCAAAGTCGCCTTGAGGGGATAGACTGCGGAATGGGGATTATGCCTGCTCAGGTTTGCCCACTGATCGAGCAGGAGTTGCGGCCGGGAAGTGAGCGTCCCGATAATAGCAGAACTGGCATACCTTCGGGATTTTGCCATCGAGATGGGCTTGGCGGAATGCCACATACTCCTCGCTGTTCCACACTTCCAAGAAGCCTTTGCCCCGGCCCAATTCGTACGCGTCCGGGTTGCCGATCACGCAGCAGGGGACCGTTCGCAGGTCGGAAGAAACGAACGCCCGTTCAAAAGGCCACGGACACAACTTATCGGGTGAGTTGGTGCCGTATTTTTCGGTGATGTTCCAGAACCACACTTTTACGCCGAGACTCCGGCCCAAATCCACCAAGGCCAGCAACCGGTCGTGGTCGAGGCTGTCCTCGACGTTGACCAACCCGTTGCGGGCATCCCACTTGTCCAATCCCCAGTTCGTCAATTCCAGGGAGAACACCTGGTTCGTAAAGCCGGCCTCGTGCGCCAGCCGCACCAAATCCTCCAACTGATGCTGGTTCCCGCGTTGCACTACGGTCCACATCTTGGTGCGGGTAATGCCCTTCTCGCGGCAGTAGGCGTTGATCAGTTTGCAGTTCTCGATGACTTTGTCGAAGCGCGAGCCGCGCCGGATGGCCTCGAACGTCGCCTGATCCGCTCCATCGATGGAAATCTGGATCTCGTTGACGCCGGAATCCACCAGTTTCCGGTAATTGTCCTTTATGTGCAACAGCGAGGCGTTGGTGGTGGTGCGGACCCAGATCTGCCGCGCGCGGGCGTACTGGATCATCTCGAAGAATACATCCCCCTGCATCAGCGGCTCGCCGATGCCCTGGAGCTTGATTTCGACCAAGCCGTACTGCTCGTCAATCAGCCGCTGAAAATCCTCCAAAGGCATGTCCTCTCCGCGTTTCCCCTTGGGCCAGTCACTCACCACGCACATCGTGCAACGAAAATTGCAACGGCTTACGTTCTCGATATCCAGTTTGATGGGCAGATAGTCCACTGCGGCCCCCCGACGGGATGAACGCATGTATTTGTCATGGTTTTCTCGCCGCCGGGGCGACGAGGCAAGGGCCAGTTCACGCTCGCGCCGGTAGGCCTCGAGACCGGCGGCCGGTTCGGGTGCGGGTAGTTCCCGCAATTGACGGCGCGCTGCCAGCACGGAATCGGCGGGGGCAGCAGTGGGGGCTTGATCCTGGACGAGGTTGCTCATGGTTACATTTGGTCTGGGGAGCACAGGCCGCTGGCCTGTCGTGTTCGGCGGCGCGCCGAACACTTTGTGCGAAAAGCCGCGCGGTACCGTTTGGTTCGACCGAAAGTCAAAGGCCGGATGTCGTCGCCGGGCCGGCGACGATTGCACACGGGCCGCGTGCGCTCCCCATTC
>PLJQ01000225.1:0-15361 GCA_003140275.1 Limisphaerales bacterium
AGATACGGTGCTCCTTTGCACCCGTGGTGATTTGTTCGCCCGAAAATCATTTGAAACCCCGGGCAAGGCGGTTTTACATTCGGCTCGATGGCGGACTTGATCGACGAACTTAAACGGCAAATTGCCACGCCGGAGCTGCCGGACCTGGGGCCGGGACCGCGCGCCAATGTTTTGCCGCAACCCGTCTTGCACCGGTTCATCGACAGCTTCCTGGACAAATCAAAGTTGCCATCGGCAAACGGTGAACTCATCCGCAGTCTGGTGCTGCTTTGGCACGATCATTTGGAGGCCGCGCACCGGATCGCCCAAAACATTGATAATGCCGACGGCAGTTTTGTGCATGGCATCCTGCATCGCCGCGAACCGGATTACAGCAATGCGAAATATTGGTTTCGCCGCGTCGGCAGTCACCCTTGTTTTCCCGAGCTTGCCGAAAAAGTTGCGGCGTTGCCCGGTTCGAACCCAGGAACGAAACTTGTGGAAAAACTGGTTCTTCACGGCGAATGGGATTCAATTGGTTTCATCGATGCTTGTGAGGAAGCATCGAAGCGTCCGGTATCCGATCCGCAAATGCGTTTGCTGCGCGAAATCCAGCGGATTGAGTTTGAGCTGCTGCTGGAATCGTTTTGCCGCTGAGTTTAGGCCCAGGTTTGCAGTCGAACCAAACTCTAACCCTTAACCCTGACGCGATGAACGGAATAAGCACCGCCACGAGAAAACGAAATCCGCGAGAACAATACGCGCAGGCGATTGCTTCGCATAACAGCGACACGACCAAGACCAGTAGCAATCCTTGCACAACGCTCATAGAGGAACCATTTTGCCTGTTGACCGTTTGAGCTTAATCGGGGTCAACGAAAACGATTAGCGACCCGGCGCCAGTGGCGTCCGCTATGCAACAGCTACATGATCACGGGTTCGCTGCATTCACTTTTGTTAGAAAACATGAGGAGGCGTCATGGTGAAATATAGTGAAAAGTGGTTAGGACTTGTCCTTGGGCGTCGAAAGCTATCCACCAACACTCCGGCGTAAAAAAAGGATAATACCAATACTGCTTTGTGCAACCTTTAACGCGATTAGCGACACGCCGCTTCGAGCCATAAATGCCAATCATCGCATCGGTGGCCTCCGTGGGCGCACCCATAATCTGGCGCACCTGCTGGCGGCTATCCCCAGCGTGAATCTGGGCAAAACCACGATCCCAACGATGAAACTGCCAGAAGAAAAAACCAGCAACAGCAACGACGATTGCGACCACAGCCAAGCCGGCGAGACGCACCCAACGGCGCTTGGTCAAACCTGCAACGGCGACACCTCCCAGCAAAAGAACTGCTAGTATGAGAACGCCGATGAGATTCATGCAAAAGAGGGCGTTATGCGACGCCTAACTGTGAATATACGACCGCCAGTCGTATATTGAAATCAGTCTCGCGACCGAATCCGGCAATTGTAACTGGTTCATAATCAGGAAAACTGCCCTTTGAAATGCGACCGCCGATTCGTATTATTCAATCGAAGCTACCAGCCAACCCCAAAAATCGCAACTGCTTCTAAACCAGCAAAATTTTCGTGAATCCACTACTGCCAGTTCCATTAAACAATTAATCTCTCAAGCCATGTCTAAATTCAAAAATCATCTAGTTTTTCAAATTCAGTAATTCGATTTCTAATTCAATTTTCAAATCTGAACACCCTTGACACACACCTCCACGATCCATGACGCCGTGACGCCCTGTTTGCACTTTTGCCGCGCCCCCTAACCCCAAAGGATTATCACCATACTTTTTTGTTTGTTGTTTGAAGTGTTAAATATGCTGTCATGGTGTAATAAAAAATCCCCAGTCACGCCAAAAGCAATGGATTATAGTAAGCATTCTGGCAATTGCGAAGCCGTAACGCTCACGCCGGAAAAGTGCAATAATCAAAATGAACGGCAATGACACCAACCACACGACTGGAAAAAGAATAAACCACCAGAAGAGGCTGATGAGGCACTCAATGATTAATCCTAAAACGCCCTCTATGACTGCTTGTATCATCGCAAGTCTCCCAAATGGCCAACCGAATACAATACTTATGGCTTAACTGCCGATCATTTCGCAAACCCTTCCACCGCCTTGACCAAACCTTCGATCGTGTGGTGCCTGGCTTCGACGGTGGGCTTGAGTTGCAGCGCCGTGAGGGCCTTGGTGGTTTCCGGGCCAATGGAAGCGAGCTTGATTTGTGGAAATTTATTGAGCAGCGCCGGCATATCGAAACGCGCGTGAAAATTTTCCACCGTCGAGGCGCTGGTGAACGTGATCCAGTCCGCGCCGCTCTCCAGTAATTTGGCTGCCGCCCGGTTGATGTCTTCGGTTTCGGGAATCGTTTTGTAACAGGCCACGTCATCGACGATGGCACCCATTTCTTCCAACGCCTTGGGCAACTCCGTGTTTGCCACCTCCGCGCGCATTAAAAGAATTTTCAGGTGCTCGATGCTTTGGTATCTGGCAAAGGCGTTGGCGATTTTCGCGGCGATATATTCCTCCGGCATCAAATCGACCTTGAGATGGAATTCACGGACTTTGGCGGCGGTGGCGGGGCCGACGGCTGCGATGCGCACACCGCCGATGTCGCGCAAATCTTCAAACGCCTTGAAGAAATGCTCAAAAAACGCGGCGACACCGTTCGGGCTGGTAAACACAAGCCAGTCGTAAGAGTTCAATTCGATCAGCGCTTCGGCGAAGTCGTTCTGTCGCGTGGGCGGGCCGATTCTGATGGTCGGTATTTCCAGAACGTCCGCGCCATGCTCCAGCAATTGCCGGGTAAGCTGGCTCGCCTGCTCGCGCGTGCGCGTCACAACGAACCGCCGGCCAAAGAGTGGCCTCGCCTCAAACCAGTTCAGTTTTTTGCGCAGCTTGACCACGTCGCCAATCACCGTCACCGACGGCGGCTTGAATCCGGCTTCCGCCGCCACGTCCGCGATGGTGGTCAGCGAGCCTTCGATGGTTTGCTGATGGCCGGTGGTACCCCACCGCACCATCGCGACCGGGGTGCCCGCCGCCATGCCGTTGGCAACGAGGGCTTCGGCGATGTGCCGGATTTGTTCCGTGCCCATCAAAATGATTTTTGTGCCGGGAAATCTGGCGACTTGGCCCCAATCAATGTGGACTTCGTCCTTCGCCGGGTCTTCGTGGCCGGTGATGACCGTGAAGCCCGAGCAATGGTCGCGATGCGTGATCGGGATGCCGGCGTAATTTGGCGCGGCCGCCAGCGAAGAAATCCCCGGCACCACTTCAAACGGGATTTTGGCCGCCACCAGTTCCTCGGCCTCCTCGCCGCCACGCCCAAAAATGTAAGGATCGCCACCTTTGAGCCGGACAACGCATTTCCCCTCGCGCGCCTTGGCGATGAGGAGCGCGTTCAATTCACCCTGCGGAATGGCATGGCCGTGGGAGCGTTTGCCGCCGAAAATGATTTCGGCACCCTTCGGTGCCAACTGCAAGAGATCGGTATTGACCAGCGCGTCATAGACCACCACGTCCGCGCGACCGAGCAACTCCGCGCCGCGCAACGTAAGCAGCCCCGCATCTCCCGGCCCGGCGCCGACCAGGTAAACTGAGCCTTTCGCTTTCATTCCCGGACAGTCTATTCACGGGAACAACTTCCCGCAATGAAACAGGCTGGCACGGGCGCGATTGCAGTTACCAGCCAGAAGTTTGACCCGTGCGTTCCAAACGACTTCAGTTGTAACTCTGCCGCAGAAAATAGATTCCACGGTCATTGCCCGACCGGTAATCCCATGAACCGTAAGGAATATTCAACCTCGAATATCCAACGCCGAACATCCAATGAAAGCGCGATTGGTTTTGGTGAATTCTCACTCGGAACGATTTCATTGAATGGGGAGCGCATGCGGCTCGCGTGCAGCCGTCGCCGGCCCGGCGACGACTTCCGGCCTCTGACTTGGGATCGAACCAATTGTTGCCGAATGGTGTTGCGTGCGAAGTGTTCGGCGGGAGGTCCACCCTCCGCAGTGAGACTGCTACGGAGGACGGGCCGAACACGGCAGCCCAGCGGCCTGCGCTCCCCGAAGCAACTGCATCGTTCAGGGTATTATGTGAAGTTGCGGGTGTGACTGGAATGGGCGGTCAGTGAAAGTAGCGTCGGGCCTCTGGCCTGAAGAGGGCGGCATCTTGCCGCCCGGAAAGGCTGTCCGGGTTTGCTCACCGCTTGCGAAAATCCGTAGCCGCTGGCTACGGCCACACCTGTTCCGCAGGGCGGGACGCCCGGCTCTACGGNNGTGACCGCCACTTTCAGTCACACGCAAGTTGCCTTGCCAATTGGTTCACGGCATGGCATTTGGCTGTCCGTGAACTCGCCAAAGCTTTCCATGAACTCCGCTCGACTGGATCCACTCCCCACCCGCCATGCCGGATGGGGCGTTGCCTTTGGTTGGCTGGCTTTCATCCTCTCGGCCGCGGGCGGATTCGCCGGGGAGACCGTCGCCTTTCCCGGCGCGGAAGGTTTCGGGCGGTTCGCCTCGGGCGGGCGTGGCGGGGACGTTTACATTGTGACCAACTTGAACGATTCCGGCTCCGGTTCGTTGCGCGAAGGATTCCGTTCCGCCGCGGGGCCGCGGACGATTGTGTTCGCGGTTTCGGGAACCATCGAACTCAAGAAAAAGTTGGTGTTGGACAAATCCGCCATCACCATTGCGGGCCAGACGGCGCCCGGCGACGGCATCACCCTCAAGGATTTCACGTTCCAGATCAAGCATGCCACGAACGTGATCGTCCGTTACCTGCGCTGCCGTCTCGGTGACGAGCACAAGGAAAAAGGCGCAAAGGGCGGCGACGACACGCTCAACACCGAGGACATCGACCGCGTGATTCTTGACCATTGCTCGCTGAGTTGGGCCATTGACGGCACCCACGACCTTCGTCGCGGGGGCAACTTCACGCTCCAATGGTGCATCCTCAGCGAGGCGCTGAACCAGAGTCTGCACAACAAGGGCGAACACGCGATGTGCGCCTCCTATCGCAGCCCGTCCGGCAATCTTTCTCTGCACCACAACCTGTTTGCCACCTGCCGTGACCGGCACCCGACACTCGGCAGCGCGAACGAACCGCCCCAATACATCGTCGATTTCCGCAACAACGTCATTTACAACTGGAACTCCGGCGGCACCGCCAACTTCTGCGACCATTTCATCAACTGTGTCAACAATCTCTTCCGGCCCGGCCCGATGACCGATCCAGCGCGACTGCCCATCGCCATGAAAGGCAGCCTGCCTGACCTCGCCAAAGGCCACATGAGCGGCAATGTGTTCGAGCAGCGCGAGGACCTGACCCGCGACAACTACGCCGCGCTCGACTTCAAACGCTGGCTCAAGCCACCGTCCAATTACCTGTATCGCGGCACCCTTGCCGACTGGAAGGTGGACAAATCTCCCGAGCTGGGCGCAAACCTGCCCCGGACTCAATCGGCCACCGAAGCCGCGGAACTTGTTCTTGCTCACGCCGGGGCGTCGTTGCACCGGGATGCGGTGGATCGGCGCGTCATCGACGATGTTCGCCATCACCGGGGCAGGTTGATCGATTCGCAAGCGCAGGTCGGCGGCTGGCCGGTGTTGCGCAGCGCGCCCGCGCCGGCCGATCAGGATCGCGATGGCATGCCGGACGCCTGGGAGAAGGCGCACGGATTGAACCCGAACGATCCGTCCGACCGCAATGGTGAACGTGACGGCGACGGTTACACCAACCTCGAAAAATACCTCAACAGCCTCTGCACACCGTAGGGCCTGCTTGAAAAGTAGTGGCGGGCCTCCCGGCCTGCCTGCCGCGGCTCGGCGCAGGCACGGCCTGCCGTGGAGGACGGCATCTTGCCGCCCGGAAAAACCACCCACATTGCGGAACTGCTCAGATTTAGCCGGGTCATTCGTGGTTTCGAGGTTTTTTCCGCTGGGCTGGAAGCCCAACTCTACGTCAGCCAAGATGGCTGACGCTACAGTTTTCAAACTGGCTCTTAACCGGAACCATGCAGCAGAAAATAGGTCCGCCCTCACCCTAACCCTCTCCCCGAGGAGAGGGAACTCACATTTCCCGCGCTGGAAAATGTCACTAAGCGGTGAGCGTTCCAAGGCGCCCGCAAAGTTCTCCCTCTCCGCGGGGGAGAGGGCGGGGTGAGGGCGAGCGTTCCGTTTAACTGAATGGTTCCGGCTTAACGCCGCGCAGGAAAAAAACATTTCCGTTTGCCTACACGCAAAGGCATGACAGATTGTTCGCGTCCTCAGATTGAGGATACAAACTCGCAAAAAAATTATGCCCAAGATGCGCGCTGCCCAAGTCACCCGCCCTGGCGGGCCGTTTGAAATCGTTGAACGCGAAATTCCCCAACCGGGTGCTGGTCAGGTTCGGATCAAAGTCCAGGCTTGCGGCATTTGTCACAGCGATTCGCTGGTGAAGGAAGGGCACTGGCCCGGCCTCCAATATCCGCGCGTGCTTGGCCATGAAGTCGTGGGCGTGGTGGATGCCGTGGGCGCGGGCGTCACGCAATGGCAACCCGGACAGCGTGTCGGCGTCGGCTGGCACGGTGGACATTGCGGCACGTGCAACAACTGTCGCAGTGGCGATTTCTTTGGCTGCACCGTCAATCTTCAGATCACTGGCATCTCGTTCGATGGCGGCTATGCGGAATACATGATCGCGCCGGCCATCGCGATAGCGCTCGTGCCGGATGATTTGTCCGCCGTGGAAGCCGCGCCGCTCATGTGCGCCGGCATCACCACCTACAACGCCCTGCGCAACAGCGACGCGCGATCCGGCGACCTCGTGGGCGTGTTGGGGTTGGGCGGACTCGGACATCTGGGCGTGCAATACGCCGTGAAGATGGGCTTCAAAACCGTGGCCATCGCGCGTGGCAAAGACAAGGAACCATTGGCGAAAAAACTCGGCGCATGGCGATACATTGACAGTCAGACGCAGGACCCGGCGGCGGAACTGCAAAAGCTCGGTGGCGCGAAGGTTATCATCGCCACGGTGACCAACGGCGACGCCATGAGCGCCGTGCAAGGCGGACTGGGCGTCAACGGCACGCTGATCGTGATCGGCGCGGCGCAATCCATGCAAATCTCGCCGCTGGTGCTCATCGGCGGACGGCACTCGGTGAAAGGCTGGTATTCCGGCACGGCGATAGATTCGCAGGACACGCTGGCGTTCAGCGTTCTGTCCGGCGTACGCTCCATGAATGAGGTTTACCCATTGGAACGCGTCGCCGAGGCTTATGAACGCATGATGAGCGGCAAGGCGCGCTTTCGCGTGGTGTTGACGACCGGCTTGTGACCCGCAGATGAACGCGGATCAACGCAAATGCGGTGGGGCGAGACCCCCGGCGAGCCGCCGATGGCCGCCAGCAAGAATTGCAAAGGCACGGAGGAGTTGACACGAATTTCACGAATCGACGCGAAGCCAAATTGAAGCCCCGCAGGTGGCAAATGATAATAACCCGGGGTAAGGCCGCGCCAGCGGACGCAGCCCTGGGTATTCTTCCCCCAAAAATAATTTCCCCTCTCCTCGCCGAACGAGGAAAGGGCTGGGGTGAGGAGTCGAATAATTCCCTCATTTGCGGAAATCGTTTGCTGTTGCCCTTCCGTCTGAAAATGGAAACAGTACGCGACGAAATGAAAACCACCGGAGCCCTGCGCAAATCCGCCACCGAACTGGGGCATCGCTGTAGAAGGGGCGCTGAAGGAAAACATGGAAGCGATGTGTAACGAGTCTTTAGAAAAAGCGTAGGTTTGCGCGTGAGCGTGATTTATGAACAACCAAACATGCCAGAAGCCACCTGACGGGATCGAAGTCTTCCGAAAGCTCGCCGCGCAATTCTCGCAGAATTTCAACGCGGCTCTCGTCGTACCAATGGCTGAAGTTAGCCGAGTTGAACTGAAAGCACGCTGCCTTTCTTCCGTCGGAGAACTACTCCGTGACAAATGTGCGGTTTCAGAGACGCAGAAACAGATTGCCGCAATTTATGACGAGGTTTTTGCTGACTGTGTCTGTTCGATTTATTTGGCCGCGCAAGGCCTCGATAAACCGGCTCAACTAGTGCTCCGGCGCGTTTTAGAACTTGGACTTGCAGCAGTTTATCTTTGGGATCAGCCACAGCACTATTGGGGTTGGAAAGAAGTGGATGAAGATTTGAGTTTTACGGATATTACCGGGCACCTCTCGGCTCAGTCATATCTTAGATTCGTCGCGTCAGAGAATGGAACAACCGAGCCGATTCCTCTGTTCGATGTAATCCTCGCACGCAATGAATATCGCGCACTAAGCAATACGGTTCACGGGAAACTTAGCACTTTTGAGTCACCCCTACTCGACCGCTTTCGGCATTCTGACGCTGATTGGAGAGCGCATCTGATTCGCCTCGAAGCCATCCAAGATCTTTTATTGAACATCGCAAACGGACGATTCACAATTGTGCGAGAGAACCTGACTATCGTCCAACCACAAATCGTTCCTCTTGCTTAAATTTATGTCTGTTTCTACCCAAGCTGAAGATCTGTTGCAGGCCGCTCGATGCGAGGATCTCAATTACGCACAAATTCGAGACCTTTCCGTCCTGGGGCCTTTTGAGACCAATATCATTGCGACGCTTAAGCAGCCGGGAGCGCATCTGCTCGAAGGTGCGCGTGGC
Source organism: Limisphaerales bacterium (assembly GCA_003140275.1). GTDB lineage: Bacteria > Verrucomicrobiota > Verrucomicrobiia > Limisphaerales > PALSA-1396 > PALSA-1396. The sequence goes on from PLJQ01000225.1 coordinate 8,678, forward strand.
GTTGGCAAGTCAATGCTGCTCCGCCTCGCGGAGATCGACATGGACTCGAGCTTCCAAAATGACAGGCGACTCGGTGTCTATGTATCTTTCAAAACAAGCACGGTACTTGAAGGGGTAAAAGCTGGCGAGCGTGACGGATTTCAGCTGTGGGTGAACGCAAAGATTCTGCAAGCGCTACATGCAAAGCTTGAGCAATTAGACCTGATTGGTAAGCCCGGTGACGCAGATCCATATCAGCGCATCTTTGGCATCGCATCAGTCAGCCAGACGCGCGTTTTCTTGGAGGAAAAGCTTTTTCAATTACAAAAACTCGCGTTCGCGCCTGATAAGCAGAAAGCGTTAGCCGAGATTGGGAATGAATTTCTTGATCGTGTTCGGGACACGGGTTTTCTGACGGAGGTGGTCAAAGGGGTTGTCACTCAATTCAACCTTCACAGAGTAGTCTTCCTCTTCGACGAAGCCGCACATACTTTCATACCTTCGCAGCAGGAGATATTCTTTGAGATTTTTAAGTTGCTACATGGTGGTGTAATTGCAGTGAAAGCCGCTGTTTACCCCTCCGTCACATCCTATGGAAGAAATTTCGAGGTCGGTCACGACGCGATTGTTTTATCAATGGATCGCTTTGAACCCGGGATACATGGTCGAGCGGCGAATCGTGAACAGTTTCGGAAGATCATCGATAAGCGGATTCCGCCGAAGAGCTCTCTCCGCAAGACCATATTTTCAAAAGGAGAATTCCTTGATCTCTGCGTTGATTTGTCGACCGGTAACCCGCGAGCCTTTCTTCATTTGTTAAATCGTGCGCTCGACAATGGCTTTTCCGAGAGGGCAGTTACGCTAGCAGCTCAGGATTTTGTCGACAAAGAGCTGCTTCCTTATCACCAAAATCTGGCGAAGAGACTTCCAAAGTATGCTTCGCACGTTCGGACCGGGCTTGACCTTTTACGTGGTTACATTGTGCCCGAGATTCGGACGAAAAATCACCGCCAAACTAAGAGCGGTTATCAATCAGCCTTTTTCACTTTGCAGCGCGACATTTCTCCAAATTTGCGTCTCGCAGTAGATCTGATGTGCTATTCGGGCGTGCTAATTAATAAGGGCACCGTCAAAATAGCCGAGCGGCAGACCGGAATGCGTTACATGATTCACCTCGCCTTGTTGGCAACGGAAAAAGCTTTTTCAAATCCAAAACTCTCTGAGTCAATTGGTGCAATTAGCTTAACAGATTACCGGGAGTTTTCATCAACTGATGTCCAAATTGAGACCTATTTACGCACTTTGAAAGACTCCGCAGATCATTGCCCTTCTTGCTCAGCAGCCTTGGCTCCGGATGCCAAATTTTGCAGTGCCTGCGGCAGCAAGTTGGAAAGCAAACCCATCATCACTGGCCTGCTTGAAGAGCTTATTGACGCACTGTCGATAAGTGACCGTCTCAAAGATAGAGTACGTCCCAAATTTCCTCGGGTGGGTGACGTGGTTCAAGCTCGCAAAGAGGAGATAATGACAATTCCTTACATCAAAGATGTCCGTTCACGAATGATTAAGAATGCAGCAGACGAGTTCATTTCAGGGTAGCGGGTTGTGGCAGCGCGAGTTTCGGGCTTTCGCGACTGGAGTCTGAGCCTCTGAGGCTAAAACTCGCTTTTCTTAAAACGTTTTCAGCGGTTGCCAATAATAAGTCGGCCAGTCTTGGTTTTAAGAATCGCCCTGACCTCACCCTTAATCCCTCTCCCCTCGCTCACGGGAGGGAGAGGGAGAAATATTTTTGGGGACGTTTACCCGGGGCTGCGCTCAGTCCGTGCCGGAGCGGCCAAGACTTCGCTGACCCCGGGCTATTATCTTTCGCCGCCTACGGGGCTTTCAATTTGGCTTCGCGAAAATTCGTGAAATTCGTGTCAACTTCTCCGCGTCTTTGCGTCTCGGCGTTTAATTGAATCTGCGTTCATCCGCGTTCATCTGCGGTTGATAATTGCCCGTGCGGCTCGCATCTGTGCCTCCGTCGTTAGATTTTGCTTATCAGGAAATTGCTTGAGCGGTTGCCAGTAATGAGTCCGCCAGACCTGCGCGGATGCGCGCGGCAAGTGGTCAGCTCTGCCGCTCCAATTCCGGAATCGGCGCGCCACGGGGGAGAATCAAGTTGGGCCGTCCCGAGAAGTCGGGAATGGTGAGTTGCGCAGCGTCAATGCCGAGGTGCCGGTAAACCGTCGCCAGGAAATCCCCGGGCGTGGCGAGCCGCGACACGACTTCTTCGCCATGCTTGTCCGTCGCGCCGATCACGCCGCCGGTCTTGATGCCGCCGCCCGCCCAAAGCTGGGAAAACGCGCGCGGCCAGTGGTCGCGGCCCGGCTGGACGGTTCCCGTTGCCCCGCTGGCCACCCCGCCGCCGCTGCTGGCCACCCGCTCGATGCGCGGCGTGCGTCCAAATTCACCGGTGACGACCACCAGCACCCGTTTGTCCAGGCCGCGGGCGTAAACGTCCTCGATCAAGGCCGAAACCGCCTGGTCAAAATAGGGCGCGCGGAATCTAAGCGCGTCGAAAACGTTGTGGTTGACGGCGTGGTCGTCCCAGTTTGCCACCCGTCCGCACAACGGACCGTCAAAGGTCGTGGTGATGATTTCCACACCGGCTTCAACCAGCCGGCGGGCCATCAAGCACTGCTGACCCCATTGATTGCGGCCATAGCGGTCACGAATGGAATCCGGCTCGCGGCTTAAATCGAACGCGTCGCGCGCGGTCGGGCTGGTCAATAGCTGCAACGCCTGGGCCTCGAAATCATCAATGGCCTGCATGGTCCCCGATTGATCCACGGCGCGGTCCAGGCGGTCGAGGCTCCCCTTCAGCCGGATGCGGTCGCCGAGTCTTTCCTGTTGGGCCTGGTCTTTGAAACCGATGTTCGGCACTTCAAAATGCGGGTCGTTCGGATCGCCGTTCACCGTGAACGGCCCGTAAGCGGGGTTGACGTAGGCGGAACCGGCGATGGTGAAACCGTCATATCGGATGACCGGGTTCACCCCGACGTAATTCGGCAGCGAGCGCGCGCGATCGGCCCGCAAGAAATTGGCCACGGTCATCCAATCCGGGAAGATGGGTTTATCCTTGTCCTTCGGATCGGGATCGCCGGTGAGCATTTGCAGCGAGCCGGCCGGATGTCCGCCGCCTGTGTGGGCCATGGAACGAAGCAGGGTGAATTTATCCGCAATCTTCGCGTGGCGCGGCAACAGCTCGCAGATTTGCGTGCCGGGAACACACGTGGAAATCGGGTTGAAGACACCCCGAAATTCGCTGGGGGCGTCGGGCTTGGGATCGTAGGTTTCGAGATGCGAAGCGCCGCCGCGCAGCCAGACGAGAATCACCGCGGTTTTGGCCCTGGGTTTGTCGGTCGCCGCGGCCCGCGCGCGCAACTGAAACAGTCCCGGCAGCGACAAGGTCGCGAACCCGGACAGGCCAATGCGCAGAAATTCCCGGCGTTTGATCGGCCCCGGGCAAACGCTCACAGATTTCGTCTTTCCGTTGATCGGCATGTTGGTTTCCGCGCGACAAAACGTCCTGGTTCTTCCCGGACTTATAGCTCAGCCGAAGCCGGCACGCAAGTTTCATCTCGCGCAGGCTTTGCCGCCAACACCACCGTTAACGCGTCGTGACCTTGCGCAAAAACTCGCGGGTGCGCTCGTGCTGCGGGTGGGAAAAGATTTGATCGGGCGGCCCGGATTCGGCCACCCGGCCGGCCTCAAAGAACAGAACGCGGTCGGCCATATCGCGCGCGAACTGCATCTCGTGCGTCACGACAATCATGGTCATGCCTTCCTCAACCAGCCGGCGCATCACGCCCAACACTTCGTCGCGCAGCTCCGGATCGAGCGCGCTGGTCGGCTCGTCGAATAACATCACTTGCGGTTCCATCGCCAGCGCGCGGGCGATGGCCACGCGCTGTTGTTGGCCGCCGGAAAGCTGTGACGGATGGGCGTCCGCTTTGTGCTCGAGGCCGACTTTGGCCAGCAGTTCGCGGGCGCGCGTTTCCGCCTCCCGCGACGGCACCCGTTTCACCACGGTCGGCGCTTCGGTGAGGTTCTGTAAAACGGTGAGGTGCGGAAAGAGGTTGAACGATTGAAAGACCATGCCGGCCCGCATTCGCAACTGACGCTGTTGCTCGCGTGCTTCGCTCGTGCGCGGCCGGTGTCCGCCCTCGATGGTGACGCCGCCGATGCTGATGCGGCCGGAGTCGGCAATTTCAAGCTGGTTGAGGCAGCGGAGGAACGTGCTCTTGCCGCACCCGCTCGGGCCAATGATCACCACGGCTTCGCCGCGTTCCTGCGCGTGGTCAATGCCGTGCAGCACGCGGGTCGAGTGGTAGGACTTGATCAGTTGTTCAACGGCGATCATGGTGCAACCTTTTTTCCAGCCGGCTCGCGAGAATCGAAGCCGGATAGCTCAGGGCAAAATAAATCGCGGCCGTCATCAGCCCCAGCCCGATGTAGTCGTAGGTGGACATGGCCAACATGCCATAGACCTTGGTCAGTTCCACCATCGTGATGACGGAAACAATGGACGAGTCCTTGAACATCGCGATGAAGTCGTTGGTCACGGGCGGAATCACGAGGCGCAACGCCTGCGGCAATATGACGCGGCGCAACGCCTGCCAGCGGTTCATCCCCAGCGCCAGCGCGGCTTCCATCTGGCCGTGCGGAATCGCCTCGATGCCGGCGCGGTAGTTCTCGGCTTCGCTGGCGGCGTAGTTCAAACCGAGTCCAAGAATTCCCGCCAGGAACGCGTTCAAGCGGATGCCCATTTCCGGCAGGCCATAGTAGATGAGGAAAAGCTGGATGAGCAGCGGCGTGCCGCGAAAGATTTCCACGTACGCCCTGGCGAGCCAGCGCAGCGGCGCGAGGGCATAAAGTCTCATGAGCACAACGACCAGCCCGACCCCAATCGCGAGCAACATGCCGAGAACGGACAGTTCCACGGTCGTCACTGCGCCGCGCAGAAGCAACGGGAGATACTTCGGCCATTCGCGCAACGTGGAGATGGCTTTTTTCTGAACGACGATCTCCGGCTGGTAGTCCTTCAGGCGTTCCTGCCGTTCGTCCCACACGCCGTATTTCCGGTAAATGCGCTCCAAGGTGTGGTCTCCGGCAAGCTCTTCGATGGCCTGGTTGATGGCGGCGAGCAACGTCACGTCCGGTTTGCGCACGCCGATGCCGTAAAAGCCCGGCGCGAACGGGTCGCCGGATAATTTCAACGTGGGATCGGGTTTGGCGTAATGAAGCGCGATGGGCAAATCGAGAAGTACGGCTTCAATGCGCTGCGCCTTGAGGTCGCGGAAACTCTCGACGTTGCCGGGATAAATCCGGATCTCCACGCCGCCCATTCCCTCCACGAGTCGCTGGGCCGCCGTCCCGGACAATACGCCGACCGCTTTGCCTTTGAGGTCATCGAGCCGCGTGAGGCCCGCCGAGTTGTTGCGCGTGACGATCTGCTGCGCGTACACGAAGTAGGGCCGCGACATCGCGATGTGCTGCTGATTTTCGGACGTGAGTTCGAGGCCGTTGAGAACGATGTCGAAATTGCCGCGTTCGAGCGCCGGGATGAGTTGATCCCACTGGTTCTGGACCATCGTGGCTTTGACGCCCAGTTTCGCCGCCAGCGCAGCGGCCAGGTCAAATTCGAAACCGATGAGTTGCTCCGGCTTTTTCGGATCGGGATAGACATAGGGAGCGCCCCCTTCGGCGTCCGCGCCCCAGTGCAGCACACCGCGGCTTTTGATGGTGTCCAAAGAATCGGCGGCAAAGACGGCGAGCGGCCTGCCCCCAAGCAGGAGAACCAGACCGAGACTCCAAAAAGCTCCGCGCGACAAACGCCAGGCGCTACTCATTCGCAGCGGATCATAGCACGAATTCAGAAATGTGCAGAATTTTTTAACGTGGTGGCGTGATTTGCAAAGCGCAAGTTTGTGGCACCCGACGTGAGAAAGCTCAGATTGTTAGCTGAGAGTTGAGGGTTGAGGGACAGAAGTTTGAGCTATATTACCCCGGCTGCCGCAAGAAATTGGAATCTCCGTACACTCGCTAAGGCAACAGCACGGTTGAACCGGTGGTCTTGCGCGCTTCGAGATCGCGGTGGGCCTGCGCTGCTTCACACAGCGGGTAAATCTGATTAATGGCGATCCTGACCGCCTTGCTCTTCACTACGGCGAACAGTTCGCGCGCCGCTCGCTCCAGGTCTTCGCGATTTGCAGTGTAGTTGAACAGCGTTGGGCGTGTCAAAAATAGCGAACCTTTCTGAGAGAGGATACCGGGATTAAACGACAACACCGGCCCGGAGGCGTTGCCGAAACTTACCATCAGCCCGAGTGGCGCAAGGCAGTCGAGCGAATCCATGAAAGTGTCTTTGCCAATTCCGTCATACACCACCGGAACGCCTTTGCCTTTGGTGATTGCTTTGACGCGCTCGACGATTTTTTCCTTTGAGGTGATGATGACGTGTTTGCAGCCGGCCTTCTTCGCGACGTTGACTTTCTCGTCGGTGCCAACGGCGCCAATCACGGTTGCGCCGAGATGATTGGCCCACTGACTGAGGATCTGACCGACACCACCCGCCGCCGCATGCACGAGGAGGGTGTCGCCTGGTTTGACCTTGAAGGTGCGCCGGATCAGATACCACGCGGTCATGCCCTTGAGCATGAT
>PLJQ01000225.1:15474-17171 GCA_003140275.1 Limisphaerales bacterium
ACCAGCACTTCGCCCGGGCCGGGGATTCCGACCGGGCTTTCTTCCCAGCGCATTTTTTCCGGGCCGCCGGTTTCGTAAATACGGATGGCATGAGGCATGACGACAGACTAATCAAACAAGCGCAAAGCTCAAGGTGTTTGCGCTGCAGGGTGTGACTGAAAGTGGCGGTCACNNGGCGTCCCGCCCTGCGGAACAGGAGTGGTAGTAGCCATCGGCTACGGATTTTCACCGCGTTGAGCAAACCCGGACAGCCATTCTGGGCGGCAAGTTGCCGCCCGCAATGTCAGGCCGGAGGCCCGACGCTACTTGCTATTTTTGATTGACCGCACCCGGCCCGCGCCTAATATCCACCTCACCATGTTCCATAGAATTATTTCTCCTGGCCTTCTGCTTTCATTGGCCATGGGTTGCGCAACCGCCGCGGACAAATCATCTCCGACAGCTGAAAACGACGGCGTCAAACTCACTCAACAAGACGGCAAGGTGCGCGTCGAAATGGGCGGCAAACTTTTCACGGAATATTATTTCAAGGATGTCTCGCGACCGTTTCTTTATCCCATCATCGGGCCGGGCGAGAGCAGGATGACCCGTAATTGGCCGATGCAGGAGGCCGAGAATGAGGAGCACGACCATCCGCATCATCGCTCGCTTTGGTACGCCCACGGCGCCGTTAACGGCCAGGATTTCTGGTCGGAGAGCGCCAAGGCCGGCAAGACGGTCCATGAGAAATTTCTCGAAGTCACCTCCGGTAAAAAGTCCGGCGTCATTCGCTCACAAAACAAATGGGTGGCCAAGGACGGAACAGTGGTCGCAACCGATGACCAGACGATTCGGTTCTCCGGCAGCGCCAAACAACCCATCATCGACTACGATGTCACCATACACGCCTCGAACGGGGAAGTGAAAATGGGCGACACGAAAGAAGGGACGATGGCCATCCGCCTGGCGGAAACCATGCGTCTGACCCACAACAAATTCAACAAGGGCAAACCGACCGGCCACATCGTTAACAGCGAAGGAGTACAAGACGGCGCAACCTGGGGCAAACGCGCCGCCTGGTGCGATTATTACGGGCCGGTGAACGACAAGATCGTGGGCGTCGCCATGTTCGATCATCCCAAGAACCCCCAGCACCCGACCTGGTGGCACGTGCGCGATTACGGACTGTTCGCCGCCAACCCATACGGCGTCCACGATTTTGAAAGGAAGCCGCCCGGCGCGGGAAACTACGTCATCCCCGCCGGCAAAAGCGTGACGTATCGTTATCGTTTCGTTTTCCACGAAGGTGATGAAAAACAGGCCGGCATCGCAGAGCTCTACAAGCAATACACCGCCGAATAAAAAATTAAACTTTCGAGAATAAACTCCGACTTTTTCTGTCCAATAACCATTAATGCCATGAAAAAAATCAATCGCCGAAGTTTCCTGAAGAATTCCCTCCTCACCGGGGCCGCGCTCAGTCTGCCCGTCCGTTCCTGGGCGCAAGTCCGCGGTGCCAATGATGACATTCGCGTCGCCATCGTAGGGTTCCACGGTCAAGGCCATGGAGACTTGGGCGAGTTCCGCAAAGTCCCCGGCGTGCGCGTCGTCGCGCTATGCGATGTGGACAGCAATGTGCTCGACCACGTCGCCAAGGAATTTACCGACCGCAACGAAAAGGTCGAAACCTACAAAGACATTCGAAAACTCCTCGAGAA
>PLJQ01000424.1 GCA_003140275.1 Limisphaerales bacterium
GGCATGCGTGCTCAAGTCATGGCTCGACGCCAGAGACGAGGAAAAAGCCTGCCGTTTTTTGCTCCAGCTTCGTGAAACCGAATGGCTGACGGATGAAAAGCCGTTCGGTAACTGCAATGGTTTTGTGCAAGTGAAACGTCGCGAGGTGCTGCGGGAGTTTTATCGCGTGCATCGCTTCGACTTCGGCGGACGCCCCCCGCTGGCAATCGTTTCCGCCTGGCTCGAACTCAACGAGGCGTTTTCGCTGATGCTCTCGCCAGACCCCGTGGCGTGCGCGGCGGAAATTTTTTCGAAGCCGGAAAACGAATCGCGCCGCAAGCCGTCGCTGGCCGCTTTGTTGTGGCTCGGCGCGGACAGCCGCCGCGGGAAGTTGGGAACCGATACGCGCCAAGCCGTGGCCGATTATTTCCTCAGCCCAACGACCGAACCGGGCGCGGGCCGCGCCTTGGCGAGGATTGTGCGCGACACAAAGAAACTCGCCGAAGCGCGAAGTCTGGCGGAAGTGTGGCTCAAGCTGTTACCCGACCATCCTGAAGCGGCGGACGTGCTCTGCGCTCTCGTGAAACGCGCGGGCAGCGGAGCAGGTTTCACGGCGTGGGCAATGGAGCATTTTATTCAACCAAATGACTCTCGCCCTTATGTGCCGAAATTATTGGCCGCGATGCTGGAAAGAAAATTTGACGATGAAACGGTGCGGCAGCGAGCGGCCGCGTGGGCGTGGAGTCATGCAGTTCAACCGGAAGCCGGAAGCGTGTGGCTTGCGCTTTTGTTTGGCAAGCTGGCCAAGGAAAACGATGTGCGCGGCGCGCTGAGATGGCTCGCGGCCAATCCAATGCATCATGAAGCCGATGTCATGCGGGAACGATTGCTGGCGCATTATCCCGAAGCGCATGGAGCGGCGTGGACGATGCAAGAATGGTTGCCCAACCATTCCGCTGACGAGCGAACGCCGGATTTTCTGCTCCAACTATTGAAAACGCAACCGAATAACCGGAAAGCGAGCGCACTGGCCTTGGAGTGGCTCAATAATTCGCTGACGCATCCGATCAGTCCCAAACTGATGCGTTTGCTCGTGAAACATCCCGGCCCCGAAGTCCAAGCTGTCGCTGAACGTTGGTTTGACGCCAATCCAAACTCCTCATTTCGCGCCGAATTATTGTCCGTATTCATCCGTGTCTTTCGTGGAAATCCGAAGTGGTTGGCACGTGGGGAAGCTTATGGTGAAGACTCGCAGCGCTCCGGTCGTGAACACGTCGTGGGAGCGCTACTATCGGCAAACGAATGTCAGGTGCGCCATGTACAAATGGCGTTGGGATTGTTACCGGACCTCCCGGTTGCGCAACGCACCTTTCTGGAAAAGCAATTGGGCCGCTCCCTTACGTTGCATCCAATTCAAGCAGAGACAACTTTCCGCGAGTTTGCGGGAACGACTCATATTCCCGACCTTGCCCGCGCGTTGTCGCGCGGTCTGGCGCAGCTTGCCAACCTGCGGGCGGAGTTTGTGAGCCGCGTACTGCCAGCAATGGATGGGGATGCAAGTTTTCTGACACTGTACCACCTCGTTCTCGCGGATGTTTGCAGTCCAGAAATCATTTCGGCTCTGCTTGAATGGTTGCAGCAGCAGCATGGTGAACGTGGCTACACCACGCTACTCGGGGCGCTGCACAATTATCCGGTGGTTTGGGAATGTCTGCTGGCCACGGGCCGGCTGGATCAGCGCGCGCTGACGGATTTCCGAAACTATCGCGCGCAGCCCGCCGAACGACATGCGGAATCCGACGCCAAATAGTCAGCGTTTAACGGCGCAAGTGTTGCCAAAATCGGCGGAATCGCTCAATCAAGGTCGAGATGCTCCGCGCGCCGTGGGACTTCGGCGGGCTGTAATCCGGCGCGGCGTAAAACGGCGCGAACTTTGCCGTTGCTGCGGCCACTGCCGGATCGTTCAAATTCAAAACGGTCGCTGAACAGTTCACGATTGGCCGGACTCCTTTTGATACAACAATCAAATCCTGCTCCACCCGTCTTGCGTGGCCTCCGTCCGCCATCAACAGCCCGACGATGTAAGTCGGTTCGGCTGACGGCAACGCCGTTTGATGCCGAAACAACCACGCTGCCCGCACGCTGGCGCATCGGCGCAAATACTGGAACAGAGGCTCAAGCAATCGGGTAGGATAATCCGCCGGCTCGACGATACGGACAACTCCTTCTTCGCGCTTTTCCGGCCGCAGCGGTTTAAGTATCGAACCATCTGCCAACAGTTTCACCGCTGCATGATCCAGGAGCATCTCCCCCGTGCCGCACGCGGGATTGATAACCATTCCGCATGGAGGTTTGCGGGCGGCGATGGCTCGGAAAAGTTCCTCGCCCTTCATTCGGAGCACATTTTGCCGATTCGCCGGTTTGCCCGTGGCTTTGAGCGCCTGCTCTGCCCGCTCCTCTGACGTGAAAATCGGAATGCACGCCTCCTTCTTCTTGGCCCAAACTGTGAAAGCTAAATCGTCTTTCCCGCCCTTGACCGGCGCTCGCCCGGCAGGATGGCCCTGTGTCAGAAACGACAATCGCGAGTCGCGCAACTGCCGGAAAAACTCCGGGCGGCCCTCCGGCCCACGAGCCGCTGCGGCAAAGGCCCGCTCCAAATCATTCGTCGGTTCTTTCATAAACGAAACCAACAGCGCGCCTTCGCGCTTGCAAACCGGATAATTGCTCGCTGCTGCAACTCATAAAACCAAGTCTGCGGACTCGGTAAAAACCTGTCAATCACGCACGCTGAGTCATTGTTCAATTATTGGCCTGAACATGATTTTTCGATACGCTTCGGCCATGAGCCTGAAATCAAATCGAATCCCATTCTTGGGAGTCTCCTTGTGCCTGCTTTGGGCGTTCGCAGTGTCGGCTGATAATCCAGTTTCGGATTCGACTGTCAAAATGGTGGAGCGGAGCAAAGCGATTGTGACGCAATCCGTGTTTCGCGTCTCCGGCAAAAATACAACGGCACTGGATTCCTCCACAAATCGGGCGTGGTGATTACGGCGGCGCACCTGGTTGCAGGCGGGGACACGAATTCGGTCAAGATTCTCTCGCCGCGCATGGAGACATTCGCGATTACGAATATGGTTCTGGACACGCTTTTGGATTTGGCAATCCTCTGGCCCGCGAAACTGATCAATGCGCCAGCGTTCCCGCTGGCCTACACGAATACGATTCAAATCGGTTCGCAGATTTTCGTTTGGGGTTTTCCGCGCGGATACTCCGGCCAGAATCCTTTGCTTGTTGTAGGATACGTGGCGGGCAAAGAATTGACTTCTGTGGCATCGAATCTCCTTACGATGCGAATGGAAATCAACGCCGCAATCAGCGCCGGGCAATCGGGAGCGCCGCTTGTTCAAGCTGACAATGGCAGTGCTATCGCCATTGTGATTGGCGCAACAGTGGACACTGCGCCACCAAGAATTTTGGAAGTCCTCCAGATTCTGGAACAAATTGGCGACCGCACAGTCACGGTGACAAATACAGCAACCGGCGAATCGAAAACAGTGTCCGAAGGACAGCTTTTGCGCGAAGTCGTCACCTATTTGAAATCCCTTGAACAACAAAACATCGGCGACGTCGTGCCGGGCGCGGCACTCTCGCGATTTCTTCAAAAGAACGGGATTGAGCCGTAGGGCATCGTGGGGAAAAATGAATCTTGGATGTTTTTCAAACAAACAGTTGACGCCCAGCTAGTGATGCGCCGGGCATCAATGTTGTTTGCATCGGTATGTGGACACTTCACAAAAGGGTCTTGCCTCTGCTGGGATGAATCCTAACTTCCTCGCGGATGGCGGCGCGGACTTTCGCTTCGATGCGTTCAATGAAGCTCATGCCAACCCGTTTGAATTTATTAGCCGGACGGATCGCGGAAGCAATTTCCAGCGCGGTTTGTTTCACCTTGCTCCGGCAAAGGTGCGGAGTTGTNNGACACCACTATTTTATCAGGCGCACTTTTGATAGACCGAGAATTGAGCGACCGAAGCCTTGCAAACATTGAACGAAACTACTGTCGCCGCCCATGCTTGACACAAAAGCACGCTGATTTTACGCGGGGCAACCTGGGTGGTTTTCAACTTCGACACCATTTTCATTCAATGTTTATAGGGCGCAAAATAGTTTAATTTATTTTATCACCGGCGTAGTTGGCTATGGTGAACGCGGTGAACCCTGCTCAATTTTAACTACTCGCTTCTACTTGTCTTGAAACGTCGGGGATGGGCGTTTAGTTCCGCCGAGTACGTTCCAGCCCGAACCCCAATGCGGCCAAGGAATCGAAATCGCGGGCGCAATGTTTAGATTAACTGCCTCCATAACGGAAACCACTCGGTGATTTCGCCGGTGGCGTCCAAGGGCGGCAACGTCAGGCGCTGAAACCCCTTTTCGCAGTGAACCAACACACACTCATGGTCGCGAAGATCGCGGAGCTTGTGCGGTTTGATTTTGTGTTCCTCGGTTTCGGAAAAATTCACACTGCGCTTGCCGGCGCTCGAACCCCATGAACGCTTCACGACCCGTTTCTTGCCGAGAAAATCGGCGGCTTGAACGGCGTCCGCTTCATCGGCAGAACGGAAAATCATCCGGTTGCGCAAGTTCAACGTCAGCACCTTCGACTTGTCGTTGCCAAGCGGCGGGACAAGCGATGTGGTGGATTGCGCGGCTGCAACAATCGTTGCCCCTGCTTCACGGATCACGTCCACGCAATTGTAATCGCTCGTGCCGTCCTCACTGGCCGTCATAAACCGCTGCGCTTCGTCCGCCCACAAGATGAGCAGATTGTCGCCAGCGCGTTCGGCCTTCGACTTATCAAACCGGCGCAGCGCGTGATTGTAGAAAAGCAGTTTCAGGAACGTGTTCACATAACGTCGCTCGGTCTGGAACTTCTGCGGCATGGTCACGAGGATGATTTTGCCCTCATCAATCGCCGAGTAATCAAACGTGCTTTCCTTCGTGCAAAACACTTCGGCCACTTCCGGCGTCAGGAAGTATTGCAGATAGTTCCCGATGGTCTCGCGCACGCCGCCAAGTTGTTCTTCGGGCTGGTTAAGAAAACGGTTGGTGAAATGGTCGTGAAGCACCCGGCGTCTTGGAGCATCAAACAGGTCGTTCAGATTTTCCAATTCTTCTTTCAGAAACACTTGATTGGACAACAGCGCGAACGCGCCGGACAAAGTGACCGGCTGGTGCAATTCAAAAAGCAATTCCAGCGCATGAGCAATGTGCGTCTGCGCCTGGCTCTTGAAAAAGCCTTTGTCCCCGCCCTGTCCCAGGCTGGTGGCCGTATCCACGACAAACTTGGCATAGGTCGAAAATGGAATGCTGCGGTCGCCGGTGAGATTGAAGCGGTGCGGCGGTTTCCATTGAAGGTCAGATTCATCAGTTTGGATTTGCAGGTGAATCAAATCCTGCGCCCGAACGTAATGCCGCGCCATCGCTGAAAGCGTTTCCCAATAGACACCTTTTTCATCAACGCACAGCCCGCCCCATTTCGGTTCATTCTGAAAGACCTGGTGGGCGAGTTGATTGATGCCGGAACTGGTCTTGCCGGAGCCAGTGTCGCCGGTGATGAGCCAACCGCGACAAAATTGATTGCGTCTCCAAGTCAGATTGCCGAGTTGCGCCACATGATTTTTACGTTTACGCGGAGACAACAAATGCCAGACGGCCATGATTAACAATAAAATGGCATACCCAATCACGATTGACCACCCAGCTTTGGATAAGGTTGGAGGTTTGTGCCAATGGAGCGGAATAAAATCGAGTTTCATAATAAAAGTTTTCCAAGAGCCAGACCGATCAGCAGACCGCCAAGCAACGCCGCAGAAGCAGCGTAAATCGCTGCCGATGATGGAATGGTTTTAACGGGGGCGGCAGCAGGACTGGTTTCAAGCGCTTCAATCAATTCTGCGGACTTTTCTTTGAAAACGTTGGCTGATTCGGTGATGGCGGCGATGTCGTTGCGGAATTGGTCGAGCGACGGCATCTGGCGTTGTCGCAGTTGATCCCAATGTTTCTGGTGAATCCGAAACAATTCCACGAGGAGATAAACCGCATCATCGTCTCGAATTTTATGCTGTTCACGCCATTGCGAGAGCGTTTGCAAAAATTCCTCGTCAAAGTCCGGCTTTGTCTCTTTTGGGGTCGCACTCATGATTTTGCGGGCGGCAATAGTTCCGCCGCCGATTCAATTTCGGTGTAAAGTTTTCGCTGCCACGTTTGCAGGCGCTGGCGATCCAGCAAATGAAACGTGCCGTCCTTGACGGCAGTAGTGATGGTAAGATTTTTAAGGCTCAATTCCTCGACCAGCCAGGGCTGCAACCGCGTCATGGTGATTTCCTTTGCGCCGAAGTCTTTTCTTAACCGCTGACGGGCAACGGATTTGTCATAAACCGCAAACGTGTCATCGTGAACCTCGTTGCGCAGCACGACATAAGAGCAGGCGTTTTCCAGCTTTTTGACGATGCGCTGGAGTTGGTCAACGCTGTCGGTCTCGTGATTGACGGGCACGATGAGGGTCAGTGCGACCGACAAAGTTTGCAGCGTTCCACGCAGATCAATTTCATCGAAGTAATCGAAAAGCACGTCGGTTGAGGCCGCGCGACAATCCACCATGACCAGATCGGTTTTCTCGAACGCATGAAACATGGCGTCCAAGGCGCGCGGCTGGGCCAGATCCAAAAATTCGGCCTCGTCGTGAAACCGTTTCAGCGTGGAATTTTCATTGTCACAGTCACAGGCGGTGTGGAAGACATTTTTGTCCTTGAGATACTGGACAAAATTGACGGCGAAGAAACTTTTGCCTACGCCGCCCTTGCCATTGAGGATGAGGTCGAGACGTTTAATCATATTTTTCATCAGGGTTAAGGAGTTCAACTTTGGCGATGTGCGGGCCGCGTGTTTTCGCCGGCGCACTTCCGGTTGGGACAGGCGCGGACGGCGCAAAATGGTTGGACGCAATCGGCGCACTGGATAGCGCAGTTTTGGCCGCAGCCTCCGGCGCACTTTTTCGCGCAACACGTTGCGCAACGGATGGTTTGCGCAAACGTCTTTCTTTCAGGGCGCGTCGGCAGAAGCGCATAACGCACGATGCCGATGCACCAATGCCGCTCTGTTCGAGCAATTCGCTGATCGCACGATAGGAAACACCACGCTGGCGCAACGCAGCGATGTCGTCTTTCAGTGTCAACAGCCGTGAAGCACGAGGCGCAACACTGCCCGCAAATTGTGACGCAGCCTGGCGGAAACGATTCAACGCATCAGGTGGGATGACAGTCCTATTCATGGCGAAGGCAACGCGAACGCAACACACTGGCTGACAGCAAACGCGGTATTGCGGCAATGTTTGACGCAACATCGAGTGCAACATGGCACGCAACGCGGAAGCGCTTCATCTTGGCAACATCTGGCGCAACATTCGCGCAACAGTTCTTGCAACACGGAAACCTTGATTTATCAAGGGGTCTGGCTTGTCCTGCCTTAAACAGATTGAGATACATTTTGCCTCCTTTGCTGCAACAGTTCGTCGCGCCAGTTCTTGAGTTGTCCCGCGACGGTCTCAATGCGGTTGGTTTGTTCAATGGCACGCACTTCGATTCGACCGGCGTAATGGTCATTCAGGCTTGTGTCCGGCAACTGGATGACGGAATGGGCGGCGTCGGTGTTGATGCGCTCGCCGAGTTTCTTTAAGACTTCAATGGCGGTGCGTAATTCAGCGGTGGTTGGTGTTAGCATAAGCAGAGAGGAAGGCCGCGCGGACACCACCGGCAGATTATCCGGCTGAATCCTGAAGACGCGGACTGGTTTCTTTTCATGCCGACCAGTGAAGCAGTTTCCCCCGGTCGTTTTGTGTAACCTTTACACAAAATGAAGCCGGGGTTTTGGGACACTGACTTCCGTGCTGACTGCCAAGACGCAATACAATTTGACGAACGCCAAGGAATACTTTGAGGAACACCTTTGCGTCGGCGATTACTACGATGAAGGACAGCGTGTGGCCGGCCAGTGGATGGGAGTGGGCGCGAAACAGCTTGGCTTGTCCGGCAAGGTTCGCGCGGACGATTTCCTGCGGCTCTGTGAAAACCAACATCCCGCCACAGGTGAGACATTGACGCAACGGCTGAACACGGTGCGGATCGGAAATGGAAAAGAGGAAGTCAACCGGCGGGTGTTTTATGATTTCACTTTCTCGCCGCCCAAATCAGTTTCAGTCGCGGCTCTGGCTGGGGCGGATGACCGCATCATCGAAGCGCATACGCACGCTGTCAGGTCGGCATTGCAGGAACTTGAAACATTTGCCGCAACCCGCGTTCGGATTGGTGGTGGGCATGGCGACCGTTCCACCGGCAATTTTGCGGCGGCGTTGTTCACCCATGACACCTCCCGCGCCCTCGATCCGCATTTGCACACGCATTGCGTCGTCTTCAACGCAACTTTTGATCCGGTGGAGCAACGCTGGAAGGCATTGCAAAATTACGAACTGTTGCGGGCGCGAAAATTCGCCGAGAACGTCTATTACCATGAGCTTGCCCGCCAACTGCGGAGTTTCGGTTATCAAATCCACAACCAGGCGCGTGGTGATTTCAAAATCGAAGGCGTCTCCGAGGAAATTTGCGACCGTTTTTCCAAACGAGACGCGGAGATTGATAAGGCACTGGCGAAGTTGCTTGCCGACAAGCCAGAGTTTGCAGGCGCAAACATCAAGGAGTTGCGCGCAAAACTTGCCGTTGAACATCGGACACGGAAACAAAAGGATTTGAGTCGTGATGCCCTGCGGACTTTGTGGGACTCACAGTTGAGCGAAGCCGAGCGCGCTTCGTTACGCAAACCCCCCAATAATTCGGAGCAGGTCGCCATTGCGGACAGGCGCGTTGACATTGGTGAGGCGGTGCAATGGGCCGAAGATCATCTGTTCGACCGCAACTCGGTCGTGCTGGAATGCCAGTTGTGGCAACAGACATTGGAACGGGCGCGCGGCGAAAATTTTACGCTGGCTGAACTCAAGGAATTCACACGCCAGCGCAATTACATCCGCGATCCTGAACACCCCAATGAAGTGACGTTGCGCGAAGTGTTGTTACGCGAGATGGAAATTGTCCAGCGCGTCAAGGACGGTGTGGGGGCTTGCCGTCCCTTCGTGGAGGATCCGCAGCCGGTGAATCCAAAATTGGATGACGAACAACGCCGTGCTTTGGACGCATTGCTGCGTTCAACCAACACCGTGTCACTTTTTCGTGGCGGTGCTGGCACAGGCAAAAGTTTTGTCCTGCGCGAACTGGTTGAGCAAGTCCGGCATTCAGACCGGCGCGTCATTGTGCTCGCGCCACAGCGTCAGCAAGTCATGGAAATGGAAAGTGCAGGTTTCCCGTCGCCAACGACGATTGCCCATTTTTTGATCAAGGGTGAACTGGCCGCTGGCGCGGTAGTAGTTGTGGATGAGGCCGGCCAAATCGGTGGTCGTCAGATGCACCAGTTGTTGCAACTTGCACGCGAACGGAACGCGCGAGTCATTCTTTCCGGCGATACACGCCAACACGGCGCGGTCGAAGCCTCCGATGCGCTGCTGGCCATTGAACGGTATTCCGGCATCAAACCGGTTGAATTGCACACGATTCGACGGCAAGACCCGGCGCTGGCTCGCAATCAGAATGAACGAGCGCGCATCAAGCAATATCGCAAAGCCGTTGAAGCGGCGGCGGCTGGGAAATTGGTGGAATCGTTCAAGCGGCTCGACCAGATGGGCGCGATTGTTTCCTGCGGGTTGGGCCAACAGGCTGACAAGCTGGCTGATGAATATCTCCGCCTCGCAGAACAAAAGGCTTCCGCCGTGGTTGTGTCGCAGACTTGGGCGGAAGTCCACCGCGTCAACTCGCGGGTGCGCGATGCGCTAAAGTTAAAAGGATTGCTCGGCGCAAATGATGTCACCGTTCAAGCATTGGACAAATGTGACCTGACGAATGCACAGAAGCGCGATGCACGGTTTTATCCGAAAGATGGCGTGATTGTATTCAATCAAAAGGTGTGGCAGGCCATGCCGGGCGCAAATGGAAAATTGTTGGGCATCGTTAAGACTGGCGTGCTAGTCGAAGTGAACGGGAAATGCGTCACAGTCTCAAACAAGTTGCTCGACAAAATTACCGTCTGCCTCCCGCGCGAAATTGCAATTGCTGAAGGTGAGCGGCTGCACCTCAAGGCCAATCGCAAACTGGCCGCTGGTGCGCGCACGACAAATGGGGAACTGGTCACAGTCAAGGCTGTCCGCGCCGATGGCGGAATTGAATTGGCTGACGGCCGGATTTTGGAAAAAAGTTTTCGCGAGTTCCTTCCTGGCTACGCCGTTACGTCCTATGGTTCGCAAGGTAAGACGGTGGATCATGTTCTTTTTTCCGATTCCACCATCAAGGCCGCAACCAATGCGCAGCAATGGTATGTCACCATTTCGCGCGGTCGGCGCGGCATCCGCATTTTCACGCCGGATAAAATTCAACTGCGTGAGAACCTGATTCGTTCCGGTCACAGGCCGCTGGCGTTGGAACTGGCGCACGGTTTTCGTCCGCGCCATGCAAATCGGCTTTGGGATCGGCTTCATGGTTATCTCCTCCGATTCGGCCAGCGGACTGCCGACACGTTTTGCCGTCTGAAAAAATCCCGCCGTCATCAACACCAACAAAAACATGAACACCAAGTCACCCGAATGTTACACCACTGACCCGCAGGCGCGTTGCCTTCGGATTGAAATTTCGCCGGGGCGTTTGCTTCTGCTACCGCTCGATCAGTTCGCGTTCGCTGAATTCAACACTGACGACAAAGAACAACTGCTCCATCTGTCGTTCGCAACGCATGAAATCATGATTCGCGGCAACGCACTCCGGCGAATTGAAACCGCCATGCACCGGCTGGAATTGTCATTCATCACACCGTTACCGGCGAAATATCATCCGCTGCTCGCCGAAGGTCAGCCCAAGATTCGGGAAATTGTAGTGGTGGAGAACAAGTCTTTCGACTCGCAGCCGCAGGCATCTCTAAATTAAAGGTGTCGTGCGAGAATTATATTCCCTGGCGCACGAATTGGCGGTCGGTTAAGTCTATTGATACCTCACAATGGCGTCGTTGATGTTTTGCACGACACGCTGGATGTAGGCTTTGTCTTTTGAAGTCAGCACATGGAGTTCACCGGATGCACTGGAAATATCAACGTGATAATCAGGTTTTCGGCTGCAAATCCAAATAATGCTTCCAACGATTATGCCCCCGCCCAAAATCAAACCAGGAATTGGGCGATAGTTGTTTTCGTTAAATGGGAGGATTGTGAGCAATAAAAGAAAAATGCCCAAAAGCAGAAGCAAAATTGCGCCTGCAATCTGCGGAGATGTGGACGCCATTCTTACCGACGTGATGTTTCGCAGCGCATAAGTTGTTCCCAAAATAATCACTCGCGTGGGTGTTACAGTTACAACCTTGTCAGAATAGATAGTTTCTTCCGGGGCATTTGCCTTTTGCTGGATTAACGGGGGCGATTGAACGGGCGGTGGTAACGGTTTTCGCTGTGGGGCGCCACAATGAGGACAGGTATTAGCCTCCGTGCTAACGGACTTGCCGCATTCTCTGCATTGGATTAACGCCATAAACCAAATAAATATTTATTGTGCCGACGAATGAAAAGTCAACAACGTGGTGACGCAAAATCGCACCTCGTAAAGTTGTGAACTGGTCTTGTCTTAATTTTGCTTCGGTCTGCGGTTCGACAAGCGGGAAAGTGGAGCGCAGGTGGAGAGACGGCTGGAACGGAGCCGAAGCGAAACGACCGCTGCCGTGCCGCAGACGGAAGCACGCCGATCGTTCGGCGTTGCGCTAATGTCGCTCGTGACGAGCGCGCTTTTTGCGGAACGGAACCGGCGTGGTCGTGAGGGAGACAGGGCCGACCATCAGCCGGTGAAGCGAAGCAAGAAAGCGCGTTGGTCACGGCCAGAGCAAATGTCTGCTCTATTGGTGCTTCACAATGGCTTCGTTGATGCTTAACACGACTCGTTCAATGTCGGCTCTATTTTTGGAACTAAGCGCATGGATTTCGCCTGACGCGCTCGAAAGGCCAACGTGATACATGGTTTTTGCACTGCACATCCACAGAATTGCTCCGCCAATCATCATTCCTGCAATGACGTAAACACCTGCTGGAGCAGGGGCGTTTTCATTTATTGGCATGAAGGCGGCCAGCAAAATCAGCAGGCCAACGATGAGAAGCAGGATCGGCTTTACGAGTCGCGGCGGTGTGAACAACATTTTGACTGACGTAATGTTTCGCAACGCATAGGTCGCTCCCCCGATGATTACCCGCATGTTGGTTACGATAACAGCATTGGCGGAATAAATCGTTTCTTCCTTCGCTTGGAGCAAGGGCGGCGGTTGAACGGGAAGCGGTGGCAGCACAGGCGGTTGTTGCGGCGCGCCGCAATGAGGGCAGGCAACCGCCTGTGTGCTGACGGAATTGCCACATTCTTTGCAGGAAGTTAGAGCCATAAACGATGCGGTGATTTTGTTGTCTGTTTCCTCAATCACCAGTTCACTGCTGTGGGCAATGATACAGCCTTTTTCTCATATTCTTCAAGGCTCGGTAATTTCATTTTGGCTCGCTTTGCGTAGGCGCGATGCACTGCCACGGAATTATGCCCCAGCGCCTCCTGCGCGAACCGTTCGGGATACCCGCACGTTTTGGCGCGTTCTGCCCACGCATAGCGGTAGCTGTGCAGCGAGATGCCCTCAATTCCAAGCCCCCGACAACGTTGTTTGAATTCAGTTGCCCGGTCACCGGCGCGGACGCGCGACAGATATGGAAACAATAGACCTTCGCCGGGCAAATCCTTCAGCAAATTCAACGCATCTTCGCCCAAATGCAGAATGACCGGCACGCCGGTCTTTTTGCGGGTAAAACTGATCGTCTGGTTTTCCCAATCCATGTCCTCGCCCTTCAAACAGGCGATGTCGCCCTGGCTGCCGCCAAGATGCCAGCACAATTCGTAAAATTTTTTGCGCTCCGGATTTTTCTCGCGACCGACAATGGCTTGGTGCTCATCAAAGGTGATGGCGCGCTTTTCCTTGAACTGGATCGCCGGCCACTGCCGCTTGGGAATGATGGAACGGGGCAGCCAGTTCATGTCGAGGGCGAAATTGTGAATGCGCCGCAAAAAGACGTTCGTTGAAACCGTGCCGGTGTGCATCGCATCCAGCAAATGCTCCGCCTGGGTTTTGATCAAGGCAAGGCAGCGAATCTGGTCAAACGCCTTGTCCTTGATGGCAACATCCCACCGCTTTTTGGTGCTGCCGGATTTGGTCCGGCCCATTTCGTCCATGACGTGTTGCCAGTTGCGTTTGACAAAATCAGGGTCGCTGTGCTGCAAATAAACTTGGGCGATTTGCAGATTCACAGCCGGCTGTTTGCAGGCTTCATTCTGCGCGTTGATGAGGCGCCGGGCGGTTTCAGCGTCGGTGGTTTTCAGGCTTTCCCGTTTCTTGGTCAGGGTGTCGAGGGAATAATAAATCCCGTTTTCGCGTCGAAAAACATGGTAGCGTTGTTTCATGGCTCGTCTTGGTTACGAGCCTCCCATAGAACCGTGCCGACTTGTTAGCGACTTCTGGCGGCCTAGTGGATGCCTTTTGACTGCCTTGTGCTCAACGGACTGATTTTATGCACAATTCCATACACACTTGACCGGCCTGACTTCCCAACTTGTCCTCGGCCAGCCACTTGCGTATGGAGGCGAGGGTCGGAATCGAACCGACGGATGAGGCTTTTGCAGAGCCCTGCCTT
>PLJQ01000208.1:0-22090 GCA_003140275.1 Limisphaerales bacterium
TTCACGAGCCAGTCGATGGTGTCCCATGCGTCGGAGCTTTCATCCGCGTCCTTCGGCCCTTTATTCGGGTTGAATGGACGAACATGGACATAGGTACCCTCCGAGGCGAAGCGTCCGCGCACGTCCTGCATGACGAGGATGAAGCTGTCCCTGGCCAGCGTGTCAAACGAGCCGCTGGGAGCGTTGTAGTTGTCCGCGCCGTAGGGCTTCAGCGCGTATGGTGTTCGCGTGAGCATGATGGGCCATGCTTGCGAATCGTCCTTGGGCACATAGACGCGCGTGAACAGCCGCATGCCATCGCGCATCGGAATGCGGTGCTCGTATTTGGTGTAATGCTCGGCGAGCCAGACGGCGTTGGTGTCGGAGGTTTTCTCATCGGCCGCCCCAACGTGACTGGCGGCGAGCAACAGGAGAACCACCAGGCGAAGGACAATGCGAGGAGAGACATTCATGCGCGGGCATTGTTCGCAAGTCATCGCGGCAGGCAAGGCAAAACTCGGCACCTGCCACTTGCCGGGTTTGGACTCTGTAATATCCCGTCAGACTTAAATGGCGGGGCACGGTTTTCGTTTTGACGGTAGCAACCCAAAATCAATCTCCCAGGCTCGGTTACCACCGAAGTATTCCCCCGCCCATTTAATNNAATTTAAGCCTTTACGTTTCCTTGGTTTTCCCAACCGGCGGAACATCGAAAAGTCTTTTCTCAGTTATTCGGCCTTGAACTTGGAACTGACGCCTTGCGAAATTTCGTTTCCGTCCCATTTCGAAATGGTGCGGATGACGGCGTCCGCATACGGTTTGTTCTCTTGGTTCTCTTGGTTGAGCTTGCTCCATTTGCCAGCGTCAACCGTTAGGCCCGCGACTCCTGCAAAAGGAAAAACTGGAAAGCGCCAACCATGACCATCATTGCTTTCTTCAATGGCCCTCCAGTTCTCAATAAACCAACCGCATGAATGGCTTTGGGTCTGAATTCTCACGCTTAACTCTTTGTTTCAGTGTTAGTTCCGTCTGTTTCTGGCTCGATGCAGTGCCCAAACCGCATCGGAGCAGCTAAAACAAACGGGATTTGCAACTTGACTCCCACGGACGCAAAACTTAGCCTCACTCCATAAAGACAGATTGCTGGTCTGCCAGCGCGCGAAGTCGGAGATTATTCTGCCGACTTTTTTGTTCCTCGCGTGACACGCCGGCGTGAGCTTATGAACGCTGATTTTTTAACTGTTTTAGAATATTGGGAGCGAGAAAAGGGTATCAGCCGTGATATCCTTGTCGCTGCTGTGGAAGAGGCCCTGGTTTCTGCCGCCAAGAAAGCGGTCGGCCCGGCCCGCGAACTTCGGTGCGCCATTGATCCCAAATCTGGCGACATCAAGGCCTTTGCCAAGCTCATTGTCTCCGACAAAGTTCTTTCCAAGCACGATCAGATTTCCGTGTTTGACGCACGCCGCATCAAAGCCGATGCCCAACTCGGTGATGAAATTGAAGTGGAGGTAACGCCCACCGGGTTTGGCCGGATCGCTGCCCAATACGCCAAACAATCCCTTATGCAACATGTTCGCCGGGCGGAAAAGCAACTGATCCTGACTGAATTCAAGGATCGCGTCGGCGACATCATCAGCGGAATTGTGCGTCGATTTGATCGCTCAGATGTCACGGTTGATTTGGGCAAATACGAGGCTTTGCTGCCCAACCGCGAACGTGTGCCGACTGAGGAATACCAGATCGGTGAGCGGATTCGTTGCTACGTCAAAGCGGTTGAAGATGGCCCGCACGGCCCGGAAATCATTCTCTCCCGCGCTGACCCGCAGTTTGTCATCAAGCTATTTCAACTGGAAGTGTCCGAAATCAACGACGGCACAATCGAAATCAAAGCCATTGCCCGGGAACCCGGTTTTCGCACCAAGCTTGCGGTCCATTCGCGCGACGGAAAAATTGACCCCGTCGGCGCGTGCGTCGGCCTGCGCGGTCAACGGGTCAAAAATATCGTCCGCGAACTGAACAATGAAAAAGTGGACATCATCAAATGGGAGACCAATATCAAGGCGTATATCACCAACGCGTTGGCGCCAGCACAATTGAAAACCTTCGACCTGGACGAAGCCAATCGACGAGTCAGAATCATCGTCAGTGAGGACCAGCTTTCGCTGGCCATTGGCAAGCGCGGGCAAAACGCCCGACTTTCCTCCAAACTTACCGGCTGGCAGGTGGATATTCTGCCCGAAGTGGTAGTCACGATGGGCTTTGCAGAAAAAGTGGCAAAGGCCGTGGAATTGCTGGCGGCCATTCCAGGCGTTTCCCAGGAGCAAGCGGATACGCTGGTGCATCATGGTTTGACGAGTCTGGAAGATTTATTGCAGGCTGATGTAAGCGACTTGGCGGGTATTCCCGGCATTGGCGACCACGCCGCCACCATTAAAAAAGCCGTCGGCGCGGAAGTGTCCCGCCGCACCATAAAAATCGGTGAACCGTCGGTTACTTAGTGCAGCGTGAGTTTATGAGTTCAAGACACACATCGTCTGTATTTTAAGCCGATGAAGACTTTGTGGCAATTTTGGCTCGAAGAAACTGATTTAAATAACTATGCCCGTCCGCATATACGACATTTCGAAAAGACTTGGCCTCGAAAACAAGGAAGTCCTTGCCAAGGCCAAGGAGCTGGGCATTGTTGCCGCACGCGTCGCCTCCAGTTCGCTCGATAAAATCACCGCTGAATTTCTGGAACTACAACTCACGGGCGGCAGGCCGGTAATCACCGCTGCACCTCCGGTCCCGTCATCAGCTCCCCAACCAATCATTTTAGTCACCGAACCCACGGCTCCGGTTGCAGATGACCTTGATAAAGCCGCAGCGGTTTCGGTTGCCGGCGCGGAGACGGAAGTTGTCCCGGCAAACGAAGCCAACCAAAAGGTGCCTGGCACCCCGGAAACCATCGAACCGACGAAACCCTCGCCTGAGACGGTCAAACCCCCACCGCCGCCAGCCGGCCCGCGACTGGGAGATAAAGTGGGCTTCGTTCAGTTGCCTGTCAAACCGGCGCCGCGGGCGGAACAAAAACCCGGTCCCGCCAGGTTTTCTCCGCGTTCCGTACCCAGCGGCAAAACTGAGTTCACCCGGCGTGGCGACTTTCGCAGTGTCCGTGACGTCGGCGCTACGCCCACTGCGCAACCTTTACCCGGCCAGAAGCAAAGTGGCACCCAAAAGCTAAGCGGCGGGAGCGCCGATGCGCTCAGACTGACCGCCCAAAGATTTATCCCTCCGACGACGGGTGAACTCATCACGCTCAAGCCACCCATTGTCGTGCGCGAACTTGCCGAGCAACTTAAACGCAAACCGTTCCAACTCATCGCGGATCTGATGGAGCTGAACGTCTTCGCGAACGTCAATCAAGCCATCGACGAGGTGATTGCGCAAAAAGTTTGCGCTAAATACGGATTCCGTTTTGAGCTGGAAAAGCGAGAGCGCGGCAGCGGACTTGTTCACGCTCCCGAATAGAAGGTTGAGCTGGACGTCGAAGACAAGCCGGAAACGCTGAAACCGCGACCGCCCGTCGTGACCATTATGGGGCACGTTGACCACGGCAAAACCACGTTGCTCGATGTCATCCGCAAATCCGATGTCGCCGCCGGTGAAGCTGGTGGCATTACTCAACACATCGGCGCTTACACCATCTCCTTCCCGCATCCGGAAAGGAAAAACGAACTACAGCAAATCACCTTTCTTGACACGCCCGGCCATGCCGCCTTCAGCTCCATGCGCGCCCGCGGAGCAAACGTGACGGATATCGTTATTCTCGTTGTCGCGGCCAATGATGGCGTGATGCCACAGACCCTCGAAGCGCTCAGCCACGCGCAAGCCTCCAAGGTCCCGATAATCGTGGCCGTCAATAAATGCGATCATCCGAACGCCAACTCGATGAGGGTGCGCCAGCAATTGCAGGAAAAGGGATTGGTCCCGGATGATTGGGGTGGGGAAACAATTTTTGTCGATGTCTCCGCGCTGACCAAACAAGGCGTGGATAAACTCCTGGAAATGATTTTGCTCCAGGCAGACTTGCTGGAGCTCAAGGCCAATCCTGACCGCCACGCCAAGGGCAATGTGATCGAGTCCGGCCTCGAACCCGGCGGCCCCACAGCCACTGTGCTCGTGCGCAAAGGCACGTTGCACGTCGGCGATGCAGTGATTTGCGGCCAGTATTGGGGCAAAGTCCGCGCGCTCATCAACGAAGAAGGCAAGCGCCTCAAGGAAGCCGGACCGTCCGTCGCAGTCAAATTACTCGGCATGAATGGGGTGCCGGAAGCCGGGCTGGAATTCAGCGCCGTGGAAAACGACAAAAACGCCCGCGACTTGGCTGAGAAACGCGGCATGGAGGCGCGCGCCCTGGGGCAGGAAACTCGCGCCAAGGTCACATTGGAAAACCTGTTCGACACCATGGCCTCCAGTACCGCCAAAGTGCTTAAGGTCGTGGTCAAAGCGGACACACAGGGGTCCGTTGAAGCGATCGTTGAGGCGCTGAAAAAAAACAGTTCCGAAAAAGTGTCACTCGAGGTCATTCACAGCGCGGTTGGCACCATCACGGAATCCGACGTCTTGCTGGCTTCGGCCTCTGGCACCGTCGTTCTCGGCTTTCACACCCGGATCGACAATGGCGTCTCCGACATCGCCAAGCGCGAAGGCGTCCAAATCAAACTCTACTCGATCATCTATGAATTGATCGATCAGGTGATCGAGGCCATGGCTGGTCTGCTCGACCCGATCCTGAAGGAAGTCGTCATCGGCGAAGCCGAAGTGCGTAAAATTTTTGAACTGTCCAAGGGCAGCCCGGTGGCGGGTTGCATTATCAACAGCGGCCGCATCGTCCGCGGCAAAGTCCGCGTGCTGCGGCGCAAGGGATTGATTTACGAAGGCGCCATTCAAACCCTTCGTCGTTTTCAGGACGAGGTCAACGAGGTGCGGAGTGGCATGGAGTGCGGCATCCGGCTTGAGGGATTTAGCGAATTTCAACCGGGCGATACCATCGAATGTTACACCATCGAGAAGGTTACTCAAAAACTTTAATGACAGACGTTGAATCGCTAATTCGTTGATCCAATTGAACGAGATAAAGTTTCAACTTTTCAACTTTTCAACGAACACAGATACAAACCATGCCTTCCCTCAGACTTCAGAAGGTGCGAGAATTATTAAAGCGCCAGATTGGCGAAGTCATCCGCCGCGAGTTCCCCGTCAGCACCGCCGGATTGATCTCGGTCAATGATGTGGGCGTCTCTGGCGACCTGCATTCGGCCACGGCCTTCGTTAGTATCCTGGGCAATGCCGAGCAACAAAAGCGTGGATTTCAACTGCTCGTGCAACACCGCAAGCGCATTCAGGGTCTCGTCGCCAAATCCATCGTTCTAAAATACACGCCGCAATTGCGGTTCATGCTTGATGAATCCATCGCCCGAGGCAACCGGGTTCTAGCCATCATTGGCGAACTGGAACAATCCATGCCCAACGAATGAATTCTCAACCCAAAATCATCAATCGCATCCTCGACAGTATTCGTGATTGCCGAACCTTTTGCGTGGTTGGACACGTGCGTCCGGACGGTGATTGCATCGGCTCGCAACTGGGACTGACCCTCGCCCTTCAGAACCAGGGAAAAAAGGTTGTCTGCTGGAACGAAGATGGCGTCCCCCGCAAGCTTGCCTTTCTCGACCCGGACCATCTCATCAAAAAACCGCGGGCCGGGATGAAATTTGACNNGAAGATGCCATTCCGCAGAAGTATGAGTTCCTTGATCCCGACAAGCTCTTTCAGAAACCCCGGCGCGGCTCCAAATTCGATTGCGTCATCGCCACCGATGCCGCCAGCTTCGAGCGCCTCGGCAAAGTCGGCGCATGCATCGCAAAGCGAAAGTTGCTTATCAACATTGACCATCATGCAAGCAACACCCGTTACGCGGATTTGAACTGGGTACTGGCCAAGAACCCATCCACTGGAGAAATTATCTTTCGCCTTCTGAAGACCGCGCGCTGGCCGATCACGCCGCCCATTGCCGATTGCTTGTTCACCGCCGTTTCGACTGACACCGGCTCGTTTCAATATCCTACCACCCGTCCTGGCACTTATCATGTCGCCGGCGAACTGGTCAAACGCGGCGCAAACCTGGCCAAAATCTGCGACGAAGTTTATCAATCCTATCCTCTCTCTCGCGTACGACTCCTGCGCCACGTCTATAATCATTTTCACCTCACACACAACGATCAAATCGCCTACCTGTGGTTGAAGAAGGCCGATTACGCACGCACCGGCGCCGACACCAGCGAATCCGAAGGGTTGATCGACCACATCCGCGACATTGAACCGGTGGTCATCGCATGCGTGTTTGAAGAAATCGAACCGGAGCTGACTCGCATCAGTTTGCGCTCTAAAAACAATCGCGTGAACGTCAACCACATTGCCTGCCAATTTGGTGGTGGCGGACACCATGCCGCCGCCGGTGCCCGCATCCGCGGCAAACCGCTGTCGGTGCAGCGAGAGGTGATTGCAGCCGTTAAAAAGGCCCTTAATTCCGCCCACTGATTTTTCATGCGCGAATTTGATTCACTCGATGGTGCCAATCTCATCGACAAGCCGGTCGGACCAACCTCTCACGATGTCGTGGATGCCATTCGTCGCCAGTTCCAAATCAAAAAAGTCGGCCACTGCGGCACGCTTGATCCCAACGCCACCGGTCTGCTCATCATCGTGCTGGGTCGCGGCACCAAACTGTCGGAAAGACTGATGTCCTCCGACAAAGTTTACGAAGGCACCGTCAAGTTTGGCGAAACCACGGACAGCTTCGATGCCGACGGGGAACTCGTCGCTTCCCTGCCCGTTCCGCCCACCACCGTGAAACAGTTGAACGAACTGGCGGCCACATTCATCGGCGATCAAATGCAAATGCCACCGATGGTTTCCGCAATCAAAAAAAATGGCGTGCCGCTTTACAAGCTGGCTCGTAAAGGCATCGAAGTGGAACGTCGGCCGCGCCTGATTCACATTTACAGTTTTCGTTTTACCGCCTACATCGAGCCACGCGGCCATTTCCGAGTTGCCTGTACCAAAGGCACCTATGTCCGGACATTGGCGCAGGAGTTGGGCCAGAAACTGGGCTGCGGTGCGCATCTGGCAACGCTGCGAAGAACTGTTTCCGGAAAGTTTGACATCGCGGAAGCCATCCCGCTCGACGCCGCCCTGAATTTGTCTTTCGGAGAACTGGAAAAACGAGTCATTCCGTTTCTAAAACTCGCGAGTTGACAGAGGAACATGTTACGTGATGCGTGGTGTGTGAAACAATTATGATGCTTCCGGGCCGACAGCCTGCCACCAAGCTCGTCGCGTACATCGCGAACCAGCTATGAATATCATCCACGCCGCCAGCGAACTGAAACCCGGCCCGCGTAAAGTCTGCATGGCCATCGGAGTGTTTGATGGCGTTCACCTGGGGCATCAACAAGTCATCCGGCAAACCATCGGCGACGCCCGCCAGCACGAAGCCGTCGCCTTGGTAATTACGTTTGATCGCCACCCGAATACAGTCGTGGCGCCCGATCGCGTGCCACCACTGATTTATTCCCTGCCCCAAAAACTGCGCTCTCTCGAATCCCTCGGCAGCGACGCTTTGCTGCTGATCAATTTCGACAAACCGTTCAGCGAACAAACCGGCGAAGGATTCATCCGCGGACTGGCGCATGAACTTGGTCACATTCAAAGTTTATGTGTCGGCAGCGTGTTCACCTTCGGCCACCAGCGGAGCGGCAACGTCGCGTTGCTAAGAACGTTGGGAGCGGAACTTAACATCACTGTGCATGGTTTGGCGGCGGTCTCACTGGATGGCAAGGCAGTCAGCAGCACGCGCATTCGTGAAGCCATTCGGGGAGGCAAACTGGATTTTGCCACCCAGATGCTGGGACGCGCTTACTCGCTCGCGGGCCACGTCGTCCGGGGAGATCAGTTCGGTCGTCAACTCGGCTTTCCCACCGCCAATCTTGAGGTGTCCGGTTTGATGCTGCCACCAAACGGCGTCTATATTGTTCAAGCCACGATGCAGGGAGAAACGCACCGCGGCGTTTTGAATATCGGCTATCGACCCACCCTGCAAAACTCGGCACCTCAACTTCGCGTGGAAGTGCATCTACTCGATTTTGGCGACGACCTTTACGGCAAAGAATTGGAAGTCACTTTTGTCGAGAAATTGCGCGAGGAACAAAAATTTTCTTCCACCGAGGCCCTTACGGATCAGATTGCACGCGACATTGCTGAAGCAAGGTTGCGCTTTTAGCCCGTTTCCAAGGCTTCGGGCTGGTTAATAACCTCCGCCAACACGCGGCCCATTTCTTCCATGCGGTACGGTTTGGGAACGATGCCGCTGAAACCAAATTTACGGTAGTCGGACATCACCGGGTCATAGGAATATCCACTGGAAACAATCGCCTTGGCCTGCGGGTCCATTTCCTTGAGCAAGCGTATGGCTTCGCGACCGCCCATGCCGTTTGGAATAGTCAGGTCCATAATCACCACCGCGAAGGGTTTGCCCTCGCGCTTTGCCGTTTTATAGTATTCGAGAGCCTCTACTCCATCCTTGGCCGTTTTCACTTCATACCCGTTTATCTCCAACATCGCGCCCACCACGGATAAAATATCCTCTTCATCATCCATGACAAGAATCCGGCCATGACCGGTAAACTGCCGTTGAATATGATCGGTCGCCGCCGTCATATCAACCTTGAAGGAGGCCGGCAGATGGATGTGGAAGGTCGTTCCGACTCCCACAATCGATTCCACCTTGATCTGGCCGTCGTGCCGGCGGATGACAGAATGAGCGGTCGCCAATCCCAATCCGCTGGCATGCTTTTTGGTGCCGAAATAAGGATCGAAAATCCGCGACAGATGTTCCGGGCTGATTCCCATTCCGTAATCTTTGATTGAGATCTTGACGTATTTGCCGGGCTTCAAAGCCGACGTGAAGCCACCGATCAATTCTACATTTTCCGCCCGCACCTCGAGTTTCCCGCCATCGGGCATCGCCTGCACGGCGTTGATGACCAATTGAATGATAGTCTGCCGGATTTGGGTTTCGTCCACTTCCACCCGCCAGAGATCCGCCGGCAACGTAAACTCGCTATTGACGTTGGCGCCGCGCAAACCGATTTGCGCGGACTCCTTGATCAAGTTGGAAATCTGTATCGGTTTCCTGATCGGCGAGCCACCGCGGGCAAACGTCAACAACTGTTGCGTCAAATCCTTTGCCCGCATGGCGGATTTTTCCATGGCATCCAGCCGTCCCGTCAACATTTCCGGCGAATGGGTGGACATCCGGGCCAGCGAAATATTTCCGATGATGCCCGTCAGGATATTGTTATAGTCATGCGCAATACCGCCGGCCAGCGCGCTAATCGATTCCATTTTGCTTTCAATCAGCAACTCCGCCTCGGATTTTTGCTTATCGGTGATGTCACGGAATATCACCACGACACCGAAAATATTTCCCTGCTCGTCCCGGATCGACGCAGTGTTGTCGGAAATGATTCGTTCCGTGCCATCGCGCGCAATTAAAATTGTCGAGCTTTGCAAGCCCGCCGCGCCGCCGACCCGTATCGCGTTTTCCACGGGGTTTGAACGG
Source organism: Limisphaerales bacterium (assembly GCA_003140275.1). GTDB lineage: Bacteria > Verrucomicrobiota > Verrucomicrobiia > Limisphaerales > PALSA-1396 > PALSA-1396. The sequence goes on from PLJQ01000208.1 coordinate 9,644, forward strand.
CGTTCTCTGGTTTTCTCATGGATTGTGTGAAATATGTTCCCGATCGGTTTTCTCATCGCTTCGCTTTGCGTCCAGCCGGTCAACTTCTCCGCCATGGTGTTGACGGAAACCACCTTGCCCTCGGTATCGGTCGCAATGACTCCATCGCCAATTGAATTCAACGTGACGGTCAATCGGTCTTTCCCCGAGGCCAACTTTGCGATTTGTTCCGCCCGCACACGCCCATCTACTTGCGACCAAACGATGGCAAAAACCAGGACACTGGCCTCCAACCCGCCGAACAGAACAATTAATGGCAGATAGATCATCACATCCGCCTTATAGATCCGCACCAAAATGTACGCCAGGACCACCAATCCCAATGAAGCCAACAAAACCACGTACGCCGTCTTCATGCGGCGAAAATGCTGAATAAGAGATACAAACAGACTATTCATCAACTTTGCTACAGAAAATCCTGTGCCAGATGATGGCCAAAGTCCATAAAGATTTCTCTGAACACATTTTCTAGTTTTCGTGTCGATGGGTCAGTAATGTAGCCAAAAATGATGAATACAGGTATTAACGCAATAAACGAAACCGTCCGGGAAGCCAGCACTTTTGTGCGGCCCCTCTTCAGTGAAATCAGCAAGGTCGTTATCGGTCAGACCTATCTCGTCGAACGGCTCGCCATCGGCCTGCTCGCCAACGGCCACGTCTTGCTCGAAGGCGTCCCCGGCCTCGCCAAAACCCTCTCCGTCAAAACCCTCGCCGCCACGCTCCAGGTCAAGTTTGCGCGCCTCCAATTCACGCCCTACATGCTGCCTGCCGACGTCATCGGCACGCAAATTTACAACCCCCAATCCGGCGGCTTCACCACGCGCAAAGGCCCTATTTTCGCCAACCTTGTGCTCGCCGACGAAATCAATCGTGCGCCGGCCAAAGTGCAAAGCGCCCTGCTCGAAGCCATGCAGGAGAAGCAGGTCACCATCGGCGAACAATCCCATAAACTGGAAGAACCGTTTCTGGTTTTGGCCACGCAGAATCCCATCGAACAGGAGGGAACTTATCCATTGCCCGAAGCGCAGGTTGATCGCTTCATGCTCAAACTCAAAATCGGTTACCCCTCTCGCGATGAAGAACGCCAAATCCTCGACCTCATGGCCCGCACTTCGCACTTGCCCACCGCTGGGCCGGTCGTGACTCCAAAACAGATTCTCGACGCCCGCGAAGTCATCAACGACATCTACGTGGACGACAAGGTCAAGGATTACATCGTCGATCTGGTTTGCTGCACGCGCGACCCCGGCAACTACAAAATCCAACTACAAGGATTGATTCAACTCGGCGCGTCACCGCGTGCGACGATTGCCCTGGCCCTCGCCGCCAAAGCTTACGCCTTCCTGCGCGGACGTGGCTACGTCACGCCACAAGACGTGAAAAGCATCGGCATGGACGTGCTGCGCCACCGCGTGACGATCACCTATGAAGCTGAAGCCGAGGAAAAAACCAGCGAGACGATCATCCAGAAAATCTTTGATGAACTGCCGGTGCCGTGATGCAGATGAGTTGTTTGAAAAGACACTGGCATGAAATATCGACCATCACTCGGCTTCATTTTAGCCTCGACTATAGTGTTGTCGGTCGGAATCTGGCTGTTGGCTTTAGCTCTTCGTCCTGCGACTGCACACAAAGCAAAGATTGGTTTCAGTTACGAACCGTCATCAGTTTTAGAAAACCCTCAAACTAATAATGCGGCAACCAATCGTTGACGTTTACAAACAATGATTCCCCGCGAGATTCTCAAAAAAATCCGGCAGATCGAGATTCGCACGAATCGGCTCGTCAGCGAAACGCTCGCCGGCCAGTATCACAGCGTCTTCAAGGGCCAGGGAATGAACTTCGAGGAGGTACGCGAGTATCAGCCGGGCGACGAAGTCCGCTCCATCGATTGGAACGTCACCGCCCGCATGAATCATCCCTTCATTAAAAAGTTTGTCGAAGAACGCGAATTGACGTTGATGTTGGTAGTGGATGTGAGCGGCTCCGGACTGTTCGGCTCCGGCGAACAATCCAAGCGCGAACTCGCTGCCGAGATTGCCTCGGTGCTGGCTTTCTCCGCTATTCGTAACAACGACAAGGTTGGCCTGATCCTGTTCACCGATGAGGTTGAGAAATTCATTCCCCCACGCAAAGGAAGGCGTCACGTTCTTCGCGTCATTCGCGAAATTCTTTTCCACGAACCCAAACGTCGTGGCACGGACTTGAATCACGCATTGGAATTTCTCACCCGCGTCACGCCGCATCGAGCCATCGCCGTCGTCGTCTCTGACTTCCTGATTGAGAACACAACTTCGAAAGCCAACTCGCGCACCTCGCATACCGCGCTCCGACAAGCGAATCGCCGTCACGATGTCGTGGCCGTCCGCATCACTGACCGCTTCGAGCTGGAACTGCCACCGCTCGGTCGCCTTGTGCTTGAGGACGCCGAAACCGGTGAAGTCGTCGAAGTCAACGCCGGCAATGCCCGCCACCGCGCCGCCTTTGCAAAACAACAAACCCGCTCGCAAGCCGATTTGGCGCGGTTGTTCCGCTCCGCCCGTATCGATGCCATCCAGTTGCGCACCGATCAGCCTTATGCCGCGGCCCTGGGACGATTTTTTGAAACTCGAGAAAAACGTCGGCGTCACGGATGAAAACCAATCTCTCCGCGCTCACTTCCTCAACGACCAATCTGTCCGCGTCTCAAGCGACAAACGACCTGCGCGCCATCAAACCGCCCCTGGTGATTCCCAGCGGGTGGGAATGGCTTTGGTGGACACTCGGCATTCTTGCGTTCGTCGCGCTTACTTATTTCGCCTGGCGTTGGTGGCAAAAACGTCGTCGGCAAACGTCACCCATCGTCATCGTGCCGCCGCACGTTCGCGCCCGGCAAAAATTGAAAGAGGCGCTGGCGTTGATGAATCAGCCCCGGCTGTTTTGTATCCTGGTTTCCGATACCGTCCGCGTTTATCTTGAGGAACGATTCAATTTCCATGCGCCGGACCGCACTACCGAGGAGTTTTTACATGAACTGCAAGCGACCGATTTGTTGACGCCGGGACAAAAGAATGGTCTGGGCGAATTCCTCACGCGCTGTGACCTCGTTAAATTTGCCCGTTACGAACCCGGGCGGGCGGAACTCCAAGAGTTGCACGCTTCCGCCTTGCAACTGGTGGACGAAACCGAACCAGTGCTGCCGGAGAACACCGCGCATCGGGAATCTCTCATCAAGGATCACGTTCAGTCATGACCTTCGCCCAACCATACTTTCTGCTGCTACTTCTGTTCCTGCCACTGCTGGCGTGGTCGAAGGGCCGGCGCGGGCAACCACCCGCTTTCCTTTACTCCTCAGCCCAACTTGTCAAAGGAATCGGCCAGATGACCCGTTCCCGGGCCGGCGGCTGGCTGGCGAAGCTGCGCTGGCTTACCCTCGCTTTGTTCATCGTGGCCCTTGCGCAGCCGCAAAGGATCGCGAGCGAAGAAAAAATCAAAGCCAGTGGCATCGATATCGTGGTGGCGCTCGACCTCTCCGGCAGCATGGCCTCCGAGGATTTTGAAGTGCGCGGCCAACGCGTGAACCGATTGACCATCGCCAAGGAGGTCCTGAAACAATTCATTGACCGACGTCCCGGGGACCGCATCGGTCTGGTCGCCTTCGCCGGACGCGCTTATATTGCTGCGCCAATGACGCTCGACCACGATTTTCTGCTGCAAAATCTTGAACGGTTGAATCTGAACACCATCGAAGATGGTACCGCCATCGGCTCGGGGCTGACGGCGGCGTTGAACCGGTTGCGCGAATTGAAATCCAAAAGCAAAATCATCATCCTCATGACGGACGGCCAGAACAACGCGGGCAAAGTTCCACCGCTGACCGCCGCGGAAGCCGCGCAAACTCTCGGCGTAAAGGTTTACACCATCGGCGTCGGTATTCGCGGCACCGCGCCCTTTCCTCGCATCGACGCCTTCGGCCGGAAAGTTTACGTGCCGATGGAAGTGGACATCGACGAGGACACGCTTCAGAAGATCGCCAATCAAACCAAGGGAAAATATTATCGGGCCGACAGCGCTGACACGCTGAAGCGAATTTACGCGGAGATCGATCAATTGGAAAAAACCGAGGCCAACATTAAAAAATTTGCGCGTCACGAAGAATTGTTTCCCTGGGTCGTTTGGCCGGGGCTGCTCTTGCTGTTGCTGGAAATTGGTTTGAGCAATACCGTCTGGAGAAAACTGCCGTGAGATTTGCCGATCCACAAATTCTATGGTTGGTGCTGGCGCTCGTGCCGTTATTGATCGCCTTCCTCTGGTGGGCGTGGCGCAAGCGGCAACGACTCATCACCCAATTCATTCAATCCCGCTTGTTGGCCGGTCTGATGGCCGGCGTGTCTCTGACTCGCCGGAAGATTCGTTTCGCCCTGATCGTTCTGGCCGTAACTCTCGCGCTGATTGCCCTCGCGCGACCGCAATGGGGTTTTGACTGGGAGGAAGTCAAACAACGCGGGCTGGACATCGTGGTGGCCATCGATACCTCGCGCAGCATGCTCGCCGAAGATGTGAAACCAGACCGGCTTACCAAAGCGAAGTATGCCGCTTTGGATTTAATGCAGCAGGCCAGGTCCGACCGGCTGGGGCTGGTGGCCTTTGCCGGCACCGCTTTTTTGCAATGCCCGTTGACCGTGGATGACGAAGCCTTTCGCCAAAGTGTCAATGCGCTGGATGTGAACATCATTCCACAAGGCGGCACTGCCTTGACCGCAGCGATTGAAACCGCCCTGGCCGCCTTCAAAGACGAAGCGGAAAATTACAAAGTGCTCGTGCTCTTTACCGACGGCGAAGACCATGACTCTGCCGCACTGGAGACCGCCAAGAAAGCCGCGAAGGCTGGCCTGCGTATTTTCACCATCGGTATCGGCACTGCCGACGGGGAGCTGTTGCGCCTTCGCGATGAGAAAGGAAACCTCGATTACCTTAAAGACGACCAGGGCAACGTCGTCAAATCACGATTGAACGAAACTCTGCTCCGACAAATCGCCGGCGCAACCGAAGGCGGGTTTTACCTGCCTCTGCGCGGCGCCAAAACCATCGACACCCTTTACGAAAGCGGCTTGGCCCCGCTGCCGAAATCCGACCTCACCATCAAGCACGTCCGGCGTTACCACGAACGTTTCCACTGGCCACTGACGGTGGTGGTTTTGCTGTTGCTGGCGGAAATGTTTTTGCCGGAACGCAAACGGAAGGTTCAATCGGCCAGCAGCGTCACCGCACCGGTCAAGACCGCTTTCCGCGAAGCAGTCGCGCTTTTGGTTTTCTTGCTCCTGCCGGCGACGCTGCTGGCCTCGTCCTCCACTGCCCTGCGTCAATACGATGCGGGAAAATACGAAGACGCTTTGAAGGAATATCAGCATCTGCTGAAACTCAAAGCCGAGGACCCTCGTCTGCACTTCAACGCCGGCGCCGCCGCGTATCAGACCAAACAATTTAACGAAGCCGCCAAAGAATTCAACGAGGCGTTGACTGCGCGTGATCTGCAAATGCAGCAGCGCGCTTATTACAACCTTGGAAATACGTTCTACAAACTTGGCGAAAACATCCCGGATGGAAATATGCTTCAAGGAACACAACAAATGTTTCCAGCGCCACCACCGTTTCCATCGTTGGCAAATACAAACGCGCAACGGGAACTATTTAGGGAACGTTATGGTTCTGCGACAACCAATTCACAAACGCCGCCGAAGGCACAGCCGTTTCCCCCTCCGAGCTCAAATCAATCCATGCCACCAAGCGGCAAGATTGAAGCTTGGGAAAAATCGCTGAAGAGCTTCGAAAATGCGCTTAAGCTTAACCCCCAGGACACCGACGCAAAATTCAATTACGAGTTTGTGAAAAAGAGGTTGGAGGAACTCAAAAAGCAGCAGCAATCGTCACAAAATAAATCCCAACAACAAAAACCGGAACAAAAAGATCAGAAGGATCCGAAGCAGAATACGTCCAAAGATGATTCCAAAAAGGACGAAGCGAAGAACTCGCAGTCCGAACAGAAGAAGGATTCGTCTCAATCCCAACAGAATTCTCAATCGCAGAAGGAGCAGGAGCAAAAGTCCGAACAACAAAAGCTGGCCGAAGCTGAATCCCAGAAGAAAAAAGATCAGGCCGCCAACAAGAAAGAATCTCAAGACCAAGCCTCTAGTCAGCCACGCGATAAATCACCTGACCAAACTGGCGAAGGACAGCCGACCGCCTTGGCCGAAGGCCGGATGACTCCACAACAGGCGTTGCAACTATTGGAAGCACAAAAGGGGGATGAAAAGCTGCTCCCGATTCCAATCACCAAATCAGCCAACCCAAATCGCCCCTTCAAAAACTGGTAGGCCGCATCCATTCAGTGAGCAACGACATTCGCCCTCAGCCAACCCTCTCCCCCAAAGAGGGAGGCACTTTCGATCGCGCTCGACGAAGTAACGGTTCAGTGACTGTTCCAGCGGAGCCGAGTGGCTCACCCTCTCCCTTTCCGAAAGTGAGAGGGCCAGGGTGGGGTTTGCTTCGACTGCATGGTTGCGGCTAAAACACACCACACCTTCTCAACAACGTTACATTCCGATTATCGAAAAGTCCCGGCTTGCTTGGCGGGGACGAACTTGGTTTTACTGGATGAAACAGATTTTCAAAATTAACTGATGAAATTCATTTTGCCTGTTCCGCGGTTGCGCCGCAGTTTTGCATTCTGCCTCATGTCGTCGAGTTTGCTGTGCACATCCTTCGCCGCACCCGCGCCGACTCAACCCCAACCCGCCTTTGAACTCCGTGAGGGCGACCGGGTGCTCTTCATCGGCGACACGTTCTTTGAGCGCGAGGTTGATTACGGGCACATCGAGACGCGGCTGACGGCGGCATTCCCGGATCGCAACATCACCTTCCGCAACTTGGCATGGGCAGGCGACACGCCAATGGGTCGGTCGCGCGCGAGCTTCGATTGGAACAAGTCAGAGGAGGAATGGCTCAAGCGCGTGAAGGAACAGGTCGCGCTCGTGAAACCGACCGTGGCGTTCCTGAGCTACGGCATGACGGCGGCGCTTGAGCTGGCAGAAACCAAGCGCGAGGAACAGCCAGCGAAGCTGGAGAAGTTCAAAGCCGACCTCGGCAAGTTGATGGACGGCATCGAGGAAGTCAGTGGGCACAAGGTGAGGTTTGTATTGGTTGGAAGCCATGAGCACGAGCACCTGACAGATGGATTTGGAAATCCTGACTTACTTCCTATACCAGATGCCTTTGGAACAAAGGCGGAAGTCAAAAAGCACAACGAGCAGATCGAGCGGTGCGACGCTGTGATCTCGAACCTGGCCAAAGAACGTAAAGCCAGATTCGTGGCGGTTAGTTTGCTTCAGTGGAGACGGCACAGATCGTCAATGACGGAGAATGGAATTCTAATTTCGGAGGTTTATTTCAAGAGTTTCACCAGATCTTTCCTTGCAGAATTAGGTATCCGGAGCGACGACAATAACGAGAAACCTTTCGATCTGCTCCGCTCCGCCATCCGCAAAAAGAACGAACTCTTCTTTCACCGCTGGCGTCCGGAGAACTGGACCTATCTCTTCGGCTTCCGCAAACACGAGCAAGGCCAGAACGCCGTCGAGATTCCCAAGTTCGATCCGCTCATCGCCGAATGGGAAGCCCGTATCGCCAAGCTCCGCGACTTGAAGCACCAAGACCCGGCGACGGTGAAGGAGGTGCAGGCGCTGCTCGCCAACAAGCCGCACGAACATCGCGATCCGAATTTCAAGGAACAACCTGTTCCGACCTTCGAGGTCGCCGACGGTTTCGAGGTTTCCCTCTGGGCCGAGAACCCGATGCTTTACAAGCCCATCCAGATGAACTGGGACGCCAAGGGCCGGCTGTGGGTCGCGAGTTCGAGAGTGTACCCGCAGATTCGCCCAGGCCAGGAGGCGGAGGATGCCGTGATCGTTCTCGAAGACACCAACGGCGATGGCAAGGCGGAGACTTCCACCGTTTTCGCCGACGGCCTGTTGATCCANNCCCGACAATCAAGGCGGTTGTTACGTCGCGGCGAGCCACCAGTTGCTGCATTTCGCGGACAAAAACGGGGACGGCAGGGCGGACAAAAAGCAGATCGTGATGTCCAGCTTCGGCACCGAGGACACGCATCACAATTTGCACACGCTGCGTTGGGGTTACGACGGGCATCTCTACATGAACCAGTCCATCTATACCCACACGCATGTCGAGACGCCATACGGGATCGCGCGCCTGAACAGCGCCGGCATCTGGCGGTTCGACCCGGCCACGTGGCGGATGGAGATTTTCACCAAGGGCGGCTGCAATCCGTGGGGTCATCACTGGGATCAATACGGCAATGATTTCTTCACGGACGGTGCCGGCGGCAAGGGCATCTATCACGCGATGGAAGGCGCGACGTATTTCACGTACTCGGACATGCGGCGCGAGGCGGACAGCACCACGCCCGGAAGCTGGCCCAAGTTCGCCAGCTTGGAACTCATCCGCAGCCCGAACTTCCCCGACGAATGGCAGCGCGATGCGATTACGTGCGACTTCCGCGCTCACCGCGTTGTGCGCTTCAAGCTTGAGGAAAACGGTTCGACCTTCGCCGGCAAGGAAATGCCCGACCTGCTGCGCTCCACGAACGTGACGTTCCGACCAATTGACGTGCGCATAGGTCCGGACGGCGCGCTCTACGTCGCGGATTGGTCCAACCCAATCATCCAGCACGGTGAAGTGGATTTCCGTGATCCCCGTCGTGATCACGCGCACGGCCGCATCTGGCGCGTGACGGCGAAGGGAAGGCCGGCGGCGAAAAAGCAAGACCTCACAAAACTCAGCATCGAAGACTTGCTCGACCGGACGTTGTCGAAGAATGGTTGGGAACAGGAGCAGGCGCGGCGCGTTGCCGCGTTGAAGTTGCGCATCAAAGCCGGCGGAAGGTCCGTTAATACCATTCACGACTGGGCTGGCAAGCAGAAAGACAGCCGGGCGATTCTTGAAGCGCTCTGGATGAACGAATCGCTCGGGACGTTTGACGATGCGCTCTTGGAAAAGGCTTTGACCTCATCGGACGCCAACTTCCGCGCGGCCGGCGCTCGCTACCTCGCGAACAATGCTTCGTTGCCCGGTACCATCGACCGACTGGCGAAACTTGTGCAAGACGACTCGCCGCGCGTCCGCGTCGAAGCCCTGCGTGCCCTGGCGAAAATTCCCACCGCCCAATCCGCCGAGCTCGCCTTGAGCGCGCTCAACAAGCCGATGGACCCGACGCTCGATTACGCGCTCTGGCTCACAATCAACGATCTCGCTGAGCCGTGGATCGCCGCCCTCCAAAGCGGCGCGTGGAAACCTGAGGGCCGCGAGCAACAACTCGAGTTCGGCCTCAAAGCGATTCAGCCGGACAAGGCCAGTCGCGTCCTCGGCCAGATTCTCGCGTCGCGTCCGCTCACTCGCGACGGCCAAGGACCTTGGATCGAAATCATCGGCGCCGCCGGTACACCCAAAGAATTGCGCCAACTCTTCGGTCAAATTTTGAACGGCGGCTTTGATGACGCCGCTTCCGCCCGCTCGCTCAAAGCTCTCGCCGAGGCGTCGCGGCTTCGCAAGCTGAAGCCGGCCGGCTCGACTGCGGAGGTCGGAACATTGCTGGACAACTCCTCCGAGAGCGTGCGCCTGGAAACGTTGAAACTGGCGGGCGAGTGGAAGGAGTTGGGTTCATATTCTCCGAAACTGGGCGAACTTGCCGGCGCGGCGAATTCCAGCCGGGCGTTGCGCCAGGCCGCGTTCAACACTCTCCGCCAGATCGGTGGCAAGGGCTCTGTCGATACGCTAGTCGGGTTGACGGCGGGTGACAAGGAGGCGGCGATTCGCCGCGAAGCCGTCGTCGCGCTCGCTTCCGTCGATCTTGGTCAAGCGGTGCCGCGTGTCGTCGAAATTGCCAAGGCAACGACCGAAGAAGCCGCCGCACTTGAGCTATGGCGCGGTGTTCTCGCCGTAAAGGGCGCGGGCCAGTCGCTTCGTGATGCGCTGCCGGAAAAGAGCTTGCCCGAAACTGCGGCCAAAGCCGGTATGCGCGCCGCGCGGGACGGCGGTCGCAACGACGTCGATCTCGTGGTGGCCTTTGCCAAAGCCGGCGGTTTAGCCGCCGACACGACCGCGTTGACGGGGGAAGTCATCAAAGACCTCACGGCAAAAGCGGTGGCCAGCGGCGATCCTGTCCGCGGCGAGTTTGTCTTTCGCCGCGCAGAACTTGCGTGCATGACATGCCATTCGATTGGTGGTGCGGGCGGCAAGGTTGGTCCCGACATTACGAGCATCGGCGCCAGCGCGCCTGTGGATTATCTGGTTGAATCATTGTTGCTTCCAAGCGCGAAGATCAAAGAGGGCTATTCTGCGGTCAACATCGAGACAAAGGACGGCCAGTCACTCACGGGCACGCTGGCGCGCGAAACGCCGGAGGAAGTCGTCCTGCGCAACGCGGTCAATGCCGAAGTCAGCGTCGCCAAGAAGAACATCGAGAGCCGCCAGAACGGCACGATTTCGCTCATGCCCAGCGGCTTGCTCGACAACCTCGCCGAACAGGATAAGCTGGACTTGATCGCATTTCTTTCGCGTCTCGGAAAACCGGGTGAGTTCGACGCGAGCAAGGGCGGCGTGGCGCGGCGCTGGCGCATCTACACGTTCACGCATACCGACCAGCAGAACGGGCTGGGCAACGCCATCTGGGATGCGCCGCTCGCCGACAAGATGTGGCAACCGACGTTTGCCCTGGCGAACGGCAAGCTGACCCGGCGCGTGCTGGAAGAGGCGGGCAAACGATCGGCTTGGGTGGGCACAATCGATGTTTTTGCGGCGACGGAATTGCAGACGGCGAAGACCGGTCCGGTGAAACTTTATCTCGACGCCGCAGCGAGCGAGGTGTGGATTGACGGCACAAAAATTGGTGGAGCGGGTGAATCTATTGCCGAGTTGTCCGCCGGCACGCACCGCGTACTCGTGCGAATCGATCCGAAGAAAATTCCAGATTCCATAAGTCTCAAATCATCCGACGGCACGTTTTTGGCGAATTGAACGAGGCGTTGGAGTATTGGTCGTGAGCAGACTAAATCTCTCTCCACTCCTCGATTTCTCCCAATCACTTTCCCACCATTTGCGTGAAGGGAAACACGTAAGCCTGAAGAAACACCAAGATGCCCACCAGCGTCGCCAACGCGAGGCTGTGGAAGAAAACGTAACGCAGAATGTTTCCTTCGTGGCCGTACCAGTTCGTCGCAGTGCTCGCCACCACGATGCTTTGCGCATCAACCATCTTGCCCATTACGCCCCCGGAACTGTTAGCCGCCGCCATCAGCACCGGGCTGATGCCGATCTGTTCCGCTGTAATTCTTTGCAGACTGCCGAACAAAACGTTCGACGCCGTGTCCGAACCCGTCAACGCAACACCGAGCCAGCCGAGCAACGTGCCGAAGAATGGATACAGCACGCCCGTCTTCGCCAGCGCCAATCCGAGCGTGGCGTCAGTGCCTGAGTATTTCGTCACGTAACCGAGCGCCAGCATCGCCGCGATGGTGATTAGCGAGAACCGAACACGCACCAAAGTCGCCCAATAAATCTTCAACATTTCCTTCAGAGAAAACTTCATCAGGATTCCGGCGAGGATGGCAGCGGCCAAAATGCCGCTGCCAGTCGCCGAAAGCCAGTTCAGTTTGAAAACAGCTTCCTCCGCCTTGGTCGGTTTTTCCGTTGATGGCGTGGGCACAACGGGCGGCGTGCGCAGGATCACATTATGCAACCCGGCCACATTGAATTCCGGAGCGGAGATGTCGTTCAAAGTTCTTTTCACCTGTGGCACGCCCCAAATGAAAACCAGAACGCTCAACAGAATCCACGGCAACCAGGCTTTCTTCACGTCATTGGCATTGTGTCTGGCCGGCTGCATTTCGGGCGGGACGTCACCGTTTCCGGAGAGTTTCCAGATTGTCCTGGGTCGCCAGAAACGAAGCAGCACCGCAACGGCCGCAATGGAGGAAATCGATGCTACGATGTCCACCAGCATCGGACCGTGAAAATTGGAGACGAGAAATTGTGGGATGGCAAACGCCAAACCCGCTGTCAAGGCCGCCGGCCACACTTCCATCATGCCACGAAAACCAACCATGGCCCAGATCACCCAGAACGGTACGATGAGCGAGAAGAACGGCAACTGGCGTCCCACCATCCCCGACAACGTCAGTTCATCGATACCCGTCACTTTGCTTAACGCGATGATCGGTGTGCCCAGCGCGCCGAATGCCACGGGTGCCGTGTTGGCGATGAGCGATAGCCCGGATGCTTGCAGCGGTTTGAATCCGAGTTGAATCAGGATCGCGGCGCTCACTGCCACCGGCGTGCCGAAACCCGCCGTGCCTT
>PLJQ01000208.1:22116-50894 GCA_003140275.1 Limisphaerales bacterium
ATGATCCAGCCGATGGGAAACAATCCGTAAGCCGCGCCGAAAACTGTCGTGGCCGCCGCCGCTTTGACCGGCATCCGATAAACCAGCAACGCCACTGCCAACGCGACCACCAGTCCGAGCAATGCGGAGAAGTGGATGCGAATTTTCAGCACAGCGATGGAGCCAAGCAGCACCACTACGGGAAGCGCCGCTAAAAGTGTCGAAAGCGCGACGTTGTTGAGCGGATCGTAATGCTGCGACCAGGTCATGGCGATATAGATGAAGAAAGAAAGTTCACATGCCACCAACGGATCACCCGGTTTGCACGACGCTCTGCAAACGCACCGCGGTTGCTTGTCCTTTGACCTGCGTTGCTGTCAGCTTCAAAGCGACGCCAGCGAGTGAAAACTGCAACAGCTTCAAGCGCCTCTGGATTTTCATGTTGTCTTTGTTGAACTCCACAGCCAGCCAAAAGTTTTTGCAAATGAAAAAGCGAGCGGCAATGACTGCCCAGTGTGGTCAGGCAGCCGCACTGGACGTTCGGATTGACAAGGCGATGAGCCATTGAGCCGCGTAATAAGTGCCCANNGATTTACACCGGGTCGAAACCGATCAAGTCCGAGCATGGTGTCGGACATAACGAATAGCGCTGCGCCGATGGCGGCCGACCACGCGCCGGGAATGGGCAGCATCAAAGCACGGCTCGCGGCCTGGCCCGCCATCGCCAGGATAAATATCGTGTAAAAGACGACGGGAATCCGCAGAGGAACAAGAATTCCCGCTCATTGGAGCAGGAGCATGGGCACACCGACCAGTAACCAGATGAGAAACGCCAACGGGCGTCTGCCAAACGGCGCATGGTGTCACCGGTCACTTCAAAANNTGCATAGACGAAATGAGCTTTTTCATTCCAAAAAGCTCCTTAGCAGAGCGTTACGGGAGATTTTTGGAATGAAAAAGTGAACTTACGCGATTTGACTGGCTGGTTCAATTCGACCCTGGCTGGCCGGTTCGTGGTGACCGCTGACAGCATCGGAAGTGAAGGCCACAAGATAGGCGATATGGGCGGCCAGGAAACTCGACAGACCGGGCAGGAACAGGTTGCGGTGCAACATGAGGAAAACGTCGCCGACAAGCGAGAAGGCAACGCCGATGACGACGGCCAATTTATAGCGCGCAAAACTCGGTCCCGGAGCGATGAGTGCCAAGACGAGAATCAGGCTCGTGGTTAACGGCTTGAATACATAGACCAGCCACGGGCTGGTGGAACCGGTTTCATGTCCCCAAATGGCGACTACACTTGAAACCAGAATGGCAACGGTGAGGAGGACTACTCTTGTTTCCATATTAGGACTTTCACTGCCGCATTCAGATGGACCAGAAATGATTCTTCATGTGAGCTACTTTTTCCCCTTGCCGGATGGGCGCACGACGAGGTTTACGGAAAAGTATAGCGATGCCGGAAAGTGAAAGTTGAAACATCTCGAAAAGGCCTGGGTTTCATATTGTCTATTTTATCCGTATTGATCTCATCTTCACTCATGAAATTGAAGTTGAACGGGTGACGCGACAACCCTGCCAGTCCAGACCTGATGGTCCTTAGCGTCCTTATCTGCCGGGATCTCGAACACTGCCCTGACGATTACAGTAAGCGGTTTGCCTTTAGGCGGGCGGCGAAAGCCTTCCCAAATCCCTGCGTCTCCGAAGTAAACGTCGATGACCAACGACTCTTTTGGTTTGAGCACCCACCACCGTGGATAATTCGTGCGCCAGTTTCTGTGGGTTTTTTTCGCGGTCCAGCGGTTGCCCGCATCATCCGCAACCTCAAATGATAGAGTCTCGTATCCCAACGAGCAGTCTTCCTTCCAGAGGTGAATGTCGTTCGTGGAGACATTGGAGATGATGGGGTGAAAATGAGCTCCCGGTATGCGGAAGCTTAAGGACCGAGATTCGTGGCCAAGAATAGACCCCTCAACCGGTATAGCAATAGACACAGTAATGGGCGGAAGGGCATTTTCACTCCGCACTTCGAGGCAGGCACAGACAGCGAGCAAAACAATGGTAAGTTTGATCGGGTGCATAGGCAGCACGACTACATTGTATCAAGCGCGATGTTTGGCCCTGGTCCGTTCAACATCAAACCAAGCCAGCACGACCTCGGCCCCTCCGGTTGTTTGCTAACACCAGCTTTGCGGGCATCTTCCTTTTCTTTCGGGGCTTGGCTTTTGTTGTCCCGCTGTTCGCGGCATTTCTAGCTGCACTTTTTGCAACCCCGACATTGCTTCTGCAATGGCAATCCCTGCAATTCGGAGAGGTCCCAGCATGGCTACTTCTTCGCGTCGGCGCTTTGAATCCGATAAAGTTTCGAGGCGGTGCGGATGATGAGGCTGTCGCGCGCAATCGCGGGTGTGGCCATGCACATTTCTCCAAGGCTGTTTTTGCCGATCAATTTGTATTCCGGACCGGCTTGAAAAACGAACGTGTCACCATCTTCACTCAGGCAAAATATTTTGTTATCGTAGGCCCACGGCGAGGCGGTGAAACCGGAATTGCCATCGGGGTTGATCCGTTGTTTGTCATAAATCTGCCTGCCGGTACTGGCATCGCGACAGTTCAAAAACCCGAAATCAAACAGCACGTAAAAATTGTCGCCATAAACAAGCGGGGAAGGATTGTAAGGGCCGCCAGTCTTTTCATACCAGGCGATGTATTGATTATTGGTTTCGCCTTCCTGGAGGGCGATGTCCCCCGTTGCGCCAGGACGAATCGCAAACACAGGACGTGTTTTATCACCGACATAGCCGGAGCAAACATAAAGCAGACCGGATTGTGCAAACGGGGTGGGGATAACGATGGACGACATGCCATTGAATTCCCAAAGCAGTTTGCCGTCGAGATCGTAGGAACGGACCTTGGTGCGGCCGGGCACGACCAGCTCCGTGCGCTTGTCATTTTTCCAGACGAACGGCGTGGCCCAGTTGCTTTTTTCATCGCGTTCGACTCGCCAGAGTTGTTCGCCGGTTTTCTTGTTCAGCGCGACAAGGAATGATTTCTCTTCGTTATCATTGACGATGAAGAGCCGGTCTTTGTGCAACACGGGCGAAGCGGCGGTGCCCCAGCCGTGCGCAGTTTTGAAATGTCCCCACTTTTGCGACCAGAGTTCCTTGCCATCCATGTCAAGACAGAAAAGGCCGAGGTTACCGAAGTAGGCATAGACGCGCTCCCCGTCGGTGAGCGGCGTTTCCGAGGCATAGGTGTTTTTCAGGTGAACGGAGGTGCTGGGCGAACCTTCGTGGACTTGTTTCTCCCAGTTTTTTTTGCCGGTCTGCCAGTCAAAACAGTAAACCAACCAATGATGAGTATCTTTGGACGGTGTTGGCCGTTCACCGCCGAAGTAAAGTCCTTTCTTGGGCGGTTCAACATCGCCGTCCTTGATGACCGAGGTGACGAATATTTTGTCGCCCCAAACCACCGGCGAAGACCAGCCCAAACCTGGAACAGTCGCTTTCCAGGCGACATTTTGATTTGTGCTCCAGGTCGTTGGTAGATTCTTGTTGTCCGCAACGCCGAGCGATTGTTCACCACGGAACTGCGGCCAGTTGTTTTGGGCGAGAACGGTGGTAACGGTCAATAGTCCGAATGCCAATATCTTTTTCATTTGTAGAAATACGGTACGGTTGGTGATTAGAATCCTTTGCCGACGGTGCTGGTTTTGATGCGGCTTATGTAATGATTCGCCATCACGTACAGCACTGAACCGTCATCGCCCCACCCGCAGTTTGCGGTTGGTTGGCCGGTGTCAATGGTACCGAGATGTTTACCTTCGGGAGTAAAGACATAGACCCCGCCCGGTCCCGTTGCAAACAGGTTGCCGGTCCTGTCCACTTTCATCCCATCGGGAAGACCGTTGCCTTCCTTGACCTTCGACGTGGCGTTGAAAAAGATTCGGCCATTGGCGATCGTGCCGTCCGGTTTTACGTCGTAAGCCATCCAGATCGCCAGCTTGGGATCGGACACAGAAATATACAACGTTTTCTCATCCGGTGAGAAGGCAATGCCGTTGGGGTAGGTCAATTCGCCGGTCACCAGAGTGAGTTTGCCATTCTTGACGAGACGATAAACGCCGTTGTAGGGAAGTTCTTTCTTCGGGTCCTTGTTCGCGCCTTCGAGGCCGTAAGGCGGATCGGTGAAGTAAAGATCGCCATTGGACTTATAGACCAGATCGTTGGGGCTGCTTAAACGCTTGCCGAGATATTTGTCGGCCAACGTTGTCTTGGTGTGATTCTTCTCGAGGCGGGCCACGCGCCGGTCGCCATGTTCGCACAAGACCAACCGGCCTTGGGAATCAACCGCCAGCCCGTTGGAGCCAGGCTCGCCACCGCGCGGTGTCGAACCGGTGTAGCCGCTGGGCTTCAGAAATTCGCTGATGCCTTCGCCTTCTTTCCATTTGAAAACGGTATTTTTCGGAATGTCAGAAAACAACAGATAGCCGCCGTCGCGAATCCAGACCGGGCCTTCCGACCAGGCAAAGCCCTCCGCGAGCTTTTCCAGCTTGGCATCTGGCGGCAGGAGTTTGTCGAGTGTCGGATCCAAGCGTTCAATGCTTCCAAACGTTGGATATGCCANNGCCTTGGGCTCCGCGACGGCGGGCGAAACATAGCCGGCGAAAATGACAGCCGAAGCGGTGAAAACGATGGGCGCGAGAATATAAGTGTTCATAGTTAATCTTTGGATTTCCTTTACAATTATGGGCGCCAATGCAGGGGTCAAGGCAAAAGCCTTCCTTGAAACTTATTTCCCATTGTCGAATGCACCTCGTATGCGAATTCAGTGCTTTGTTTGCTCCTGGACAAAGGCATTGGCCTGTTTCAATGCGGTTGCCGGGTCGTTGTCTATTGGAAAAGTCTTTTGGATTGGATTGCCCTTCCAGTGGCCCAGGACGCGAATTTCACCTGCCGCTCGATCATAAATGACTTTGACAACGGGCCGCTTCCCTTCCTCGGGCCAGTTTTTCTCCCAAACCTCCATTTCGCTTGTTTTGGAAAAGGTTTGGACAGTTGTTTCCTTCCATGTCTGTTGGAGAATCGCAACGTCGTTCGTCTCGGCGCCGCGCGTAACACCGGCAGCGTCCAGCATCGCCACTTGAATTATCGGCGCGTTCGGCGTGCGGAGGATTGGCAACGCCACGAACAGAACCACCGCCGCCGCTGCCGCCAGACCCAACACCCAACGCCATCCCCACGCCAGACTTCGATCCTGTTCTTTCTCCGTCGCCGGGCGACCGAGCGTTTGCCGCACTTTCGTTTGCAGCCGCCCGCGCGCGTAGGTGGGAAACTCGCCCGCCGTTGCCCGTGTCGCGTCCACGAGTGGCAGAGCGTCTTTCGCCACGCGCACCTCCGCCTGCAACCGCGCAAACTTAGCGCGCATTTCCGGCTCGCGCGCCAGCACTGCGTCCAGTTCCGCGCCCTCCGCATCCGTGGCTTGGCGGGCGATGACCTTCATGCCCAGATCAAAAAAGCGTTCGTCATTCATTGAGTTCATCGCAAATGCTGGTTCGTTTGTTTCAACCATTTTCCTCCCGCCCCCAAATGCGCCGCATCGCTTCCAACCCGCGCTTCAAATAAACACCCACCGAGCCGACTGCCACGCCGCGCTTCTTCGCAATTTCCTCGTAACGCGAACCGTGAAGAAAGAAATCTGAAAGGATTTCACCCAGCGGCGGTTTGAGTTCCGCGAGCGACTGGCCGAGTCGTTGCGCCAGTTCCCTTTGCTCCAAATCCGCCCGTGGACTATTTGCCGACACCGGTTCAGGCTTTGCTGTTCCGTCATCCGCCGGCGCGTCCAGCGATTCCGTTTTTCCCTCGCCGCGCTTCTTCGCAAGCCGCTCGCGCAGCAAACTCACTGCCCGATGATGCGCGATGCTCGCCGCCAGCGGCTTCAATTCCTCGGACGATTTGACCGCGCGTACCTTCTCCACCAATTCCTCCAATGCTTCAATCGCCACGTCCTCGACTTCGTTTGGGAAATACGGCTGAAGTTTCAGTTGCGCCACCGCAAAGACCGTCGGCCAGAGCCAGCGAAACGCCTCATCCCAGGCTGCGCCCCCGCCTTGTTGCAACGATTTTAGGTCAGGCGTATTCACACAGCGAGCTTGCAGCAAGCCACGCCTCAAGACAAGACGAGGAACTTGGCCGCGAGGGAACTTCTGCACTTCGTCATGAAGCAAGCCGAATCCGAGCACAGGTTCACAGAATGTCGCCGCTCAACTTAACCCTGTATGTACTTACATACATTTCCATCCTTGCGCCAACTGCGTTTCAGACCGGCTGCTTGGTATCAAAAATGGGACGAACCACAGGCTTCAGCAGAGTTTTGCCTTTGTAGCTCCACCCGACCGATACAACTTCAGCCGCAACACACTTATCAACCTCATCTCCGATTGAACGATCCAGTTCCAAACTGTCAGGAATTTCCCCGTCTCTGACCGGAATTTGATTCCCAATCTTGTGCATCGGCGCGATTGAAAATGCCTCGACGAGCGCACTGACAACTGCTTGTGCCGTGCTGTTTCCGCTGTCGCCCGGCGCGGCGGGGTCAAACCGTAACAAGTCGCCGTCCGAACTGTTTCGCAACGCCAGCAACAATACCTTCACCGCCTTGCTGCGCTCCTGCTCGCGCAGCGCATCAAGAGCGTTTTCCAACTCGGCCGCCCGCGCTTGAATATGGTTGGTTGTGTCCAGCAGTTTGCGAATGGCGAGTTGCACTTCTCGGGGACGCGCAACCCGTTTCGCTCTTGGGCGATTCTTTTTTTTCAGCGGCTTTCGTTTTGAACGGTTTCGCTTCTTCATTTGCACGGCGCAGTTACTTTTGGAGTTCGCCGGAACGAATAATGCCGCTGTCCATTCCCGCGACCAGTTCATCGGTTGACGCGCCCAAGTAAGCGTTGCGGACTGTTTCCCGTTTGCGTCGGCTGAATGTCGCCATTTCCTCATACTCACTGAGGCGTTGGCAGACAGCTTCCGCCCAACCGAGCAGGTTTGTGTTATGCGGCGATGACCTCAATTGAATTTCCAGCCGTCGTTTTCCCTCTTGAAACTCTTTCACCGATTCTTCCTCGCGCGCCAACTGACGAAGCGCATCTCCCAGGATCACATACGGGAACCCGCTTTCCGCGTGGCACGTCACCGCTCGCTTTAGATAGGGGATGGCTTCTTCGGCCTTTCCCATTTTGGCCAGCTCAAAACCACAGTTCGCAGCGTAGGTGCTGACCGCTGGCTCCATTTCAGACGCCTGCCGGTGATGTTCGTAGCTAAGATTGCGGCGACCTAATTCCCCATAACTCAATCCCATGATATTGTGAGCAGACGCCGGAAACACTTCATTCTGCTTTTTCAGCCGCGCCTGCAACCGTTGCAGAATTTCGAGCGCCCGTTCTGGTTCGGCTGCCAACCGCTCCAGATTCGCGAGCCGGACTAATTCCTCAACCGATGGTCGATAAAGCGGATTTTCGACTCGCTTCTCCGAAATGCGCATTCGTTCTGCCAACGCGGCCTTTTGTTCCGGGGTAAGACTGCGAGTCGCCAGCGGATTTTCGAGCGTCACATCCAACGCAATCGCGGGGTGCTCCGCCAGGAACGCTCGAAAGCGCATGATCTTGTTTAAGTCTATCTTCAATTCAACAACGACACGGTCTCCTCGCGCGGCGCCTGTCGGCACTTCCAGCGACATCGTTTGAACCAGATGCCTGTTTCCCTCCTTGCCGGAGTAAATCGGCAGGTGAATCTTCGCCATCTTCTCTTTGGGAACCCAAAAGCGGTCGGTGAATCGCTTGAATTCCCCTTTGGGCGGGAAAGGCAGCAGGGTCCCGGCTTGCACCAGCATCTCGTAATTGTCGCCGTGAGTGATCAAGCCAAGTTCAGCACTCACGATCGGGGTAATGGGATCGTAGTCCTGAAAATGTTTGTAGAAGCAGCGAACCGCCGCGCCGCGCGCAACCGCCAGGTCCAAGTCGCCTTTGTCGAGTATTTCCGCGTTCCGAAAAATGTCCAACTCCCGAAAGACGCGGACAACAAGTGGGTTTCGACAACTTCCGCCGTTCAGGAGCACCGCATCAATCTGGTCTGGATTCAATCTGGCCTTGTCGAGAGCGTCCAGCACCGGCGCGAAAATTGAACCCATATAATAGCCATCCGCCAGAGCAATCCGGCTGTCCGTCAACAAGCCTACGAATGGCTCCAACAGATTTTCAAATTCAAAATAGGCAAGCTCGCCTTTGATTCTCTTGGTGGTAATCCCCGCGTCAGACAACGTGAACGCTTCCACCGTCCACGTCTGCTTGGGATTCGCGAACTTTGATTTTTCCCGCTCAACTTTCGCCTTTTCGCAAAGCCGTTCCTTGAGCCGGCAGGCTGTTTCCTTCAAGTTCCACCGCAAGTCGCGTTTATCCCGTTCGGAAAGGCCCTCAAATTGCACGTCACTGTCGCGGCAAACTTTTTCCAGGAGAACCTTGTGAACCAACAGCAGGTCAAGATTGTCACCTCCAAGGCGCGCGTAATTGCTGATCGCAAGATTCTGGATTAACAGAGCGAGGGGGGCGTGTTTGTCGTCCCGCTGCACGCGCAGAATGGACACATCACAAGTGCCGCCCCCGAAATCAAAAACCAGGATGTTCTTTGGTGTGGAGAGGTTCAGTCGGTCAATCGCCTGGCTGTTGACCAAATCCAGAAAGGCGGCGTTAGGCTCATCCAGCAAGTCGCCGTCTCCCAAATTCAACCCGGCCATTTTCGCCGCTTCCAGCGTATCCTTGCGTTGGCCCATTTCAAATGACGCCGGCACGGTGATGACCACCTTTGACTTGCGCGGGTCCTCTCCCGTGCGTTCCTGTGCAGCGGCGACCAGCCGCCGCAAAATCTCCGCTTGAACCTTGACCGGTGTATCCAACTTGTCGCTGACGGCCTCATCATAGAAGCGGTGCGCGCCCAGATCGGATTTTGCAGACGGGAACATGGTTTCCCACATGCGCCCCCTCTTCCAGACTGAAAGCGCTTCAAAGCCCGCCTTCACCTCCTTGCCGGTCGTAAAGAGGATGGATGGCAGCCGTAGGGAATAGTCATCGGATTCCGCCTTCGGAATCCTCACTGTTTCAACATGCACATACGGCAAAGGGTGCCGCCCATTCGGATTGAGGTAACAAATCGAAGAATTGGACGTGCCCAAATCTATCCCGAAACAATAACCAGTCCGGCTCATATCAAAGCAGTTTCAGCAGCCCGCTCTGCATCAGTGCATTGGCGTGCGCAAACATTCATGGCGAGATTGAAAAAGCGTTCGGCATTCATTCATTGAGTGGATCGCAAAAGCGGGTTTGCTTCTTACAACTATTTGCCTTCTTCTCCCGACGCGCGCCGGAAGTCGCCGAGTCCCCGCTTCAAATAAGCGCCGACCGCATCGCCCCGTATTGCTGGCTTTAACCCGGTCTCGCTGTCTCCATTTGCCCGCCAAACCTGTGTTAATCCATGCAATCCGTGGCTTGCCGCGCCGAAATGCTTGTCGCGTCGCAGCCCGGCGAAGACGGAAAATGCGGGCGAGTCAAACAAACTTGTAAGAAACCTGACGCCGTTTGCGATGGAATGGGTGAAGGCTGTTCGAGTTAATAAACCTGAAACTGGCGGCGAACGCCGCCAGCACTCAAGGACGGCCTTCAAAAAACATAAAACTATGAAAATTCTGACTAAACTCGCCGTGGCCGCCGTAATGTTGACCACCGCCTTTGCCGCACGGGCCGAAATGGTGAGCGGCTATTTCCGCAATGACGGCACTTACGTCGCGCCGTATTATCGTTCCGACTACGGCTCGCTTGGTGGCTACTCCAGTTCCTTCTCCAGTTCGAGCCGCGATTACGTGGATCGCAACCCCTCCGCCGCGGCTCCATCGGAGCGCGTGAGTGGTTACACGCGCCATGACGGGACAACGGTTCTCCCTTATTACCGCACGCCCGCCAACGACACCGTCACTGACAATCTCAGCTATCGCGGTTACGGCACGGTTCGCGTTCCTCGGTCATCCTCACGTTGGTAATCCGATGAGAGACGACGGGTAAGATATTCGCTCTGCTCGCAATAACACCGAAAGAACATTTATGCGGACTGAAGGGCAGAAAGTCGTCTGCGTGAACGACAGATTTGGTGGGGGAGTTCGGGAATGGGGGGATCAACTACCCAAACGCGGCCACGTTTATACCGTTCGGTCGGCGGCGCGGTGTCCCGATGGCGTGCCCGGTATTGTTGGCGTGGGATTGCACTTGGAGGAGTTTAGGAATCCCGGTGACCGCCTACGGTTTTCGCAGTGGCGCTTCAGACTCATTGTCACGGAGTTGGTCGGTTCGGCAGCGAGTGCGGAGGCAATAATGCCAGTAAAGCCGGAATTCATCGCGTCGGTTCAATCGGCCTTCGTCACTTGAGGGTTGATTTTTCCGACCCAAAGCCGTGATATGGAATCCATGAACCAAGCAACGGCAGCAGGTCACTCCGTATTAGCGATCAAGTTCCGGCTCGCGGAATCTGTTACAGTTCGAGATTATTTACGGTTTGACCGACTAAAATGAGCGGGGTTAATCCCGAGCTAAATGGAAAACGAAATTCAAAGTCTCACTGATCTCATTGAAGTGGTGAGTGAATGGGAAAATCAAAACCCCGAACGGGGTCATGCAGACCATTGGATTTGGTATCGAGGACAGCCAAATGCGGAAGATGAACCGCTTCCATGTGTGCTTCGGCCGAAATTTATCGAGGAGGCACATCAAAGGATGTTATTATGCTCGCAGAACGATGGCCCTTTCCAAATGGAGCTTAAAATCAACAATGCGTTCCGGCGTGTCGGGGCTGCGCTTCTTAACGGCGAGACAGACTTAACAAGAATATATTTCCTCGCACAACACCACGGACTCCCAACTCGCCTCCTCGATTGGACAACGAACCCATTGGTCGCTTTATTCTTCGCCGTGTGTAGCGAAAAGAAAAAGGACGGAAAGCTATTCGTGACAAAGTACAACGACATCGAAGTCACAACTATTACCTCCCAGAAACTGAGCGTTGCCAAAATGTTGTGACCACTATAAGGTGTCTGTTCGGCGAAGCCCCAGCACCAAAAAGTCCAGGGGGCATCCCTGTTTTGCCCGATCTGCGGTTTCAACGCATGTTGCAACAAGGCTCTTGTTTTACCCTGCACATGCCAGGTGCAGAGAAGATGGATTTTCAAGGCGGGACTGTCGGTAATGCAAAGGCGGCAAATTCCTACATCATTTGTCATGGCTTAAAATGCTATTTGCAAGAGCAGCTACGCCGAATGAATTTCTCGTGGGCTTCGCTGTTTCCTCAATTAGACTCCGTCGCTAAGGAGATTCGTGCCGCATTCGGTTTGCTGGAGTAACTCTGCCATGCGAATAAAGGGTATTCGTTCCAGAACCTCAATTGCACTTTTCTGTTGTCTTCTGCTTAGCGTCATTTATCTCACAGCCTCTCCGCAGCACCCATACGTCCACGAGCTGTTCGGCCCGGATTTGCGAATCTCTTGGCCCGAGGGTCAAAAAGCGCACGAAGACGTAATGGAGCTTTTCTACGTCGGAAAATACATCCCCGCGTTGCAAAAACTTGAGAGAGCCATCAGTGATGTGGAGCAGTTTTCCAAAACCAAGGAGAAGGATGCCGCGATCCTGCTAACTACCAAGGCTCAATGGTTATCACTCACGGGT
This sequence comes from Limisphaerales bacterium, assembly GCA_003140275.1. GTDB lineage: Bacteria > Verrucomicrobiota > Verrucomicrobiia > Limisphaerales > PALSA-1396 > PALSA-1396. The sequence goes on from PLJQ01000208.1 coordinate 33,845, forward strand.
GACACCCAAGCTTCAGACACTGCTTTCCTGCGCGCACAGTCCTTGGCAGAACCGGTTCTTGGCACAAACCATCCCGTGACTGCACGAATTCAACTCATTCGAGCCGAGGTTCTTCTTCTGCGTGGCGATCTGCCAGAAGCAAAAGCCGCATTGGAACGGGCAATCGCGGCACAAGCCGGACATTACGGCACGAACGACGTCGCATTTGCGATGAGCCTGCGACTGCAAGCAATAGTGCATCTTACCGAAGGTGACACCGGCCAAGCACGTGCTCATAAGCCAAAGTTCCCAAATCATTGAAAGAGTCGTGGGAACTCAAAACCCCACTTACGGAGTGAATCAATGGCTGGAGTCGATTGTGGCTCGCACCACAGGCGAATACGAAAAGGCAATTCACCTTTGCGAATCAAGTCTTACGCTTTTAACAAATTGCTTTGGGTCTGAGCATCTCGTTTTAGTGTCTGTGAGGGACACGTTGGCCGACATCTACCAACAAGTTGGAATGTATGAGCGTGCCTTGCCGCTTTTCCAAGAGAACCTTCAAACGCTGGAAAGAACCATTGGCACCGAAAACGTGGCTCTCACGTCTACTCTTAACTATTTAGGATCGCTTCATTACCGTCTTGGCAACTATTCAGATGCGGAACGGTTTTGCCGGCGAAGTCTCTCGATTTGTGAGAAGAATCTAGGTGTGGACAGCGCTAGATACGCCGGTGCAGTCAACAACCTTGCGGTTGTCTTGGAGGCGACAGGCAACGATGAAGATGTCTCGGCTCTCTTCGAACGCGCCGTTTTGGCTCTCGACAAATCTGTTGGTACGAACAGCCCTGCACTTGCGACCGTCTTGTTGAACTGTGGGATGTACTTAAGGAGCCTTGGGCAAACGAATCCCGCCAAACGCGTTATCGAGGAGGCCATCGTGATCCGCGATAAGGCATTCGGGACAAACCACCCGGCAATGGCAGAAGCGGTTGAGGCATACGCACAGCTTCAGTGTGATCTTGGCGATTTTAATTACGCGCAGCACCTGGCCATGCAGGCGCTTTCTATCAAAACAAATTTCTACGGGCGTGATCATCCTGCGATGGCCGACACCGTAAGCACAACAGCGAGGATCTACGCAGGAATGCAGGACGAATACAAAGCGGCAGAGTTCTACGCGACAAGCGCAGAAATCAGAGCGAGAGCGTTTGGGTCAGATCACCCGACTGTCGCCAAAGAATTGGAAGCAGCCGGGCTTGCGTTGTGCCGAGCCGGCGAATTCGAAGAGGCCGTTCGACCGCTCCTTAAGGCCTTGCGTTCGCAGAGAGATTACATGGCAGGGCAAGTTGCCAGGACCACGATTAAGGAAGGGTCGAGGTTGGCTGACCAGATGTATTACAGAACCGAACTTTTCCATTCCCTCTGTGCTTTGAGTTTTTCAAATGCCGCCGCTTCCGTTGCTGCGAAAGCGGCAGAGCAACTGGCATCTTGCAAAGCATTACTGGAAGAAGTGCAAGCAACCCAAGCTTCGCTCGAATCGGATGCGCGAACTTCCACGCACGAGTTGCACAATAAACTTGAAGCGATTCAAATCCAACTGGCTCGCTTACCGGAAAATAATCTCGATCCGACGCAGCGTGATGCACGACGACGGCAGTTACAGAGTACGAAGACGCAGATTGAAGAGGCATTGGCAGAGTGGAACGGTTTGGTGGCACAAACGATTCATGAAAGAAACCTGACGCTCACCGACATCGCCCGTAGTCTTCCGCCGCAGTCGGTCCTCCTGGATTTGATTCAATATCAGCGTTACGATTTCGCCGCCAAAACCAACCAATGGAAGGAAGCTCGCTACGCTGCTTACCTCACTTTTCCGCTGGCACGCGGTTCCACCAACGTCGTGGTCGAGCGAGTCGATTTGGGCGAGGCCGCGCCCATCAACGAAACAAACGAGTTGGTCAGCAAGCGGATGACCGCCGGTGTGGGGTATGCTGGCAAGGATATTTTGGCAGCCTTGCAGCGGTTGAGCGATTTGGTCTATGCACCGCTCGCCCGGCATCTGACGAATGTGTCCCACCTGATCGTCTGTCCGGACGGCCAGTTGAGCCGGTTGCCGTTTGAGATGTTGCCCGTCGGGAACAAGTTTTTATTGGAAGAAAAAACCATCAGCTACGTCACCAGCGGACGGGAGATTGTCCGGATCGCGAGACCAAAGTCCAAAACCAAAAGTTCAAAATCGCTGGTGATGGGGAACCCAGATTTTGATTTCGATCTGGCCGGTAGGAGACGACGTGAGGAGGCTCTGACTAAAAGTTCCTCAGTCGGAGATCCGAAATCCGAAATTGAAGTGAGCCTCCTTACGTCGTCTCCTACACGCTCTTTGAGCCGCTCTTATCGCGGATTGAAATTCGATCCGTTGCCGGGTTCAGGCGTGGAGGCAACGAAAGTCGCGAACCTGCTGGGTGAGGACGCGGTTCTCAAACTCGGCGCGGGAGCGCGCGAGGCGGAGTTGAAGGCGGTGATTTCACCGCGTGTGTTGCATCTGGCCACCCACGCATTCTTTTTATCGGATCAGGATTTTCGTCGCACCAATTCTAGTAGCGCCGACCTGCTGGCCGGCTTGGACGCGCGGCAGCGCGTCCCTACCTCGCAAAACGAGTGGGAAAATCCGCTGGTGCGTTGCGGCATTGCGCTGGCCGGAGCGAATCACGCGCGGCAAATCACGAATGCCGTGGCGGAAGATGGCTTGCTCACCGGGTTGAAGGCTTCGCTGCTCAATTTACAGGGAACGGAACTGGTCATTCTCAGCGCGTGCCAGACTGGTTCGGGTGAAGTGAAAATTGGCGAAGGGGTGATGTCGCTGCGCCGCGCGTTTCGGATCGCGGGCGCGGAGAGCGTGCTGGCCAGTCATTGGCAGGTGAGTGACAAAGCCACCAGCCAGTTGATGACTGAATTCATGCAGCGATGGCGTGCCGGCGAACCGCGCGCGAAGGCGTGGCGAGATGCGCAGTTGGCGCTGTTACGCTCGAAAGGGGCAAAAGAAGATTTTTCCAATCCCTACTTTTGGGCGGCGTTCACGCTGACAGGACAGTGGAACTGAAGCGCTGGAGTCCATGCATCAGCGCGCTTCGGTCCAGCGCAGCCTGAAGGCAGAACTCGCACTACACCCGTAAAAAGATTTTTCGCTGGTAGAGAAAGCGCACCAGCAGAAAGCTCAAGGCCATGACCACGAAGGTTACCAGCAGTTCGCCGTAGTTGCCGAGGCTGCCCTTGATGGGGCCGCCCACGAAACGGTTCGCCGTCGTTTCAAAGTCGATCAGATTATGCGCGAGATAAATGGTGATCGGATTCATGCCGATCCAGACAAATGGCAGTGACCATTTCTGAAATTTCCAAACGTCGATGATCTGATAAAACACGGCGAGAAAGAGGCAACTGTAACCTGCGGCAACCAGCACGTAAGATGACGTCCAGATTTTTTTGATGACGGGAAACTGGAGTCCCCACAAATGCCCAAGCAACACCCCGGCCACTCCGGCGCCCAACAGCCAGAAGACTTTTTCCTGCTGGCCAAAGGTTTTATTCCGCAGCAGCAGCCCCGCAAAAACGCCCAGCAGGCAGGTGGCTACGGCGGACAAGGTGCTCAACAAGCCCTCAGGATCGTAATAAGTGTCCCAGCGACGGAAGGGAAGGTATTGGAAGTCGATATGATTGGCCAGGTTCAAGCCGGGATCATACTTGCCAGTGACGGTGTGGGTCGTTTGATAAAACAATTCGACGGCGTTCGTCGTTCCCATTTGTTGCGCCAGCCTCTCAAGGTTGTTCTTGTCCAGTTGAATGTCGCGGATCGGCACCCAGGCCATCAAAGCCCAGTAACCCAGCAACAAGGCCACGCAAGTGATGATCATCCCTCGCAGCTTGAAGGTGCAGAAAATTATGCCCGTAAAAAAGTAGCACAGGGCCATGCGCTGGAGCACGCCCATGAGCCGGATGCGGTCCACGCCGTGAACAAATCCGCCGTAGTAAAGAACACCGATTGCGTACAGCAACAGTCCCCGCCAGAAAATGCGCTTGAGCGCCGCAAGTTTTCCGGACTCCTGCACTATTCTTCCCAGCGAGAACACCAGCGAGACACCCACGATAAAAACGAACAGGGGAAAAATCAGATCGTAAAAATGGACGCCTTCCCATTTTACGTGGCTCATTTGCGCGGCCATTCCGTTCACGACACCTGTCTGGCTGACCTTGTGGAGCGCGTGGACGATTTCTTCCGCGCCAACGATCCAAAACATGTCGAAGCCGCGCAAGGCGTCGAGCGACATCAGTCGCTGGGTGGCGGTTTTGCCGGGCGGCGTGATTTCTGTATCGCTCATGGCTGGTAATGATGGGAAACCATTCGTTCGATGGATTCAATCTATTTCCGTTTGCGCAGATCCACACAAAAAAGTTTGTCCTTGCTGCGCGCATAAAGGCAGCCGTCGGCAAGAGCCGGGAAAGCGCGCATTCCGGCAGGAAAAATCTGCGCACGCGCGGTTTCCTTGTATTGGCCTGATTGAGCGGCGACTCGAAGCATTTGTCCGTTTTCCATTAGGAGGAGCAAAGCGTCGTCGGCCAAAGTAACCGTGCCCGCGCCCAATCCGGTTTTGCTCCAGCGCACTTTGCCGGTCTTGAACTCGACACAACGCAGACTCGGCGGCGGCTGAAACCCTGGGTCAGCCCGCCCATCAAACCCATACAGAAAACCGTCCCGATAAACGCTCGTAGCGTAATGATTGGAGAGCAGATCGTCGCCCGACCAGACTGTTTCGAAGCTGCTCTCCTTGACCCGCAAAAGCACGGCGCCGGTTTGGTAGCTCGCAGAGAGAAACACCAGGTCGTCGATGACCAGCGGCGTGGCGGCGTTGACCGATGCCGAGTAACTGGCGCGCCAAGGGAACTGAAATTCAACTTTACCGCTCAGTGGTGCAAGCGCCGCCAGTCCGCTTCGCGTGAACACGAACACATGCCGCATGCCGTTGATCGTCGCCGCCGTGGGCGATGAGTAACTGGCTTCGTCGTCCGTGGCCTTCCAGAGCAATTTGCCGGTGGCTTTGTCGAACGCCACAATCCCCGCGCCGTTGGCGCCGCCGATGTTCATCAAAACGGCGTTGCCCTCAACCAGCGGCGAACAGGCCATTCCAAAATAACCCTTGCCAGCCTTGAACCCGGTTTTGGTATCGACATTCCAGATTTTCCTGCCGGTGGCCAAGTCGAGGCAATACAACGCGCCCTCCGCGCCGAAGGTATAGACCCTGCCATCCGCAACCGCTGGAACGGCGCGCGGGCCATCGTCGAAACCAAAATCGTCGCGGTAGGCTGTAGGATAATCAATCTGCCAAAGTTCATCGCCGGTCTGGGCGTCGAGACACGCGACCGTTTCCTTGTCCTCAAGCCGATGAAACAGGATTAGTTTGCCTGCAGCGACGGCTGGCCCGGCGAAACCGCGCCCGATTTTTTTCTGCCAGACAATGGGTGGCCCTGCTTTCGGCCACGCTTCGGCGAGATCTGATCCGGCATACACCCCATTGCGCGCGGGGCCGAGAATTTGTGGCCAGTCAGATGAAATGGCCACCTCGCAGAACAAACTGCACGTAAGAACCAGTAGCCAGTGGGAAAACTTCGGGTTGCGGCAGGGGTTCGAGTTCATGAACTTAAGACCATTTGAACCACATCGTGCCAAGCACCGCCAGCAGAATCAATCCCACGAGCCACCATAACCAATGCAGGCCGCGCGGTATCGGTTTGCCCGCGCCGAATTCCTTTTCGACGAACTCATCGTAATCAAAGGAGTCATCAGGCAAACCAAGATGGCCCGTCTCCGCTTCTTCCGACCAACCGGTTTGCTCGCACGAGCCGCATTCGGGACAGGCTTTGGCGTTTCGCGGCACATCCGCGCCGCAGTTGGGGCAGACTTCAGGAGACATTGTCAAATGGCGAACGACAAAATGCGAGTTACGAAAAGAAAACTGATTTTGCCGGCACGCCGTTGTGAATTCGGAACTCCACTATTCCATCCCGGCGTATTCTTCGTCGGTCGTCAGATCGAGCCCCATCAAAACGTAGTCGTGCTTGATGGCCTGCATGTCGAGAACGTAATCCTCCAGCCGGAGCAGGTTGCTGAACCCGAGCAGGGCAAACATTTTGATGGCCGCCTCCTGCTCGCCGATAAATTCCGCTTCCAGTTTTTGCAGCCCGGCGTTGCGGGCAATTTCCACCAGCGCTGAAACCAAGGCCTTCGCCAGGCCGCGACTGCGAAACTTCGGATGCACCAGCACGCTGATGCGCGCGATGTGCCGTTTCCAACCGCCTAATTGCTGGTGCAGCGTGGCATCACCGACGATCTGGCCATCGAGCAGCGCCAGCAGCGGCAGGTTGCGGCCAAGATCGATGCTCTGGCACCAATCGCGAATCACTTCGCGCTCGGTGACGCGATGTTTGATGAACATCCGTTCCTGTCCGGGCACGGCCAGAAAAAAATCGTGAAAGGCTGGTTCATCCTCTTTTCGGAGCGGGCGCAGTTTGCATTTCAGACCATCCTTCAAAACGATTTCCTTGGGCACTTTTTGGAGTGCGAGTTCAAGTGACATACAATCAATCTCCGGGGTTGAGTTTTCCCCATTTTGCGCGAAACGGTTGCGCTGCGCAAGATTCAAAATTCCTTAAGTCGCGAGGATTCGCCGGCGATGCCGCGCGCGTGCTCGAAGAGCCGCTCGTCAATGCTGGCGGGATCGATGCTCCAACGCGCCGCCAGCGCCGGAACCTTTTCCACGTTGGTGACGATCGTGTCCGGTGTGCCGAAGGACGTTCGTTCCATCAATTCCAAATAATCAAAACATTTCAGCCCGAGGTCCACCTCGGCGGTGGTTTTCAGGCCCTGTTTCCATAAAGTTTGTCCCGCCCAGGCATAAGCCCGCCGGACGCGGCCCGCTTCGACCTGCACCCAGGCGTGGTGGTTAAGAACGCGATTGGCGCTGAAGAATTGGACGTGTCCGAGCTTGCGGCTCAATTCCATCACAAATCGATAGCACGCATCCACATCGGCGGCGGGATCGGGCAGCGCCGACCCGATGACAAGAATCCAACCGTCCACGGGCGGCGAAATAAAAAGTTTTCTCTCATTGTCGCCTGCCAATCCTTCAACCCAGGAACAAGGCCGGGGATTATTCAGCCGGAGTGCAGACTGCACCNNCCGAGCAGGTTTCGGCTTTTGATGGCCAGCCAGCAAGGGGGGCGATTAAAAAATGAAGGGCGAAAACCTGGAAAGAATGGAAAGCGACCACGATTGTATTCAACGAATATTGAATGCCCCTGAAGGCAGCCTTGGCGCTGCCAATGAACCACCAATCCCACCAGCGCCGCGCCAAGCGTTAAAACCAACATTAGCAGCGACAACAGCAGTAACGTGATGATCTTGTGATCAAATTCGCCCACGACCTCTTTAATCTACACTCATGTGGCAGATCTTCAATGCAGAAAATCCAGCAGAGTTTTGTCGTTTTGTTGGAGCACATCGTCACCTTGCTTCGGAGCGTCTTCGCGGGGACGCAATGGTCCGAACAGCCGCAACAAATCGGAAACTACAAGAGGTAACTATTCCAATGAATTCAAACCCGAAAAAATCAGGCCAAGCGGACTATTTTGCCTTTTCCGCCTTTGGCGCACGCGGTTTCCGTTCAGTACGCTANNCTTTGCCAGGTAAAGTTCGTTCGGGACGTCGGCCGCGCTTTTCGGTCTTTTCTTCCAATCGCGGTGGAGCCGCGGGCACAGCGACCGGCGTGCTGCCTTCAACCCGCACCTTGAGTTTCATCACCACATCAGCGTGCAGGCGAAGTTCGACTTCGTGTTCGCCAAGCGTGCGGATCGGATGTTCGAGGTGGATTTTCTTTTTGTCCAGGGTCACGTCGAGCTGGTGCTTGAGCTGGTCGGCAATGGTGCCGGAGGTGACCGAACCGAACATTTTGCCGTCTTCACCGGTTTTGACCGCGACCACGGCGGTGAGTTTGGAAAGGCTCTTGGCCAATTCGGTCATGGTATTGAGTTCGTTGGCTTCACGTTCGGCGCGCCGTTGCTTAAGCGATTCGAGGCGACGCTTATTGGCACCAGTCAAAGGAATGGCCAATCGCTGGGGGAACAAATAGTTGCGCGCGTAACCGGCGGCGACTTTGACCTGATCGGACTCGCCGCCAAGGCCCACGATGTTATGAGTGAGGATGACTTCTGTTTTTGCCATTTTGAAAAAGTTTAAGTGTTGAGAGTTGAAGTTGAGAGACTGTCCACAACCGGGAGCAAGCTCCCGAAATAGCCTGCTTAAAAAGGAACATCATCGTCTTCAGGCGGCGCTGGCGCTTCGGCATCGGCGACTTCCGGTTTTGCGGACGGAGCCGGACGGCTACGCGGCGCTTCGGCGGCTGCTCCCTCCGCGCGGTTGGAGTCCATGAACTGAAAGTTTTCCATGACGACACCCAGTTTGCTACGCTTTTGATTCGTTTGTTTATCTTCCCAAGTTTCGTAGCGCAGTCTGCCCTCGATCAAAATCGGTCGCCCTTTTTTAAAATATTGGCCGATGGTTTCCGCCGTTTTTCCAAATGCATCAACATCAACAAAGGTCACTTCTTCTTTTTGCTCCCCGGTTTCGGTGCGCCAGGTGCGATTGATCGCCAGACCAATCCTAGCGACGGCTGTGCCTTTGGGCGTGTAACGCAATTCCGGATCGCGCGTCAGGTTTCCAGCAAGGATGACTTTGTTGAAGTTGGCCATAACTCGAATCAGTTGGCGGTTTTAGCGACGGCCTTGGGTGGCGGCGCGAGCGAGATCAAAACCCGAAAAACATCGGCGTTCAAGGCGAAACGGCTTTTCAACTGGTTCACGGCGGCGGGTAGGCTCTCAAAAGCAACGTTTACGTAAAAGCCGGAACTGTGCTTTTTATTGGCCACCCGCGAGAAGTTCTTTTTTTCCATCTTTTGCACCGTTTCCACNNCCGCCCGCCGATTCAATCTCCGCGGAGATTTTATCGATGGCTTCTTTTATGCCTTCTTCTTTGCCCGACGTGTTCAATATGAACAAACCTTCGTATTTCTTCACTCAGTTTTTCCCTTTCTTACTCGGAGTCTTCAATGGCTCCGTTAAATTGATTCATGGCTTTCTCGATACCGGCGTCCAACCAGCATTCCACCTGCTCCGCCGCCCGCGTTAAAACTTTTTCCAACAATTTTTTCTCATCCGCGCCGAACCGTCCCAACACGTAATCCGTGATATGACGCGTTGCATCGCTGACGCGACCGATGCCGATCCGCAGCCGCGCAAAATCCCGCGTGGCCAGGTGCTGTTCAAGCGATTCCAACCCGTGATGGCCGCCGCTGCTCCCATGCGCCCGAAGCCGGATTTCACCCAGCGGCAAATCGGCGTCGTCCACCACCACCATCAGTTTCCCAAGCGGCACTTGAAAAAATCCCGCCAACGCTCCCACCGCTTCGCCGCTCTGGTTCATGTAAGTCTGCGGTTCGCACAAGAGTAACTGGCGTCCTTCCCGTTCCACTCGCGCCACCCGCGATTGAAACCTTGTTTCCGTCTTCCAGTCTGCCCGCCAACTGTCGGCCAACTGCTCGACGAGCAGAAACCCGGCGTTGTGTCTCGTCCCAGCATATTCGTCGCCCGGGTTTCCCAGTCCCACGATAAGATCCAAATTCGCCATGCAGGATCGCCCACCTGCGCCGGATTACTTTTTCTTCTCGGACTTTTTCTCAGCGCCTTTATCCACAGCCTTTTCGGCGCCCTTTTCAGGAGCTTTTTCGGCGCCCTTATCCGCCGTCTTCTCGCCCGGTTTCGCACCCTTCGCAGCCGTCGCGCTCACGGCACCCTCTTCATCCTTCTTCTCCTTGATCATCTCGACTTCACCCGGCGCTGCCGCAGCGGCTGCTTCTGCGGCTTCCTGGGCTTCCGTAATCGGCGCCGCCACGGCAATCACGGAAATGTGCGCGTCGCCTAAAATTTCTGTGCCGGACGGAGATTGAATGTCGCCGATGTGAATGGCCTGGCCGATTTCCAGTTTCGAGACATCCACTTGAATGAATTCCGGCAAATCCTTTGGCAACGCGCGCACTTTGAGTTTGAACAACACGTGTTCGAGCACGCCGCCGCCGGTCTTCACGCCAACGGCCTCGCCTACGGTTTCAACGGGCACCATGATGGTGACTTTTTCGTTTTCGGCGACTTCGTGGAAATCGACATGCAGCACGTGGCCGCTTAGCGCATGATGCTGGACTTCCTGGACCAGCGCCAGCCGCTTGGGGCGGGCGTCGTCTTTGATGGAGAGGTCCACCAACAGGTTTTCCGAAACCGAGTGATGAATCAGGTTGTCGAGGTCTTTGGTGCCGACCTCCAGATTTTGCGGTTTTTTGCTGCGGCCGTAAATGACCGCCGGAACGCGACCGGTCGCGCGCAATTTCTTAACCCCGCCCCGCCGCGACAGCACACGCGGAAACACATTCAATGATACTGATTTCATGATTAAATTATCTGCTCTACGGCGCTCTTGCCACTAACTGGTGCGCCCGCCTTTGAACTCAAAGAGCGAAGTTACCGAGGAATTACTGTTGATCCGCTTGATCGCTTCGCCCAACAATCCTGCCACCGACAGGGTGGTTATCTTGACCCCGTCTATCGCAGGGCGGATAACAGTATCAGTGGTGATGAGTTCGTCAATATTAGATTTTCGAAGTCGCTCAACCCCCAGATCGTTCAATATGGCGTGCGAAACACAAGCCAATATCTGCTTGGCGCCCTTCCGCTTGAGCAGCGCGGAGGCGGTCGTCAACGTCCCTGCCGTTTCCGTCAAATCATCCACCATCAGGACGTTTTTGCCGCGGATTTCGCCGATGACGGCCATCGATTCCACTTCCAAGGCGCTCTTGCGCCGCTTGGCCACAATGGCCAACCCGCCTTCCAGCACTTGGGAATAGGCGTGCGCCATTTTCAAACCGCCGACATCCGGGCTGACCACCACCAAATCCGTCAAATCTTTCTTTCTCAGGTAATCGTACATCACCGGCGCAGCGTAGAGATGATCAACCGGGATGTCGAAGAACCCCTGAATCTGCTGGGCGTGCAAGTCCATGGTCAGGATACGGTTCGCGCCCGCCGCCACCAACAGGTTGGCCACCAGCTTGGCCGTGATCGGAACACGTGGTTGATCCTTACGGTCCTGTCGGGCGTAACCGTAAAACGGCAACACCGCCGTAATGCGCGTCGCGCTGGCGCGACGCAACGCATCCATCATAATGAACATCTCCATCAGGTTCTGATTCGACGGCGGACTGGTGGACTGAACCAGAAACACATCCTCGCCACGCACGTTCTCCTCGATCTTGACGAACGTCTCGCCGTCGGGAAAAGCGCTGATGGCGCATTTGCCCAACTCGACGCCGATGTATTCGCAAATCGCCCTGGACAAAGGCGGATTGGAAGTGCCGCTAAAAATTTTCACAATGAGTCTGTTTTTCTGATTTCGCCAAAATAAAAAACCACCGACCACGGTGGGCTGCCATCCAGCATAAATGTGGCAGGACTTTAACTGTCACGCTTCCAAGTGCAAGCGCAATTTAGGACTTAGGTGCAAGTGAAATTGGTTTCCAGACTCTTTCGGCGTCCTGTCTAGCGCGTCGAGGGGGACGATGTTGGTATTGTAGTCGGCGCGCTTGTGCAACCTGGCGTTGGTGTGTCCGTGCCGGTGAAATCGAACGCGGGATCGGCCCAGTACGGTAAAGATTGCCATAGTTCGAGTTCGTTTAATAAAATCCCTCATTTGGTTTCCTGTATTTAGAATAAGCGACAGACGGGAAGCGGATTTTTTAAATTACTGCGCCGCTTTGGCGAGCGCGTCCATGACATCTTTCCGCGTCGGGATGGTCGGCAAAACTGCCGGTGGCTGGCTCGCGTTGCGCGAGTAAATCAAAACGAGCGGCACGGCGCCGTCGCTGTGGAATTTTTTAATTTCCGCCTCCATGTCTGCAGGCCAGTCTGAATAGTCCGCCAGCAGCGCGACGCCGTTGATTTCATCGAGTTTCCGGCGCACATCGCGGTTGTCCACGGCGGGCTTCACGAATTTATTGCAGGTCAGGCACCATTTCGCGGTAAAGTCCACCAGCACCGGGAGGCCTTCGCTGCGCGCCTTCGCCACAGCATCCGCGCTCCACCGTTGCCACTGAACACCGGCAGCATTGTTCTGCAAGCTTCCCGAGACAGACGCCTTCACCGGCGAGCGCCAATGCAATTTGCTTTCCAGCGCGTAAGCGTAGCTCACCAGAACTACGCCGAGGGTGATCAGTATCGCCAGACCGCGGCGTCTGCCACCGCGCTGGACGAACGCACCCCAAATCCACGCGGCGAACGCGAGGCCGATCAGGAAGAAACCGATCCAGATGACGCCGTCGTCGCCGAAGCGCGGCGTGGTGAACCAAAAAATCCAAACCGACGTCGCCAGCATCGGGAATCCCATCGCTACTTTTAGTTTTTCCATCCACGCGCCGGGCCGCGGCAAAAATTTCAGCCAGCGCGGGTTCCAGCTTAAAAGAACGTACGGGGAAGCCAGCCCCAATCCGATGGTGAGAAAGAAAAGCAAAATCACGAGCGGTGGCTGGCCAAAGGCGAAGCCAAGCGCCGAGGCGAGGATCGGCGCGGTGCAGGGCGTTGCAAGGACCGTGGCGAGCACGCCGTTGAAGAACGCTCCGGCGGCGCCGTGTTTGGACGCGAGCTGACCGGCGGCGCCCATCGTGCGGCCGCCGAGGTTGACTTCGAAAACGCCGAAAAGATTCAGCGCGATAAGCACGACCAGCACGATGAACCCGACGGAAATTTGCGGGCTTTTGAATTGCATCCCCCAACTCGCAGAGCCGCCAGCCTGCTTGATGGCGATGACCAGCCCTGCCATGACCAGAAACGAAGCCAGCACCCCTGATCCGTAAATCACCCCGAGCGCAAACACGCGGCGTGGTTCGTCATGGCTTTGCTGGACGAACCCGAAGATTTTGAGCGCGATGACAGGAAACACGCACGGCATGATGTTCAGGATCAGGCCGCCGATGAAGGCGTAAAGCAACATGCGCCAAAGCGACTGTGTCTGCGTTGCAATTGCGTCTCCGGCGGCTGACGATTCGCCAACAAGTGTTTTGACTTCGAATCCTTGCGTTTGGTCGCCAGTTTCCGTGATCAGCACACCAGAAATTACTTTTGGCCAATCGCCTTCCGATTTTTTCACCACCTTGCGCAAACGAGCCCTGCCGGGTTCAACGGAAACAACCTCCGTAGCAGGTAGCACTTCAGAATTCTCGGCGGTGTATGGCAGGAAGTCGGTTTGCTTGCCGGTTGTCGCGTTCGACCACTCGATAATCAGCGGACGAGTATTTCCACTAGCGGCCTTTTCCCAGGAAACCTTCACGGACTCGGCGGAGGCAGCTCGCGGCACTTTCTTTTTCCATGTCTCAATCAACTGGGCGTCGGGCGACGGTTTAGTTTCATCGCCGAGTTCGAGTTCGGTTGCGACATTCGCGTTACCAAGGACGCACTCGATCCAACATTCAAGCCATGAGACTTTGGCTTTAAGTTCGAGCTGTCCTGGCTTCAAGCCTGGCGCGAGTTTCAGCGGAACGAGCAGAACGACTTCGTCGTTATAAACGTAGGTCGTCTCATTGGAGACGGTAAGTTTTTCCGGCGGCGGCCACTGAATTTCCCCGGCACTGACGCCCGGCGGCAGTTGCCATGCGATTGACGTTGCGATCCCTGAGCCGCCAGGGTTTTTCCAATACGTGTGCCAGGCGGGTGCCATTTTCAAATGAAACCCCGCCATTACAGTATCGCCGGGGCGGGCTGTTTCCGCAGAAAGGATAAGGCTCACCTTGGTCGTCGCCGCATTCGCGGACATGACAACCATGCTCAGGAACAGTACGGCAATGATCTTCAACACACGTCGCACATAGCTAAAGATGCATGAAATTGAGAATAAATTGAAATAATTTCGCTGTTTTTCTATCGGGGCCGCAAAGGCGCTTTTTGGCCCCGCCGCTTGCAAATCCGACCGCATCTGCACTAGAGTCTCCGGCAATGTCGTCGCCCAACGTTACTACCTACCGCTGGTTGCGAACCGGCGATGATGTGTTTCCCGCCATGTCGGCCGCGCTCGACGCCGCTCAAAAAACCATCCGTTTGGAAATCTACATTTACACGGGCAGCGAGCTGGGCAAACGCTTTCGTGACGCGCTGGTGCGGGCGCGGCAACGTGGCGTTGAGGTCAAGGTGATGGTGGATTCCTTCGGTTCAATCACGCTGTCCGGAGATTTTTGGGACCATTTGACCGCCGCCGGCGGCCAGTTTCACTGGTTCAATCCAATGTCGCTCAAACGATTCGGCATCCGCGATCATCGCAAGATGCTGGTTTGCGATGAACAAATTGCCTTCATCGGCGGGTTCAACATTGCTTCCGAATACCAAGGCGACGGAGTGACAAAAGGCTGGCACGACCTCGGATTGCAAGTCGCCGGGCCGCTCGCGCGCGAACTGGCCGCAGCCTTCGATGACCAATTTACCCGTGCCGATTTCCGACATCATCGGTTCGTGCGATTACGGAAATCCGCCGCCAAAAAATTGATCTCGGCGCGCGACGGCCAATTGTTGTTGAGCGGGCCCGGCCGCGGGCGCAGTCCCATCAAACGCGCTTTGCGGAAAGATCTGGCCGACGCGCGCGAAGTTAGAATCATCGCCGCGTATTTTTTACCGACGTGGCTCATTCGACGCCAACTCATCCGCGTGGTGAGGCGCGGTGGCCGGGTGCAATTGATTCTGGCCGGCAAATCCGACGTGCCGCTTTCGCAACTGGCCACGCACAGTCTCTATCAGCGGTTTTTGCGTGCGGGCGTGGAGATTTACGAATACCAACCGCAAATTCTCCACGCCAAGCTGATCATCGTGGACGAGGTTGTCTATGTGGGTTCCGCCAACCTCGACACCCGCAGCCTGCACATCAACTATGAATTGCTGTTGCGATTGCAGGACGAACAACTGGTCAAGGCAGCGCGCGAAATCTTCGCAAACGATTTGAATCATTGCCGGCGGGTTGAACCGGCGGACTGGCGGAAGTCTCGCACGTTTTGGAACAGACTCAAGGAACGTTGGGCTTATTTTTTGTTTGTCCGGGTTGATATTTACGTCGCACGGCGTCAGTTCAAGACGTTCCGTCGCTGACTGCCAAGGCGCAAAAGGATCAGCGGCTCAGCGCAACGAGATAACGTTGCAGACGCGCGGTCTCCTCGGCCAGTTCGAGGTGGCGGTAGATTTGATGCAGGTTGCCGCAGATGCGCGTCAACATGCGGCGCGGAGTAACGGGCGTGAGATACGCATCTTGCAAACCATAATTGCCTTGCATGAGATAATTGATGCAATTCGCCCTGGTCAAAAATTTACCGCGATTGAAAACGTCGATGTAAACTTCGCGCGCCGCAGATTGAAAGCGGCATACGAAATGTCCCGGCAAACCAATCCCGATTACCGGTAATCGCAACCGTCGCGCCAGCAACAGATAGACGAGGCAAAGGTTGATCGGATTGCCCGTACGGCGGTCCATTACGCGGTTCAAGTAACTGTTCTCCGGGTCATAGTAGGATTGTTCGTTACCGACAAAACTCAATTCGCCGAACAGGTATTCGTTGATGATCGTCAGGAGTTGCTCCGAGTCAGCACCAAAACCGATTCGCTCTCGCAGGTTCCAAGCGTGGCTGTCGAGCAACGCCTGATACGCTTCGATATTAGTGGCGGGGTATTGCGTTTGCGTCAGCAACCACGCGCCTTCTTCAACGTCAAGGTCTTCACCCTGACTCACACAAAACGTCAGGAAGCGGTTGTCCGCCGCCTTGCGGCCAAGATGGTTGACAATTTCCAGCGAGCGGCGACGCAATAATGGATCACTGTTAAGGGTGTACGGGCGCAGCCAATCACTGACCGTTGATCCATGGGAAAGAATCTCGTCACGCACTTTGTGATAAACGACTGCGTCGTCATCTGCCAGCAGAGTTATCAAAGCCGATTTCTGCTTTTCAGTCAGCAACCCGCTTACTTCTGTGGCGACGGAAGCACTCATAAAAACCTGCTGGTTCATAGTTAAGCAAAAAGTGTTGCGAAAATCAAGCACAAATCCGGTTCCAAAAATCATTGGTAAAGGATCGAAACACGGACGCTCGCTCCGCTGCTGGTAAGATGCTCAGCCGTTATCCTGTATGAAGAAAATTAACATCGGTTGGAGATGTTCTATCATTCGAGACGATGAAATCTCCCCGCCCGCCCGAAAATAAATCAGTCCAGAAGGTTGTTTTGGGTGGCTGATGGATCGGATTCGTCTTCCTCGTGTCGATTCGTTTTTCCGAGTGCGTCATGCAAAAAATCGAGTTGTTGCTCACGCGCCTGGCGGCGCACGGCCTGTGCGTCGAACAGAGCAGTAATAAAGGATAACCCGGTCAGGAGAAAACAGGTGAGCCAGTAAAAAATGAACAACGCTCCATCGAGATAAGATCTCAGTAACGTTTGTCCCAGTACCAACATTGCGGCGGCGCCCGTCAGACATGCGGTGCCAAACTGGCGGCGTCGGTTGTGAACGGATTTGGCCATGGCTCGAAGTTATCACCAAATGGCGTTGTGCCCAAACACGAATTATTTGGCAGAAATCGGACCACTCCACTCGATTGGCCACTTGCAGGATTTGGTTTCGCGTGTAATTGAAACTGCCGGTCAAAAAAAATGGGAACGCGAGAGGTATTGGGCTGGTTCCTTGGTCGAGTATGTTCCATTGAAGAGGTTGATGACAGACAAACTACCCGGCTCCAAGCACGACTCGCGAACCCTGGATATTGGCAGGGTGCGAAGAATTTTTGTTGTTTAGACACTGCTTGGCATGACTTTTTGTTCGAGATAATCTCCGGAATAATCCTTGAAGCCGCCGTTTGGCTGCGGCTTAATGAGCGTTGCCAGGGCCCATGGAATGTGGACTTAC
>PLJQ01000175.1 GCA_003140275.1 Limisphaerales bacterium
TCCTGCGGCAGGCGTTTTTCGGCGATGTTGAGATGGCTCAGTATTTTAACGCGCGAGACGATGGCCGGCTGAAATTGCTTGAGCTGGGCGGGCACGGGCACTTCCTGCAGCACGCCGTCAATGCGGTAGCGGATGCGGAATTCATCCTCGAACGGTTCGAGGTGTATGTCCGACGCGCGCAATTCGATGGCGTCCTTCAAAACCTGGTTGACGAAGCGGATGATCGAGGCCTCGTCCTCGGCGGCCTCGTCGAGGTTCGTCTCCTCGGCGTTTTCGTCAACGACCTGGAAACCTTTTTCCTCGTCGAGCGTGCCGATGGTGTCCGCGCCGACGCCGAGGCGTTTCTTCATCTCGCGTTGGATGGCCTCACTGGATGCGAGAACCGGCCGCAGGTGCAAGCCCGTCATTGTTTTGAGTGCATCCAATCCCTGAGTTGCGAAGAGCCGGCTGGTGGCGATTTCAACGGTGCCGTTGACACGTTTGAGTGGAAGCAGTTCCTCCTTCAGAAGAATTCGTGCGGGGAACAAGGAAAGAAGCTGGCGGTCGGGTTCGACATCCTCCAGCGTGGTGTAAGCGAGATCGTACTCCCTCGCCAGCCAGCGCAAAACGTCCTCCTCGTTTTGGAAAGAGGTCGTGGCTCCGGGCTGGCTTTGTCGGGCCAGCGTCTCGGCGTCGGTGGAAGACAGTTGCCTGGCCGCAATCATGCGGTCAAGCAACTGCTTCAACGTCGAGTCTTGGGCTTTGGCCTCGCTCATAGTCTGCAACGCCGGTTTTTTTGAGTACGTACTGGAAATGACGGATTACAACAACCCGTTCAGGGAAGCGATGGCTTCCTGGCGAGGAGTCAGAACTTTGCGAAGTTCCGCCTGCGCGCTTTCCAGTTCGGCCTGTTTCACCTTGCGCGATGCAACGTATTTGGCCAGGGCGGTTTTCATTTCCGCAGCCGATGCCTTCGAGTCGATGGCCTTTTGCAACGCCTCGGCTTCCGGACTGGACTGACCGAATCCGCCGCGCCGTTGTCCACCTTGATCGCCCGGTGGGTTATCGCCGCCGCCACGGCCACCGCGACCGAACCCGCCGCGTCCCATCCCGCTAAACGCTTGTATCCGGGCTTCCATGACTTTTTGAACGAGGGGCTGAACGGCCTTCCATTCGGCGTCGTCCTTTATCTCCAGTTGCTCCTGGTAACGCTCCATCATGCGTTGCTGCATCTGGGCCGGGTCGAAGTTACCGCCGCCGCCTCTGCCTTGGCGACCCGGCTGTTGGCCTGGCGGCGGGTTGTCCTGCGCCGCGAGTTTGCTGATGCCCGAACACAAAACGGCGACGACACCTGCGGTCGCCAACAATTGTTTCAATTTCATATTATTTGATCTCCTGCTGTGGTTGTTACGGTTACGTTGATTTGCTTATAGCTGCGCCGCTCACAGAGTTGCAGATCGGCGACCCGTAAGTTGCGGTGCGAATCTTCCCGCAATTAACATGCCAGCACAAAAACCTCATTATTTGGGCTGCTTGACAGAAACAAAGCGCGCAATAGCTGCTCATTTGGATTCGCAACGCGCAGGTATTGCGCAGTACCGATGGACTGCCGACGATTTGCTCGCGTGTCTGCCGTGCGCTGCTCGATTGCCAGATCAGTATGCGTAAAGTTGCGGCGTTGCGGTTGAGTGACCACGTTGCGTTGGGTGGATGCCGGGATAAAATCGAGCGTGCTACCGGGTAGTTGTTATACGTCGCATTGGACGGTTTCTGTCGCCGCTTGATAATGCCTGCGGTCGAGCGCGTAGTTTGTCGAGAGGACGCTTCCGCAATTCGGAAGTGCAATCACAAAACTTCCTCCTTGGAGAAGGAAACGTGAAAGAAGTTCCAACGCGACGGCTGTTTTGGCTGCGCAGGCACGAAATGTCTTTCCAACCTCGTCTCATCGGTCAATCTATTGGCGATGACCGTGGCCGCTTCTCCATCCCGTCCCAAAGGCTGGCTTTTGTTGGGCAACATGCCGGACTTCCGTCGCGATCCTCTTGGATTCTTGGAGCGTTGCGCCCGCGATCATGGGGATTTCGTTCCGTTGCGGTTCGTCAATCGGCAAGTCTGTTTGCTGAACGCGCCGGAGCAGATCGAGTACGTGCTCGCTACCAACCATCGCAACTTTCGGAAAACGCTCGGCTATCGGACACCGTTCATGCGGCGGCTTTTCGGTCAGGGACTACTGACGAGTGAAGGGGATTTCTGGCTGCGTCAGCGGCGACTGGCACAACCGGCGTTTCACCGGGAACGCATCGCCACTTACGCAAACGTCATCGTCGAGTTTGCGCAGCGGATGCTGGCGGCATGGAAGCCGGATGAAACCCGCGAGATTCATCGCGACATGATGCGGCTGACGACCGGGTGGTGGTCAAAACGCTTTTCAATTCCTCCGTGCCGCGCGCGGTTGAAGCGATGGGCGATACGACTGCGGTGCTGGAGCAGTTCACGACGCAATGGAGCGTCTGGCGATTTCTCGGCAGTTATCTGCCGACGCCCAACGCGCGGCGTTTCGAACGCGTCATGCGCGGCCTCGACGAATTTATTTACGGCCTCATTGCGGAACGGCGCGCCGGCGGCAAGGACGCGGGCGATTTGTTATCGATGCTTTTGCTGGCAAAGGACGACGATGGAAACGGCATGAGCGACCCGCAACTGCGCGACGAACTGACGACGTTGATGGTGGCGGGTTTGGACACGACGGCGCTGGCGTTGTCGTGGGCGTTCTATCTGCTGTCCAAAAACCCGCAAGCGGACGGTGAACTGGAGGCAGAATTGGATTCCGTGCTGGGCGGACGCGCGCCGCGTTTTGCCGACCTGCCACAATTGCGTTACACGGAAAAAGTGGTGAAGGAGACGATGCGATTGTTTCCCCCGGCCTGGGTGATCGGGCGCGAAGCCGTCAACGATTGCGAAATCGGCGGTCATGGGATCGCGGCGGGCACATCGCTGATCATCAGCCCATGGTTGAAACACCGCGACGGGCGTCACTTTGAGAATCCAGAAGCGTTCCAACCGAAGCGCTGGACGGATGAATTTACAAAACAGTTGCCCAGGTACGCCTACTTTCCTTTTGGCGGCGGTCCGCGAATTTGCATCGGCAATGCTTTCGCGATGATGGAAGCCACACTCGTGCTCGCGATAGTCAGGCAAAAATTCCGGCTGACCTCGTTGCCGAGCCGCACCGTGACGCCCTGGCCGACCATCACGTTGCAACCGAAAGAAGGAATTTATTTGAAGGTCGAAAGCGGTGAGGGAAAAGCACGACCAGCGAAGCAAGAAACGATCTGATTCATTCTGGCTAACGGAACTATTTCCGATTTTATCTGGTTTGGTTGGCGGTCCACCATTGCCTGAGGGCTTTGCTCATTTGTTGAACTCGTTTAGGTTCTTGCATCGCAAGATTTTTTTCTTCACTCGGATCGACTGCCAGTTGGTAGAGTTCCGGCCCGGCGCTTTGGTCGGTGAAAGTGATCAATTTCCAATCGCCCTTACGACGTTGGGTTTCATTTGTGCGGCAGAAGTCGCAGTGGAGTTAACCGCCAGATTCAATCCGGCGATCAAAGGGACGATGAGCAATCGTTTGTACATAAATGGTTTTGTTTGTTGATCACGATGACAACTTTATCATCCAAATCAATCCGCGCGTTCTTAAAAACTGCGCTTGCTACTTGTCTGCCAAAACGATTTGTTTTGCCCTCGTTGTTCGAACCCGATGAAGCCGGCGCATTTATTTCTGTTGGTCGTCCTGAATCTTTTTTGGGCGGCGTCCTATTCAACGTTCAAGGTGCTGACGCCGTATCTGGATTCGGGCGAAGTGGTGACGCTTCGCTTTTGCCTGGCTGCGGTCGTCCTGGTCATCCTCTGGCCTTTGTTGCCGGGAAAAGTTCCGCGTGGTTTCGATCTGATGAAAGCGGGCGTCATGGGAATCATCGTCTTTGTGTTGGCGCCGCGGTTGCAGGTCGCGGGCGTCCGCCAAGGGCAGGCGAGCGATTGCTCCGTGTTGATCGCCTTGGAGCCGTTGATGACTTCGATTGCCGCCGCGATCTTCTTGAGGGAGCACATCGCTGCCCGCCGTTGGGTGGGGTTCAGTTTTGGCATGTTGGGTGTGGTGCTGCTGGCGCAAGTGTGGCGGACGGATTTCAAGCTGCCGGGCTTGACGGCCGATTTGCTTTTCATGGCGTCGTTTGTTTGCGAAACCGCCTATTCGGTCATGGGCAAACCGTTGATCGAACGCGCCGGGTTTATGAAAGTTCTGGGTGTCGCAATAGTGAGCGCGGCGGCGGTCAACCTGTTGCTGGATGGTCAGGACACGATTGTGGCGGCGCAGGTGATGCCGGTGAGTGCGTGGGTGATCATCGGCTTTTTGTCGCTCATCTGCACCCTCGTTGGTTACAGCGTCTGGTTCGTGGTCATCCGTGAAACGCAGGTGAACGTGGCGGCGCTGACGATTTTCATTCAACCTGTGGTCGGCGTGGCGGTGGCCGGACTATGGCTCGGCGAACCGCTGCATCGCGGACAATTCTGGGGCAGCGTGGCGATTGTGGCCGGATTGGTGATCGGATTGTCGAGGCAGGTCAAGGCAGGAGAAAATCGTTGAAGTGCTGGTTTGAAATTTCCGCAGGAAAGCCAAAGAGCGATAAAACCTGTCGAAGTATTTCAGCCAATCCTCCTGTCAGGAGGCGGCGTGGTCGTCATGGTCCCTGCGCGGTCAAACTTTTAATGAGCAGTGTCAGCAGACTCCCCAAAACTGTGCAAATGATGGCAAGGACAATCTTGTCGGAGTTCCGTTGCCAGAAGTTCGGCGCGTCGATCCGATACTTGGGGATAATAATAGAGTATTTACGTGTCCGGGATTGAAACACCCACCGCGTCCACCACCAACCCGCAAGCAACAGAATTACGTCGACAATTGTGATGGTCCAAATATTGAGCGATAGCTTTTTAGACAGTGAAGCAGCAAGGAGGAAGTAGATACAAAGGTTCACAATGATTGGAGGCATCCAATAATTCATCAGCTTCTCGCTCGGGCGCTTCAGTTTCGTGAGTAGGCGCTTGATCTTCTCGAATGCACCTCGCGATTGAGCCGTATCTTTGTCAATGTAGAGCCAAACGGAACGCTCGCTCAGTTCGAGCGAGACGTAGGGATTTGTTGTCTTGAGTCGCATGTTGGTGAAATAGTCCCTCTTCAGTTCCGCCCATTCTTTTATGTCGTTAAATTTGTGCTGATCAGTGGACAACTCAGCATCGGGTGAAACCTCCCGCATTACTTCGACGATCTGCTCGATGTCGTCTCGGTAAAGCAGCACTGGCTTGAGATGCTCGCCATGTGATTGGATAATGCGTTCCATGCGCGTAATGTGGCCTAACAGATTTTGCGGATTTTGCAGCCCATCAAGTTGAATCCTTTCGACGTTGTGCTTGACAAAGCGGTTTGTCCAGAAGTTTCGTCCAGAGGGTTTCACGCGGAACGCGACAACCGCCAAGCGAAACATCTTTCGTTAACACCCCGCCTTCAGCCCGGTGACATCGTGCCGTTGGGTCAACAAGCCGTTTCAACGGCTTACCGCATCGAAGGCAAGCGGCGAAACCGTTGAAACGGTTTCTCGTCTCTTGCCCTTTCCACACCCAACTGAAGTTGGGTGTTAATGAGATGGCCATAAAGGTGCCAGGCCAAGCGCCCTTCTATTCCTATTCCACTGAAAACAGCGAGGAACCCGGTTTGTTGGGCTAAGTTATTGATGGACAATAATGTAACCGATGTTGCCGATTTGTTGCCGATTAAGTTGTTGATTGACAAC
>PLJQ01000252.1 GCA_003140275.1 Limisphaerales bacterium
TGCCAGTTAACACCGTTGCTACGACAACTCGCTGATTTTTCTCTACCGCCTGCTTTTCGGGCTTTACGCCGAAAGCCGGGGATTGCTGCCCGTCAGACCGAGCGGCTATGGTTCGAGCAAAATTTACCGCGAAAAGTTTTCGCTCGCCCGCCTGGTCAAAACACTGCGCGAAAAAAACAGCTTTTCCAGCGGAGCCTTTACCGACCTTTACGACGATTTGATCAAATTGTTCCGTCTGATTAACGGCGACAAGCCGGAGCAAAACGAGGAGTGCAAAGTCACCCGTTACAACGGCGGTTTGTTCAATCCGCAATTGCATCCAAAAATTGAGCAATGGCGAGTCAGTAACAATGCTCTCGCCAATGTCCTGCGCCAACTGATTTTCGCGCAACCGCCCGCGCGCAGTTCCGCCCGGCAGCAGCAAATTGCCACTGACGAAACCATTGATTACGGCCTGCTTGAAGTCCGGCAGCTGGGCGACATTTACGAAGGCTTGCTGGAGGCGATTTTGGAAGTGAATGACAAAGGGCGGCTGGAATTACGAAACGCCAACGGCGCAAACCACCGGCACGGAATTTTTTACACGCCGGATTGGGTTGTCCGCTACTTCATCCGCGAAGCGTTACAGTCGCTGATAGACGAAATTGAAAAACAGCCGGAAGTCCGAGCCGCGCTCAATGTCAAATCTGACGAAAAAAGGCGCAACAACAGTTTCGCCCTTGCCGTCTTGCGGTTGAACGTCTGTGATCCGGCAATGGGCAGCGGCCATTTTGTTGTCCGCACTACCGAATGGCTGGCGGATCAAATCGTTTATCATCCGACCACGCGGTNNAAGCGGGCAAAATTCCAGTCCCGCGCGGCGCGTCACAAGAGCAGGCGGAAATTTCCTACTGGCGACGCCGCGTTGTGGAAGCGTGCATTTACGGCGTGGACGTGAATCCGCTTGCCGTTGAACTCGCCAAACTTTCGCTTTGGTTGACGTGCATCGCAGCCGATGAACCACTGAATTTTCTCGACCACCATTTGCGGACAGGTAATTCGCTGCTTTGGGCAAACCCGGATGAAATGAGACACCTTCCGCTTTCCAGCGAAGCGGAGCGCAAGCAAATCACGTTCAACCTCGGCGTGAAATTGTCGCAAGCCGTTCAAGCCGCCATCGCCGAAAATCTCCAGATTGAAGAAACCGCCAGCACAGAAATGGAACTGGTGAAGAAAAAGGAAGCCCGCTGGAAAGCCGTCCGCGAAAAACTCCGCCCATTCCTTTACTTTGCCGATGTCTGGCTTGCCACCCTCGACGGCCTGCCCGTCAACGAACTGAATTATCAAATGCTCGCCCGCGCCGAATTTGAACCGGGCGAACTCGACAACAAGGAAAAAGCCGACGCGAAAAAACTCCGCGACTCACTCGCCGCTGATTTGGAGAAAAAGCGCACCGCATTAAATCCGTTTCACTGGCGTCTGGAATTTCCCGACGTATTTTTTGAAACCAACGGCCAGCCGCGCCCGGAAGCCGCTTGCGGCTTTGATGCCTTTCTTGGCAATCCACCTTACATTTCCACGCACACCAGCAGCGCGGAAAGCTGGCGTAACGCGCCGGATACTTGGAAGACCTTTACGTTCACTTCACCGATTTGTGTTTTCAACTGCTTCGCCCCGGCGGGCGGTTTGGCTTCATTGTTTCCGACACGTTTTTCACGCTGGCGAGCAAGACGCGGATGCGGGTCATGCTTCAAACGCACGGACTCAACATCATCGGCCAGTGCGATCCGTTTGACGCGACCGTTGACGCCGCGATTTTCGTCGCGTGCAAAGCCACCCTGAATTTTCCGGCGGACGGCAAAGAAACGCTGTTTGTCCAAGCCCGACCCCGCAAAGTCACCAACGAAAAACCGACGAAGCCGGAAAAAGATTTGCCGACGCTGAAGACCATCGGCGAACTGAAATTTTCCGATTCAACGAAGCTCGCCGGTGGCGCGGGCGAAGTGCAACACGGCGAACATGGCTGTTTGCGGTTTCATCGCGTGCCGTCTGCGCTCTGGCGCGACGCGCACAAGCAGGTTTTCTTTGAACCGCGCCCCGGCACCTTACGGTTGTTTGAAAAATTCAACGAGCCGGTCAAACAACTTGTCGGCGAATGGTGGGAACGGATTGAGACTTCGCAGAAATTTGCGGACAACCACGCTGACATTTCCGCTTACCACAAAACTTTGAAGCCGGGCGACGTGACGCTCGTTGGCCTGATTGCCGAAGGCAGGCAAGGAATGCGAACGGCGAACAACGCGCGGTTTCTCGGCTACCTGCAAGGCACACCGCAAGCCGAGAGAATCAAAGCCAGCCGCGACGAATGGACAAAACGCTGGCTTGCGGACGCGGAAATCAGNNGCGGAAATCAAATCCGTGTTTCTCGGCTTGCTCGCCAAAAACGGCGGCGACGCGGCCAAGCCGACACGCGACGTTGCCGCTTGGGAAACGTGCGTTGAACCGCTAAAAGAAAAATTCTGGCTCGTAAAACTCGGCTTCAACAAGACAGACCTTTACCGCGTCGTTTTGCCGGACTTGATTGCCACACCGGATGATTTCAAATTTGCGTGGCAATCGCGCAAGGCGGAATTGCTGAAACACTGGCGCAAGGAAGCCGCGTTGAAGGATTTTGGGGAAGGTGACTTGGGGCTGAATTTTGACAAAGCAAAATTGGATAAGCTGCGAAAGCAGGCGGAGGTTTCCGACAAGGAGTTTTGCGAGCTGTGTCGGGAATTGCAAACGTGGGTGAAAGAAAAGCGCAAGCCGGGAAAAATTCTCGCGCTGCGCTCCGCTGAAAATTACGACGAACCTGTGGGTGCGCCGCGCATTGCCACGATTTACAACGGGCTTTATGGACACGCGCAATTTGTTCCGTTCCGCAAAGGCGATCCCGAAGGCAACCGTTGGATTGATAACGAGCCGCTTTTTGTGGATTGGTCACGCGCGTCTGTGGATTGGCTTTCGACAGCATCGGAAGCGCGTTGGCAAGGACACAAAATGTTTTTCACTGCGGGCGTTACTTGGTCACTTCATGCAAATCATGTCGCCGTCAAATCCCGTTATCAGCAGCCGTGCGTTTTTGACGCAAGCGGTTCACGGCTCACGCCAATGGCTTCTTTGATGAACACCGAAGTTTTTTTGGCGATTTTGAATTCAGACGTTTTTAGTTTCTTTCTGAAAAAATTCACCAAGCACAATCAGGACGTTGAAATCAACGACGTTCGCATGATGCCGCTAGTGATGCCGACGCGCGGGCAAGGGAAGCGGTTGACAGAATTGGCGGAACAGGCGATGGAAGCCAAGCGGCTGACGTTCGCGGGCGCAACGCCGCCAAACAAATTGGTTACCAGCGTCCGCGCATTGTCGGATGAACTGGCCGCGAAAGCTCCGGCGTATCTGCGCCCGTCCGCGCAACTGAAATTGCTTCACACCGCCGCCGATTGTCTGGCCGCAATCGAACTGGGCGTGAACTGGGAAGCCGAAAAACTCTACGGCGTGGAAGCCCTCGGCCCATTCGACGAGTTTTGATTTCCGATGTTTGCCCGGCGCGTGTGTTGGCAGTTGAATGTATGTGGGTTTTTCCCATTATTTCGCATGGCCGGCTTTCGCAGTGCCGAGCAACACGGGCAAATCGTAATTGACCAGTTCGCCGATGCGCTCAACGGTGATGTCCGCTGACGGATAAGTGGCGATAACGTGTGGATCAAGCGCGTAATGTCCCTGGCGCGGGAAGACGGTGGTCAACCGGTCACGCCAGATATTTTTCATCGCCGCCAGGATGCGCAGTTTGTCGTCCACCATCACGTAGTGGTCCGCCGGGTAACGCTGTTCCACGTCGTCGAGTTCCATTTCCTTGTGGACGTAAATGAGCGCGTGACCGTCCACGGCTTCGAGCAGGCCGGAGCGCTCCACTTTGCGCGGCTGGAAGACGACATCGCCGTCCGAGAGGATGACCACCGGCCCCCATTGCCTGACGTGTTCGATGGCGTCGAGCGAGTTTGGATAGAGACGGTTGGCGAAGGGGTAATTCACCAGGAAGTTCGAGACGGTGAGCAGCCGCGGGTCGCGCGGATGCTCGATGCGATAGCGTTGCAACGCGCCGAGGTAGTCGGCGTAACCGAGTTCGGTGCGCAATTGCTCGAAGAAGGCCCAATAGTGTTGCGCGTGTTCGGGGCCGACTTCGCGTTGGAGGTGGCGCTGGAGGTCGGTCGTGACGCGGTCGCTGTCGAGCAGCGTGTTGTCCACGTCGAACAGGAAGACAATTTTGTGGGCGGGCATGGGATGGAAAATTCGTTGATGCGTGCTTCAACTTAGTTTGCGGACCGGGCGGGAGAGATTGTGTTTCGGCGTTTCCCAAAGGCGAAATCCGCCGTTGAACGCATGGGTATTGTTACCGAGACGCGCGCCGGGTGGAAGCTGCTTGAGCAGTTTCGCATTGCCGCCACCCAGGACAATCACGTCGGCCTCCAACGCGCTGCCGAGTTGCTGCACGACGATGGCCACGTGGTGACGCCATCTTTTCCGGCCGAGCCGTTCCAGCCCGGCCAGACCCACATAGTCCTCGAAGGTCCGGCCATTTTTATAGGGAAGGTGGGCCAGTTCCATCGGCGCGATCACGCCATCAATGATGAGGGTCGTGCCCAGACCCGTGCCCAGACCGAGAAAGAGCATTCGTCCGCCGTGATAACTGCCGAGCGCCTGCATCGCCGCGTCGTTGATGACCTTTACGGGGCAACCGAACGCTTTTCTAAAATCAAAACCAACCCAGCCCCGCCCCAGGTTGTGCGGTTCGGCCGTCGGTCGTCCGTCCACCACCGGCCCGGGATAGCCGATGGACACGGCCTCGTATTTCCAGCCGGCGGTGGCCGCGCGCACTGCGGTGACCATTTTATTCGGTGTCAGCGTCGGTCCGGAGGGGATTTTGGTGGGGGTCTTTTGTCCCGTGGCCAGGACTTTCACGTGCGTGCCACCGACATCAATAACCAGGACTTTCATCTGGATTTCCAGCTTTGCATCCGTGTTGTTCGGTCAGTGAACTTCATCGGGTTGCCGTCATTGCACTTTCGCGACGGAGAAATTTGGATTCTCAATCACACCGAACGTGTTCTCGAATGGGTCGGTCACTGTGGCGACGCGTATGCCTTCGCCGACCTCCTGCAACGGATCGCAAATCACCGCGCCCAACGCTTCCAGTTTTTTAACGGCGGCAGCGGCGTCGGCCACGCCCCAGTAAGCCACCGTGCCGCCCGGTCCGGGCCTGCCATCCGGCAGCAATCCTAATTCAAAGCCGCCCACCTCGTAGCCCACGTAAAATGGCTGCTCGAAGCAAGGTTCGCGCTCCAAAACCCGGCCATACGACGCCTTGGTGTTGGCGAAATCGCTGACGTGATAAATCNNCCTTTAATCATATTCGCAGTTCACTCAAACCCTTGTTTCGCCGTTGGGTTGCGGCTCCATGTTGTCGGAATTAATTCCCTTGGCAAACGATTTCGAGCGCCCGCGCTGGCGGGTTGTGTTTGTGAAGCAGGATGGGAGGGATTTGGCCAAACGCAACAATGGATTTATGGTCGCCGGACAATCGTTTTTGGGGCACCAAGGCTTTGCCGATGCCGATGCGTTTATTTTGCCACCGGAATGGTCGCCGCGCCAGTCGCGAAAGCAGTGTGGTTCGAATTGCCGTCGGAAATCAAATACGCCACCAAATCGAGGATTTGCGCCTCTTGTAGCGTGTTGAGAATTCCGGTGGGCATGTTCGAGACCTTGGACAACTCACGTCGGCGGATGTCTGCTTTACGAATAGTGACCGCCTGCGCAGTCGCCGTCTGCGGAAGCACCACCGCCACCCGGTCATCTTCGCGCGCGACACGGCCAGTGACGACCTCACCCGATTTCGTTTCGATCTCCGTCGTCGCAAAACCCTCCGCAATGACTTTTGAGGGCAGAACGATTGATTCCATCAGATCGCGCAGCGACAGCCGCCGTCCCACGCCGGCCAAATCAGGGCCAACGCTTCCACCTTCACCGGCAAAGCGATGGCATTGGCCGCAACCCGTCTGTTTGAACGCAGCTTTGGCAGACTCGAACGAACGTCCCGCTTTGACTTTGTCCAGCAACGGCAGAAGTTCTTCCGACTTCCAATCGCGAACGAAGGATTGCTCCGGCTTCATGCTGCGAATCCAATCGCGGAAGAGCGCGACGGCCTGTTCATCCACGGTCGAGATGACAAGCGGCGGCATCTGACCTCGCCCACGCCGCGACAACCGCTGATAAAGAATGGAGCGGCGGGATCGCCAGGAGAGATCAGCATGGCGTTGTCGATGGCAAAGGTGTCGTGCTGCGGCCGCGCCCCGATAAGATTCATCTCTTCGGATTTGGTAATGAGACTGAGCACCATTTTCGAATTACCGCCGCCCGTGCCGACGTGGCAGACGGAACAATTCACGTGGAGATAAGAGCGGGCACGGGCTTCAAGACTTTGGCCTGGACCATAAGGATCAGCCTGTTTTTCCAGTTCAGCCGGAGGCTTGGTAAAAGCATTGGTGAAAAGCCCAAGGTGCCGCAAGGTGCGCAACTGATTGTCCTTCACTCCACCGTAATCGTGCATTTTGTTCATCTGCGGTTCCGTGAGACCGAGGACGAAATTGGCGGCGCGACTGGGAAAACGCCAGACCTGTCGTCGAATGCCGCCGGGAGCGCGAGGGTCGTGGATGGTGAATTCTTTCTCCTCGCCCGTTTTCTGAACGAGCATCGCGTCGGATTGGCGTTCATCCCAACGATACGAATAGCCCACCCACTGACCCGCTTGACGGGTGAGAAGCCGCGTCTCGATCCGCTGGCGCGACACTGGGTTACCCGCCTCGCGCTCAAGCGAGAGTGTTTGAACGAGCACCGCGCCGTTTGTAAAATTCCAGCTTCCTGACGAACTGTAACCGACGCGAGTGTCGTCGGGCAGCGCGATGAAGCGCTGCACAGATGCGCCGTCCACCCAACCCGGCGCATTTACCGAATACGGAATCACACCGGGCTGCACCTGGTGCTTTTGGATGGAGACGAACAAACCGGTTTCGCCAAGGCGCTTTGGAAATTTTGTCGATAAACTTGATTTGGGCGACCGGACCAAACGATAAATGTTGCCCGCGTGGTCAGCGATCAACAGTTGGCCCCGTTGATCGACGGCAAAGGCCGTGATTTGCAGTTCGGTGTCAGCCAGCTCGGCTTGCCAGGTCACGCACTTCCCATCATGACGTGTCCCCCAGATTTTGCCGGTCGAGTAGTCGCCGTAAACATACACCCCGTTGAGTTCAAGGAGGTCATCGCCGTAATAAACCACGCCGCCCGTCAAAGATCGCGCCTCGGAATGGCTGTGTTCGATCGTAGGCAGGACCACCGGCGTAGGACCCAGCTTGCGGTTGAGGTAGAACGGATGACTGCCTTCATAGACGCTCCACCCGTAGTTTTCACCGCGCCGCACCAGATGAGCCGTTTCCCAAAGGTCCTGGCCGTTGTTGCCGACCCAGATCTGACCGGTCTTCTGGTCGATTGTCAGTCGCCAGGGGTTGCGCAAACCGTAGGCCCAGTTCTCCGGCCGGGCGTCTTTCAACCCAACGAACGGATTGTCCTTCGGCACTGAGTAAGGTTGCGTTCCGTCCGAATGATCGACGTCGATGCGCAAAATACCGCCGTTAAGCTCGCTCAGGTCCTGGCCCGTCACCCAATCATCGGAGTCGCTCGTTCCGTCGCCGCTGGAAATGTAGAGCATCCCATCGCGGCCAAACACAATGCCGCCGCCGTCGTGACCCCTCGAGTGCCACTCGATAATCACCTGCTCCGACCTGGGATCGCAGCGGTACGGTGCCTGACGCTCGACCGTAAAGCGCGCGATGCGGTTGGTCCGTTCCGGTTCGGACGTGGTGCCGTTGCTAAAGACATAGATGAAGCCATTGGTGCGATAACCGGGATGAAACGTGAAGCTGTAAACCAGGCGATTGCTTACCGTGAGGAACGTCTCCACCCGATCGCTGATCGGGTCATCACGCAATTGGAGGATTTGCGACGGTTTGTTCGTCTCCCCGCCTTGCTGAATGACCAGCAATCGGTCAGTCCCCGGCTCGGGCGTAATGAAGATCGGTCGTTGCCATTTGAGGTTCGTAAACGTCTTTTCCACGGTGTACGGCAATGGCGGATCGGGTGAGCCGACCATCCGGGAGGTGGTCCATGGAATCCGGTGATCGATGCCGAAGGGTTGTTCATCCGCGGCGTGAAGAATTCCCAGCATGCCCGTGGTCCATGTCGTGAAAAAGAAAACAATAATTAGGCTCGCCCTCACCCCTGCCTCTCTCCCAGGAGAGGGAGAATCACTCGTTGCGCCCCGACGACGCCAAACTGCTTGATACTTCGCAGCGCCGTCCTGTAATTGACAAAGCGGCGGCGACCGCGACCACAATAAGAAGATTTTCCAAATACTGGTCTTCGCTCCCCCTCTTCCTGGAGGAGAGGGATGGGGTGAGGGCGAGCGTTCATTATTCCTCTGGTGCCTTTCATTGTTCAGACCAGGGTCGCATCGGTGGCGGTGGCGGCGGATCTCGCCATCGCCAGATGGGTTGATAGTTCAGCATCAGGTACGGAGTTTCAACACGCCGTTGGTTTTCTTTGAGCGAAAGCAACAGCGCATCCAGAGTCCCGCTGGTCAGCAACGTTCGTTCGACGTTCCACGACGGTTTGCCGGTCAGTATCATTTGCTCAATGCCGTGCAGCAGCAAAGTGAAGTGCATTCCCGGCCGGCCTTCCTGCGTCCAAAACTGCGATGACTCGATACGACCATCGTCAGCGTAGCGCCAGGCGGCGCTCCATCCGGTGGCCGCACCGACCAACTCCAACAGGTGTACGCGCAAACCGTCCGCGTATTCCACCCGAAATAATTTCGGCGACGGCACGACCTCGCGCAACCGGCGACCGTTGTTCTGAGATTCTGATTGTCGTTTCAACGCGGCCTCCAACAATTCGACATCGATTTTCTTTTCGTCCAACGCGCGCCACGCTGCTTCACCGGCAAAACTCTGCACGGCTTTGATGCCCGTCTCGCCGCCGAGACGCTGTTCCGCCAATGCTTGAACGAATTCCAGAGTATGAAAACCGTAGGCATCAGTCGTTGGCAGGCTGATGGCGACGATCTCGCGGATTCGCGCGTCGCGTTTGACGTCGGCGGGGGGACGCCGCCACGTGCCAGGCAACGACGAACCGGCCATGAGCGGAACGTTCAAGTCTCTCGCCGTGTCGTAGATGTATCTGGCATCCGTCCAATTGTCGGCGAGATGCTTGTCGATATACACAGGCACGACACGGCCACTCGCGCGAAAGACCTTTAAGACTTCATCCCAGAATCGGCGCTTGGGATACTGCGTGTTGCCGGTGGGCGACTTGGGGTAATCCCCATGCTCGGCAATCAGCAGCACTCCGTCCACCATCAGCCGGCCCGTGCCCAGCGTGAGCGCATCCTCAATCGTCTCACTGATCCGAAACCGATGTGAGGCGGCGAGCAGGCGGCCGAGGTCATCCGCTGGCTTTTGGTCGGTGTAAAGAGAAACAAGCTTGAGTGGCGAATCCTCCCCTTTGCCGTCAAGAGTGTCAGTTTGAAGCAACCGACTGACGATCACATCGGCATGCGAATTGTGGCGATAAACGGTGACGATGGCGGCGACATTTTTGCTGGGGGTCGAGTTCGTTGATTGGGCGGCGGGCGCGGGCGCGACCGCATTTAAAAAAATGCAGACGAGGGCTGGCCAAGCAAGCCAGTCTGGCCAGAGAACCAGGCGATCCGGGGTTCGGCGGGCGGTGATCAGGTTCGGTTTAATCCGACTTCGATAACTGAACTCACACCACTCCGTAAACTAAAAACGCTGGAACGCGGATGCAAAGACGAGCAAAAGAAATAAACGTCTGTATCGACGTATAAACGCCGCAATCAATCCCGGGTACCGTCGACAGTGCCAAGACGTTTGCGCACCTCGGACATTCAGGCCAACGGGCTGACCACTAATATCCCTGCAGCGCGGTTTCAGACCGTCAGTTAATGAGCCTGAATAATACCGCTGCCAGTCGCCAAGCCGAATGGGTTGCCGGAAAGCGCCGCATTGCTCGATCCTCGGCCGTACACCGTTTGACTTTCATTCGCCATTCCACCCATACCCCGGTTATCGGGAGTTGCACACCCTGCGAGCAAAGTGGCGGCCCCCAGCAAAGCCAATAGTTGTTTCACAATTTTGGTTTTCATTCAGTTCCTTTTGTTCAAGCTTTTGATCCTGTCGATTTCATTACCATCATCTTCGGTTGCTTCCAGTCCAATATCGAGGTGGGGGTATCCCCCACGGTGCAGGGCGGATGGCGCTTACCGAAAACTGGTCAGGTCGAATCCTGGATGATGAACAATCCCAGAGAGATCGCTCGTTGTTGTAGCATTTCCGGATTCAGTTCATTGACTGTTTCGTTAGGAAAGCAGCGCTATGAGGACACCACACGTGATGGCAGTGCTTTGAACTGATCAGCCTTTTTTGGTCAATTTTAGCGGGCCGCAGCCTGCTCTCCTTGGATACGGCCATCAACTGCCGAGGCGCTTGTTCTCCGATGTCGCCTTCACCAGTGGTGCCGGAAGCTTGACTTGATGCCCCTCGACGGCGCCCGCAGTGTAGCTCCTGCCGCTCACCAAGGTAATGGCACCGTGGTCCGTGCTCTGGAATTTCACCGGCAGGCTCATGTGTTCCCGGCCATCTTTGGCCTTGAACACGGAGAAGTGCAGGTGCGGGCCATTGGTGAACCCGGTGTTGCCGGACAACCCGATTAAGTCTCCTGCCTTCACACGGTCGCCCACCTTTACTTTATTCCCCCTTTTCTTGAGATGCGCATAGATGCCGATGGTGCCATCGGAATGCTGGATCAATATGCAGTTGGCGCATTTCTCAAATTTTCGATCGGACCCGTGTTGGTCCTCGTCATCTTTGGATTTCACCACCAGTCCATCACGCGCGGCGTGAACCGGCGTCCCCACGGGCATCTTCCAATCGATCGCGTAGTCGTCCGGCCCGGTGTGACTGTAGCTGCCATGATAACCCTGGCTGACGCGAAATGAACTTCCCGGCGCGTAAGGCAGCAGATAAACACGGGCATCATCATGTTCCGCCACAGTGCTGCCGATGATGGAGGAATTGAAATAGCTGTAATCCCATGGAGACTCTTTCTCGATTGTCGCCAGTGTGAAAATTTCCACCGACTGATTTCCGGCAACAATTGTGGTGTAAGGGAAATTGGTACTGCCTTTCATATTCTGCAAGCGTAAATCGAAAGTTGTGGTTACATCAGCAGCCACAAGGTTTTCGACGTAGAAATGCGTAATGCCTCCCATGTCGCGGGTGAATACCTTCAACAGCCTGCCCGGCTCCTCTCCGCCATGACCCATGTCAGTTTCCCAGCCGCAAAGCAATACGGCCAGCACCAGTCGCCACGCAGTCGGCCACCGGATGGAGCTCCTTAACATTCCTACATCGGCACGACGGCGCGCCCGGACTGGGTTGGAAAATTTTGTGGATGGAGATGAGTTCATTCGAAGTTACGTCAGTTTTCAACTTCGGTTGTGTGGCGGGAAAATCGGACGTCACGAATGATTCGGAAATCATTCGTAATCGCCGCGCCTGCACCGATTTGCATTTTGCCGTTCGAGTCCATTCTCGAACTGTACCTAGCAGGAAAGTCACCATTTGGTGGGGTTTCATCGGTGAAGCTGCTGAGGCTGGTTGCGGCCGGCATCCTGCACTCAGGCCCGGCGAAGCGATTGAGATCAAATTAATAGCGGAAGTGCTGCCATTAACCTCGTATCCGGCAATGAAATGCTGTTGCGGCGTCCACCGGCACTCGAGTGCCGGGAGTTTGCGAGTTACCATCCAACTGCTGATCGAAATCGCAGAATTCCTCGGTCATGCGTGCATCGACTTTTGTCCACGTCAGTTTCTATGCAACCGTTGTCCTGATTTTGGGAATGTGGCCGCGAGGCCTCGCTTGATTAAGGCACCAAAGCATTTTGGCCGGGTCGATTCCGTTGGATACCGCTATAGAATGCGCGTCGATTTGAAAGATTTTCGTCTTTGAGTGTTGCTGCGGTCGTCATTAGCGAGTAGTGTACGGCGAGCATTGAGTTTCCAATACTTGGCCTTTGGTGTGCAGCAACAAGAAATATGAAAAATGAATTAGTCGCGAATAAAAGCGAACGCCAGGCTAACACTTCGGCGTGGAAGGAAATTGTGGCCCGCTACCAGAAGCCATCTGTTCCACGCGGCGTCTGGCAAATCCTCAACACGGTGGTGCCTTACGCGGCCCTTTGGTATCTGATGCACCTCTGTGTGGCGGTGTCCTATTGGCTTGTCGTGCCGCTGGCGGTCCTGGCGGGAGGTTTCTTGGTGCGGTTGTTCATCATTCACCACGATTGCGGCCACGGTTCATTTTTCAAGTCCCGGAAAGCCAATGACGTTTGGGGATTCATCACCGGCG
>PLJQ01000428.1 GCA_003140275.1 Limisphaerales bacterium
CGGCGGGAGCAGTTGCGCGAAGCGGCCTTTTATTTCGTCCGCACCGGGGACTTCGGGTTCGCCGAAGCCAAAGAACTTGCCATTACCACTGCGGATGATCGGCAGAAACTTGTGTTTCTGCCCGGCGCGCGACTCGCCCATGAGCACGACAACTTCCTTGCGGTCGAAGGCTTCGGACGGCGGTTCGGTTTCATCGAGCTTTTCGTCCGGCTTGGCGAACTTGGCCCAGGCTTCAAGAGCCATGACACACGCGGTCGCAGCGTGAGCAATGCACATGAGTCGGGCTTTGGTGGCGAAATCATCTTTGGCAGCGCCGTCTTCCAGGGATTCCGACATGAACATCAGCGGGCCGTCCGGGCCAACCAGGAAAAGGGTCGCCGGCAAGCGACCGATATTGCGCATGGAGTAATTCGCGTAGTGCTCGGCTTGCGCGAGCAGGTCGTCCAGATTTTCGAGCTTGTTCGGTTGCACCGGCATGAGAGTGCGCCGACAGCCGGCGCATTTCAACGCGGAACTCCCTGACAATCCCGTTATGGAAGTAGCCGTTCAACCCGGCCGCGAATAAACGTTGCCGGTATGACTGGGCGAGTGCGCAAGGCGCGCTCCTGCGCCGGCAACAAGGATGACCTTCATAAGCAAGTGGAGGTTGTTTCGATATGGCGGACAGGGGCGGGGCGGCGTCGCGGCTCCGGCAAAAACCCCCAAGCAGTCACCATCATTTTCCGCCTTCAGCTTGGGGATGCGCGATTCGATTCCGGTTTGAGGCCCGTCCGCCCCGGGTTAAAAAATATTGAACTCAGTTTTTGCTTTATGTGAGGGGCAAAGTGTTGATCATCGGAGAATTATATCAGCGCTTGCCGCTGGACTTTTGATTGGAAAACGTGGCTGACAATTCAATGACAACAGAAAACGAATACATTTATTTTAGAACGTCACTCATTCACGGTACGGGTGGTTTTGCCAGGCTCGAGATACCGGCGGGTACACGGCTCATCGAATACGTGGGTGAGAAAATCGACAAGCAAGAGGCGAATGAACGGTGTTGTCGAAACAACGAATATATTTTCTACCTGGACGAGGCCTTTGATCTGGATGGCAACGTCGATTGGAACCCCGCCCGGTTCATCAACCACAGTTGTTCGCCCAACTGCGACGCGGAGTCCGACGCGGACCGCATCTGGATCATCGCGCAACGCCTGATCAAGACGGGTGAGGAAATCACGTTCAATTACGGTTACGATCTGGAGGACTACAAAGAGCATCCCTGCCGTTGCGGAGCGTCCAATTGTACGGGATACATTTTGGCCGAGGAGTTCATGGTTTCCGGGGGTGTCGGCGTTCCGTGTCTGCCGGGCTGATCGCAGCCCGGTCTTCTCAACGAACCAGCCTGTCATTCCAAAAGTGTCGCAGTTATGGCTTCATCCGCCGGTTCGGGCAAAAACAGCGCGAAGATCATCGCGGGGATAAACAAAAAACCGGCGTACAAAAGCGCCGTCCGAAAATCTCCCACCTTGGAGAACAGCCCGAAAAACACCGTCCCGAACGCGGCCGCAATTCGTCCGATGTTATAACAGAAACCGGCGCCCGTTGTCCGCAAGAGCGTCGGGAACAGCGGCGGCATGAACATCGTGAACAGGCCAAAAACGCCGGAGCAAAAACCCACCGCCGGAAACCAAAACCAAACCAGCGCCTGATAATGGTGCGGCTGCCCAAACGCCCCAAGCATCGCCAGCACGAAACAAAAAAACATCGAGGCGATCGTCCGACGATAACCGAAATGCTTGGCGAGCCAGCCGGCAACGAAGTTTCCCATAATCGAAGCGGTGATGACGGCGAAGAATGTTGTGCTCATGAGCTTTTTCCGGTCGGCTTGCAGCCACGATGAAAGTTCCGGCAGATTGAACAAATGCTGGGGATGCCAGAACATAAACGCCCACCAGGCGGAGAGCGACGAGGCGCAAACCACAATGGTGAGCAGGGTGGTGCGCCGGACATCGCCACGAAACAGATCCGCGATACCCGGTTCGTTTTGTCGTGCCTGTAATTTTGCCGCGTGCCAGTCCTCCGGCTCGGGCACGTTGCGGCGAATCCAATAAACCATCAAGGCCGGCAGAATTCCGATGAGAAAAACGTACCGTGGTTTCAAGTCGGCCATCAGGTAAGTGGCCAGGTACGCCAGCAACACGCCGAGGTTTACGCCCGTTTGCAGCACGGCGGCGATCCACGGCCGCCAGCGTCGCGGCCACGTCTCGGACAAAAGTGACGCGCCCACCGCCCATTCGCCGCCGATGCCGAGCGCCGCCAGAAAACGGCAAATCATCAGTTGCCACCAAGTCTGCGCAAAAAAGGAAAGACCCGTGAAAATGGCGTAGGTGAGAATGGTCAAGCTGAGGGCGCGGCTTCGGCCCAGCCGGTCGCCGATGCGCCCGAAAAATCCGCCGCCCAGCGCCCAGCCGATCAGAAACGCCGCCTGAATCCAGGAGCTGTAACGTTTGACCAGCGGGTCCGCGGTGCTGGCAACCTGCAACAATTGCGCGACGAACGGCGCCGCGACCAGCGTGTAGAGGTGCATGTCCAAACCGTCGAACAGCCAGCCCAACCACGCAGCGATGCCGGATTTCCATTGTTGCGGCGAGAGGTCGCGCAAATGTTCGACTTCCGGACGAACGCCGCTTTGGCGCGATGATGGGTTGACCGTCGTTGGAATTGCTTTGTCCAAACCGCAAGAGTGATTTTTGACCTGTGGTAGCCGCCCGCTCTGATTTCGTCAATGACAAGTGTTCGACAAGTGTTGACAGGCTTCTTCGACGAGCGCGCAGCGGAACGTTCAGCCGCGTTCCAGGATTCCCGGCGAGCGAACAGAGAGTTGCCAAATTGTCAGCGCGCCACAATTCTCCACGTCCCTTGAGTGCCTCGGTAGCTCAGTGGGTAGAGCAGTTGACACTTAATTTCGCTCAATGTTTTCAGGGGTCTTATCACGTTTTCTGCCCTTATCAAACTGCTGTAAAATCAGATAAATAATTTCTCGCCTTGTCTCGCTTTTGATCGCTTTGCTCCGCGAAAATGTCGCGCGGGATACAATGCGGGATACAATTTGCGGACGAGAAAAAATTGATCTTCGCTTATGGTCCCTGTCCGTGTTTCCTCATCAAAGCTTCCTCGAAAATTAACTGATTCAATTGCTGAACGAGGCACGTTCAACTTTCAATCAAACTGGCGAGCAAGCAAGACTGGTGGTAGTGACTTAATTTGGATTTTGAATTTGAAACCCAATTACAAAAACCGGGCGCCGTTGATCATCGCCAATGATGGCACCATAGGGTTCGGGGTCTCCAGTCGGACTAATGGCGGAAATTGGATAACACATTCCAGGTCGTCCCAAAGGGCATGTACGTGCAAAGGTAATATCTTTGATCATTGGAGGCTGCTGCTGTCCGTTTTTAATGCGATAGACAGATTTAACACCAATGCCATAGCTCACTTCGCGCTTAAAAAAGTCAGGTCTAATATAGCTAAAATTCCAATCAATATCCCAGACCAAATGGTCGTTTATCCGCTCCCATCAGCAGATCGCGTTGGATCTGCTCTTTGCCGCCAGCGCGCAGGCGTTGCAGGACCTGGCCGCCAATCCCCGCCGGTTGGGTGCGCAACTGGGGATGCTGGGTGTGCTCCACACCTGGTCGCGCACCCTCCTCTTTCATCCGCACATCCATTATCTCATTCCCGGCGGCGGTCTGAGCCCCGACGGACGCCGCTGGGTGACGGCACGCAAAAAGTTCCTCCTCCACCATACCGCCTTGGGCGATCACTGCCGCACCCTTTTCCGAGCGCGGCTGCAGAAAGCACATCCCGACTTGTTCCGCCAGGTGCCGGCCAAGGGGTGGCAACGTCATTGGAACGTCGGCTGCCAGGCCGCCGGTTGCGGCGAAAACGCGCTGCGTTATCTCGCCCGTTACGTCTTCAAGACCGCCACCGCCAATCGCAAAGTCACCCTGCTGCCGGCAGGCAAACTCCGGTGGACTTACCGGGAAAGCAAAACCCGCAGGTTCACGGCGATCAGGTTGGAGCCTTGGGATTGGATGAGCCACTTTCTCCAACACATCCTGCCGCGCAGTTTTGCACGCGTGCGAACCTTCGGTTGGTTGCATCCGGCGGCTAAAGTGCGCGCCAACCGCGCGCGCGCCCTGCTCCGGCAACAACCCATACTCAGTCCCGCCGAGCAGGAAACCTGGCACCCGCCGCCCGATCCGCAGGTGGAACGGCCTGGCGCCGAACCGCCGGAAAATAAAATGCCCGACGGCCAAACGATCGCGGCCGGTTCGCGGCCACAGTGTCCACGCTGCCGCAAGGCCATGCGGTTGGTGGGTACGTGGCGGCCCGGGCAGGCGATGCATTTTCCCAACCGACCGCCATGAACCCGCGCCTGCCGCCAGTCATTATTTTGCTCAAAGGCGAAACCCATCGCCTGCCGACGGTCTCTGTCTGGCGGGCGCAGTTAACGGCGAACAGAAGCAAAGCAGCGGCCCGAAATCCTGCCGCCATCACCCCGAAGCGGCGGCGCCGGCGCGATCCGACCGCACGCGCCGATGAAAACCCTCCGCCACCTCAGCGGCCAATCCCGGAGGCCCAAAACAAACCGCAAGGGAACCGCTCGTTGCGGGAGCCCCTCTAAACCTTCGACGCGGCTGCGTTCAACCCGGGAATGCAGACAACCTGGAGTGCAGCGAAACGCCGCGTTTGAATCCAATCCACACCTCCCGTCGCTTCACTCCAAGTTATCTACATTCCTTCTGCTGTTACGCTCCGCCCGGTGACACCGGCAGAGTTCAAAACCAAATGGGCAAAAGTCAGCGCAAAGGAGTCTGCCGCCTATCAATCCCATTTTGACGATCTCTGCCGCTTGCTGAATCTCCCGCCCCCATTGGAAGCGGACCCGACCGGAGAATTTTTCTGTTTTCAAAAGCGCGTGGTCAAAGACGTGGAGCTTTTTGACTTGCACGAAACGCCCCACGCCAGCGAGCCGCACGAACGCGGCTTTGCCGACGTATGGAAAAAAACCTGCTTCGCTTGGGAATATAAAGGGAAAAAGAAAAATCTCGACGAAGCCTACAAGCAACTTCTCCGCTACCGTGAATCCCTCCTGAATCCGCCCTTGCTCGTGGTCTGTGATTTTGACCGCTACATCATCCGCACGAACTTCAACGGCACGGTTCAAGAGGTTTACGAATTCACCAACGACCAGATT
>PLJQ01000345.1 GCA_003140275.1 Limisphaerales bacterium
CAGTTTCCGGAGATTCCCTTATGTTAGTCATGATAAAGCAGAGGCCGCCAAATTGGGAACGTGAAGTCGAGAATTTTGTTATCCGCCAGAATAAGAATTCTTTCGCTTTGTCCAAGGCCTTTGGTCTTCTCAAGCAAGAATTCAGAGTTGCCTTTACCTCGGAGCGCACAAGGCAGCAACTTAGACATTTTGCAGGAATGGCGGTCGCCAAACATGGTGGAGTAAAAAATCCTAATGCAAAATTAATTGAAAAGGCAGCCCAGCTAAATGTGGATCCGGCGGCAAAGCAGTAACCTTTTATAAAAGTGGTTAGAAGTAATTATCAGTTCAAATCCATGTTTCGAGGGTGGATTAGCGAGAGGATATTCCAGATGCTTTCTCAATTCTAAAACGCTAACCTCCGGACATGGTGATTCGCCTGCTCTTCGTCGTGGCGCTGCTCCTCGCGCCANNGCAGTGACGCCAACGCCGGCACGCGCGCGAAACCCTTTGCCACGTTGGAGCGGTCGCGCGCGGCGGTTCATTCGCTCAAGGAAAGCAGCGGACTGCCACCGGACGGCATCACGATCTGGATTCACGGCGGTGAGTATGCTCTGGCGTCCACGTTTCAGCTCGGCACGAACGATAGCGGCGAAACAAACCGGCCGGTGGTTTATCGCGCGGTTGAGGGGGAGGAAGTGAGACTGGTGGGCGGGCGCACTTTGCCCGCAAAGGCATTTCAGCCGGTCCGCGCGCCCGACATTCTTCAAAGACTCGAGGCGGCGGCCCGCCCGCATGTCCGGCGCGCGGATTTGCGGTCGTTGGGAATCACCAACTACGGGACGTTCCCGGATCAATTCAGCGGTGCTGCCCTGGTGACCGAGCTGTTCTTCAACGACCAGCGAATGACGCTTGCGCGCTGGCCGAATGACAATTGGGCGGAGTTCAGCAAGGTGATCGAAAGCGGCCCGGCGCCGTGGCGCAAGCACGCTTCGGACAAGCCGGGCGCGTTCGCGTACGACGGCGACCGCCCGGCCCGCTGGCTGCGAGCCCCCGCCGTCTGGTTGCAGGGTTACTGGTGCTTCGACTGGAGCAGCGAAACGATCCGGGTTCAGAACATTGACACCAACGAGCACCACATCACGCTCGCGAAGCCGCATCACTACGGACTCGGAAGTGGAAACTCCGGCCCGCGCCGATTCTTCGCGGTGAACCTGATCGAGGAACTGGATCAACCTGGTGAATACTTTATTGACCGCGACAAGGGTGAATTGTTTTTCTGGCCGCCTGCCCCGTTGCCCGGCGCGCGGATCGTGCTATCCACCCTGACCCAGCCCGTCATCGCATTGCGCAACGCTTCGTATGTCACGCTGCGTGGCCTTACCATCGAAGCGTGTGCGGGCAACGGAATTGAAATCAAGGGTGGACAAAACGACAGCCTGGTCGCCTGCCGCATTCGCAACACGGGCATGGAGAGNNTTCGCAACACGGGCATGGACGGCGTGGTGGTGGAAGGCGGCACGCAACACCGCGTGATAGCCTGCGACATTTTCGACACCGGCACGGCCGGCCTCAAGATAGGTGGCGGTGACCGCCGGACGCTCACGCCGAGCGGCCATGAGGCGATGAACAATCACATCCACGACGTTTCGCGCCGCCAGCGCACGCACGCTTACCACGTACACCTCGACGGCGTCGGCGTCCGGCTCGCGCACAATCTGCTTCACGACGGACCGCATCAAGCCATCGGTCTGGCGGGCAATGACCACATCATCGAGTTCAACGAAATCCATCACACCGGAATGGAGACCGACGATTGCGGCTCGTTTTACATGGGCCGCAATCCGTCCGAGCGCGGCTCGGTGCTGCGTTACAACTTCTGGCATCACATCGGCAGCACGCGCAGCCATGGGAGTTGCGCGGTGTACTTCGACGACGGAGCCGGCGGACAGACGGTGTTCGGCAATATTTTCTATCGGGCCGCGGGCGGCAGTTTTGGGGCCGTTTTCTCACACGGCGGCCATGGCAACACCGTGCGGAATTGCATCTTCATCGAATGTCCACTGGCCCTCGGCAGCGCGCCGTGGAATGACAACTCTTGGAAAGAATGGCTGACCGGCGAGCTGTGGCAGGAGAAGCTACTCAAAGACGTGGACATCACAAAGCCGCCGTACGCCGACCGCTATCCCGAACTGAAAGGCTTTATGGAATTTGCCGGCGAACCGCGCCGCAATTACGCCAGCGCCAATCTGATTGTGAATTGCCGCGCCGTACAAACCGGTAATTGGGATGTAAGCGACAGTTTCGTGACCGACACCGACCCAGGCTTCGTCAACGCTGCGAAACTGGACTTCCAACTCCGCGATGACGCCGCCGCCTTTGCGAAGATACCCCGTTTTGAAAAGATTCCATTCGAGCGGATCGGGCTGCAAAGTCAACGGATCGATCATTAGCGTGGGCGGCCAATCCTTGCAACCGGCGGTCCGGCGAGCCGTAAGCGTGCCGGGTCGGAGTTAAGCCTGCCGCCTCGAAGCCAGCTCTGGAAATCCCACTTCGCGCCTACCGAGGGGACTTGCAGATTACGCTGACAGCGTTTGATCGCACCAAATTTTACCTCTATCGTGTTTTACCTGCCCGCAACGCCCGCAACGAACAGCCCCCCGCCCGTTCTTGAAGTGGTTGAGGGTTGGCAGGAAAGTTGATGGTTGTTGGTTGAGAGTTGAAGGCGCGAGGCCGTAACTCGTACGTCCGCGTCAACAGTTCCGTCTCCCCCATGCCGGTCAAGTCCGGCAGGGTAGGCGGCGTGGTCGTGAACTGAATGTGCCTGAATCTTAACCTGAAGCTGACGATGAATAGTCGAGCTAGAGGGCGCAGAGCAGGCTGGCAGTCATGACGAAGAGGGCAGCCATTACCTGGAGGGGCTTGCGCAAATTGTTGAGCATGGCTGAGGCTAAGAAAAGGACTCGCGAAAGGCAAGCCCTTGCAGCTTACTCGTCCCGGCTACCCACAAAGCAATGGGCCGATCATTCGATGCTGCCGCCTGAATCCTCATTGAATCAAAGACAAAGAGCACAGGAAATCAATACCGAGACGCCGAGAGGCAAGTGTGCGAACCGCACGGGCCACCGAGCTGCTGGCAGCATGAGGCGTGAGGAAGAAAGGAAAATGGCTGACGCGGACTACTGCGAACTAACTTTCACTTCAGCTAACAACTACATCCACGCCAGCCATCATGAACATAAGCCTGATCCGCCAGGCGTCAAGGGCAGCGAAGATGATTTACGAATAATGGAGCATTGAGGTTGGTCGAGTGAGCTTGCGGCTGCGGCAAGAATTGGTTACGCTTATCCGAGCATGAATCCAGACATCCCGCCCCCGGCTGCCCCGACCGTAGGCGGCTCCACGCAACTGCGAAATCGTAAAGGACGCCCTTGGCTGCTTTACGGCTGCGGTTTTTTGGTCGCTATGTTGGTGGTGGTCGTCGCAACAGTCGCAGTCACGCTCTGGTGGGTTCAGCGCCCGATCAAGGCGGTGGTGTTGTCGGCTGCGGAAAAGGCGGCAGTGGAGGAGAAACTTCAGCATTTCGGCGGCAGGGCAGGCGACGGCTCACGCGCCGTGGTGCCACACTCTGCTGGACCGAAGCCGGAACCGGACCGGGTTTACGTGCCGGGGTCGAAGGTGATGAAGTTGACCGAACGGGAACTCAACGGGTTGTTGAACGCGAACACGGACCTGGGAAAATCGGTGCGGCTGGAATTGGGGCGAGACGCCATCAACGCCTACGTGGCCGTGCCCATTCCGGAAGACTTTCCCGTCGGCGCCGGA
Organism: Limisphaerales bacterium; assembly: GCA_003140275.1. GTDB lineage: Bacteria > Verrucomicrobiota > Verrucomicrobiia > Limisphaerales > PALSA-1396 > PALSA-1396. Next base: position 3,805 of record PLJQ01000345.1, read on the forward strand.
AGGATGTTCCGCGCGCGCGGACGTTTCCGCCTGTCGATGGGCAATGGCGAAGCGCCTTATGCGATCCTGGAGGATGTAACGGTCTTCGGGCTGAGCCTGCCAAAAGCGTGGCTGGCGGGGCTGAAAGGAGAAAACCTGATTGCCAAGGCGGTGGGCGAACGCAATGGCTCGCCGGTTTTCAAAGGGGTTAAAAGCCTGCGTGTCGAACCCGGCGCCTTGGTGCTGGAAGTCGACGAGTGAGGATTTGCCAGTAATCGGGGTTAAATCTTTCCTAGCAGCCTGTCGGACT
>PLJQ01000147.1 GCA_003140275.1 Limisphaerales bacterium
CATCAAATAGATAAGCATATAGGCTGTAAATGTTTCATCGCCCCGATAAATACCTTTTCCCACATTCCCCGCGTGCGTAACGTGCGTAGGTGAATTTGTTTCCGGGCACAACCGTTTCTCTGACCATCCAAGACATTGCGTTCGGCGGCGAGGGTGTCGCCCGGCTGAATGATTTTGTCGTGTTCGTCCCTTTCGTGCTCGTGGGCGAAATTGTCGAAGCCGAGATCACCGAGGTCAAAAAGAACTTTGCCCGCGCGCGGCTGGTGCGAGTGGTCCAGCCCTCGCCGGAGCGCGCTGAACCGCAGTGTCGTTACTTCGGTGATTGCGGTGGCTGCCAATATCAGCACATCGCCTACGAGGCGCAGTTGCGCATCAAGCACAAGCAGATCGCGGATTTATTCGAACGATTGGGTGGATTTCCGCGCGACGTTGTTGCGCCAGTGATTCCTTGTCCCCAGCCTTATGGCTATCGCAATCGGATCATGATTCGCAGCCAGTGGAACAAGCCGGAGCAAAAGCTGAACATCGGCTTCATTCGCACCGACAACCGGTTGGTGGTGGACATTGAGGAATGTAAAATCGCGGAGCCGGCGTTGAATCAGGAAATTCAGAAAGTGCGCGCGCATCCTCCACCCAAGGGTGGCATCAAGATTGTTCTGCGGGTTGCGCCGGAGGATTGGGAAGTGCCGCGCGATTCATTTTTCCAAAATAATTTCTTTCTGCTGCCCAAACTCGTGGAAGTCGTGCGTGAACGGTTGCGACGAAGCGGTTCTTCCTTTCTGGTGGATGTTTATTGTGGCGTTGGGTTTTTCAGCGTGGAAACGGCTGATCTGGTGGAGTCGTTTGTCGGCCTGGAGTTGGACCAGTTGGCGATCGCCGCTGCGCGCCGGAACGCAGTCACACACGAGCGCCGCAACGGAGAATTCAATTGCGGTCGCGCAGAAGATTTGCTGCCGGTATTGTTGACGCGGTTTCCTCCCATCAACACAACTGTGGTGCTGGATCCGCCGCGCAAGGGCTGTACACCGGAAAGTTTGGAACTTTTACGCCAGGTGCGACCCGGGCAGATCATTTACGTCTCGTGCCACCCGGCCACCCTCGCGCGGGACTTGAGCGTTTTGTGCGCCGAAGGTGTCTTTGAATTGGCGCAAGTAATCCCCTTGGATATGTTTCCACAAACTCAACACGTCGAATGTGTAGCGGATTTACGGTGTAAGCCCTGTGCCGGCACTTCAGACAAACCTGATACGAACGATAAACTAACCTTGCCAAGTCGATGAGGTTGGTTTTCACTGTTGACACCACATGACAACCGAAAACGAGACGAAAGAGAAGAAAGTTGCTTCCACAGCTCTCCCCTGGCTGGTCGCCGCCGGAGCTTTGGTGATTTATCTGGTGACACTCAATCACTGGGTGACACTTGGCAACCTGTCCCACCTTGTGCAATTGGGACGTTGGGACGGACAGCTCCCCATCTATTCGCCGTTATATTATGCTGTCACCTATCCCCTGAGCTGGATGCCGGTGAGTTGGCAGCCATTGGCCTTGAATCTTTTCGCGTTGATCTGCGCCGTCCTCACGCTGGCGTTGTTGGCCCGTTCAGTAATGTTGCTGCCGCAAGATCGAACGCACGAACAGCGATTGCGCGAGCACAGTGAATTCTCGCTCCTGTCGATTCGCGCAGCCTGGCTGCCCCCGGTTCTGGCGGTTTTGGTCTGTGGTTTGCAGTTGACGTTCTGGGAAAATGCAACTGGGGGAACGCCAGAAATGTTCAACTTGCTGCTCTTTGCGTATGTCATTCGTTGCCTGCTCGAATATCGGATTGAAGAGCGCGAGTCGTGGTTGACGCGGTTTGCATTGGTTTACGGACTGGCGATTCCAAATAACTGGGCGATAATTGGTTTTGCCCCGGCGTTTCTCGTCGCACTGGTTTGGATCAAAGGACTCGATTTCTTCAACTGGCGGTTTCTTGGCCGAATGGCCGCATGTGTCGCAGTGGGGTTGCTCCTGTACCTGTTGCTGCCGCTGATGCACACTTTATCGAGCGCCGCAGATGCAGGCCTTTGGCCGGTGTTAAAGGCAAATTTGAAAGATCAGAAAAACTTTTTGGTTTCGTTTCCCAGATACCTGGTACTGCTGCTGGGCTTGACGTCGTTGCTGCCGGCCTTTGTCATGGGGATCCGCTGGGCCTCCTCGCTTGGCGACACAAACACCATCAGCCTCAAACTGACGCCTCTGATGTTTCATGTCCTTCATGGACTGTTTCTGGTTTCTTGCATTGTGGTGGCGTTTGATCCTCCCTTCAGCCCGCGGAAGCTGGGTATGGGAATACCGTTTCTTACGTTCTATTACCTGGGCGCACTGAGCATTGGTTATTGCTGCGGCTACTGTTTACTCGTGTTCGGCACCGAACCGGCCATACCGCGGTCGCGACCTGGTTTTATTCAAAGAGCGGCAAACGGGATCGTCCTGTCTGCCATTTGGATTGCGTTGGTAGCGGTGCCCGTGATGCTGATCCACAAGAACCTGCCGCCCATCCAAGCGGATAAAGGACCGGCTTTAAGTCAATATGCCGATTTGCTCGCGAAATCCTTGCCACCCAAGGGAGCGGTGGTGTTAAGCGATGACCCACGGAGATTATACTTGCTGGCGGCCACACTCCACCGAAATGAGACGGCGGATAAATATATGCTGGTCGATACCCGCTTGATGCCATTTCCCAAGTATGAAACATCGTTGAGCCAACAATATCACGAACGCTGGACCGGGGCCGCTGGCACAAATTATCCAAAAGGAGGATTTTCTCAGGTGAGTCTAATTCAGATAGTGGCAAACCTTTCCCGAAGCAACGACATTTATTATTTGCATCCGAGTTTCGGTTACTATTTCGAACGCTTCTACATGCGTCCGCACGGTCTGGGCTACGAGTTAAAAACCCACTCCGGCAACTCCATCAGCCCACCGTTGCTGACTCCGAGCGAAATCGCGGAAAATCAAACATTCTGGCAGCAAATCGAAAGCGACGTATTATCGCCCCTGCCGAGCCTCATCAAACAACATAACATTCAGGCGGCCGTCGTCGGCACATTCTACTCGCGCGCGCTCAACTACTGGGGCGTCGAGTTGCAAAAAAGCGGACAGCTCAATGAAGCGGCGCCGCATTTTGCCCGTGCGCTGGAACTGAATCCCGACAATGTGGTCGCCCAGATCAACCTCGATTTCAACCAGAACCTGCGCGCCGGGAAAAAAACACCGTCTGAACTTCTCAAGTCCGTGGAAGACAAATTTGGCAAGTATCGCAACTGGTCGCAGCTCCTCAGCGAAAACGCGCCGTTTGATGAGCCGAACTTTTGTTTCGAACAAGGCCGGGAATTTGCAAAAGGGAAAAACTATCGCCAGGCAGCCCAGCAATTTGAGCGCACCGCAGCATTGGCGCCCGACAACCTGGCGGCAAGGTTATGGCTGGGACAATTGATGATGATCGGGCGAATGCCCGATAAAGTACTGGAGTTGGTGGCGGATATTCGCGCCCATCGCGACACTTTCCCACTGGATCAAATCAACCAGATTGAATTGATTCGTCTCGAAGCCATCGCGCACCTCGCCAAGACCAATACCGAAACCGCCAACAAGATTTTGCAAGCGGCCTCGAAACAATATCCCGACGATAAAAATTTGCTGGCGGTCGTGACCCAAGTTCGGATGGCATTCGGACACCATGTCGAAGCCCTGGCTGCCGTCGAAAAGCTGCTGAAAATCGCGCCGGACGATCCGCAAGGGCTCCTGAACAAAGGCGCCCTGTGCATTCAACTCAAAATGTTCAAGGAAGCCATCGCGCCACTGAACCGCCTGTTGGCTTCGCAACCAGACAACAATTCCGCGCTGATAAACCGGGCCATCGCCAGTTTGCAAATCGGCGAACTCGAGGCAGCCCAACGCGATTACGAAAAGCTGAGCATTGCTTACCCGTCAGCCTTTCAGATTTACTATGGCTTGGGCGAAATTGCTTATCGCAAAAAGGAGACGCAAGCCGCCATCAAAAATTACGAGCTTTATTTGAAGCACGCACCGCCTAACACCGAAGAAAGAAAATTAATCGATGCGCGAGTCAAGGAACTAAAAGGCAGCTCCTTGTGAAATCGAAAAGAGCGGATGCGTGTCACGCACGTCATTACCCGGCTGATTATTGGAGGCGCCCAGGAAAATACCGTCGCGTCGGTGTTGGGATTGCAACCGAAACCCGGTTTGGAAGTTGATTTATTCTCCGGCCCGTCGATTGGAAGCGAAGGCACGCTGGAATCAACGTTTGCCTATTCACCTCACCTGCTGACCATCATACCCAACTTGGTGCGGCCCGTTCATCCCTGGAAGGACTGGCTTGCGGTGCATCATTTGACCCGCTTGTTTCGCGCTGAACGACCGCAGATTGTTCACACGCACAGCGGCAAAGCGGGCATCCTCGGCCGTTTGGCGGCAGCTCGCGCCGGTGTGCCGATTAGTGTCCACACCATTCACGGTCCTTCATTCGGTCGGTTTCAGGGAACTTTGGCCAACTGGACATTCTTGTCGGCGGAAAGATATGCAGCCAAGGTTACAACTCATTTTGTGAGCGTGGCCGACGCGATGACGAAACAATATCTCGCCGCCAGGATCGGCCGGCGGGAGCAGTTCACAAAAATATTCAGCGGATTTGACCTGTCGCCTTATTTATCCGCCACAAACGATCTGGCGTTGCGCGCACGCTTCGGAATTGCGCCCAGCGACTTCGTCGTCGGAAAAATCGCCCGCCTGTTCAAATTAAAGGGACACAATGATTTGTTTGACGTTGCACCGACACTGGTGGGGAAGTGTCCGCAGATACGATTCCTGCTCGTCGGCGACGGCCCATGGCGAAATCGTTTCGAGAGCCGGGCCCGCGCGTTGGGACTGGAAAAGTATTTTATTTTCACCGGGCTGGTTCCTCCGCAAGAAGTACCTCAATTGGTCGGCATCATGGATGCGTTAGTCCATCTGTCATTACGCGAAGGACTCCCACGGGCGTTGCCACAGGCTTTGGCGGCGGCGCGGCCGGTGGTTGCCTACGACTGTGATGGCGCCAAAGAGGTTTGCATCCCGAATGAAACGGGGTTTCTCTTGACCCCCGGCAACATCGGGGAATTAACATCGCGGCTGTTGCAGTTGGCCAGCGACCGCACCCTGCGCGAGCGTTTGGGACGCCGCGGCCAACAATGGGTGAAGGAACACTTCGGCGTCGATCACATGGTGAATGATCTTTATGCGCTTTACCTAAGACTTGCTGCTCAAAAGCGGATAGCAACCTCGTGAGCTTTCCTTTCAACGTTTATCTGTTGGCGATCGCCGCCGCCTGGCTGACAGCGTTCCTGACGTTGCCGGCTTGGCGGGCTTGGTGCCGGCGCATCGGGTTGGTTGACGCCCCCGGACATCGCAAGATTCACGAAAAGCCGATTCCGTTGGCCGGAGGATTCGCGGTAGTGACAGGGATCGCCTTACCGCTGTTCTGCGGTGTGCTCGGATTAAAGTTCCATTTCCTGAGCCTCGCCGCGGCGCAGCCCTTGGCTCACGGTTTAAGTCGCCGGGCCATCCAGTTAATCGCAATTTTTCTCGGCGCCGCAGGCATGTTGGGTTTGGGTGGGTGGGATGACAAACACGAACTCCGGCCAGCTGCGAAATTTGTTGGTCAGTTGTTCATCGCCGGTTTGGTAGCAGTGGCAGGCGTGCGCATTACTTTGTTCATGCACAACGTGATGTTCAGTTATTTAGTAACCGTTTTGTGGATTCTGACGGTGACGAATGCCTTTAACTTCATGGACAACATGAATGGCCTCTGCGCAGGACTGGGGGCCATCAGCGCGGGCTGTTTCGGAATGATTGCAGCCGTGGACGGCCAATACCTGGTCGCTTTAATGGCGTTTCTGACCTGTGGCGCCTTGCTTGGTTTCTTGCCGTATAATTTTCCCAAGGCCAGCGCGTTTCTCGGCGACGCGGGCAGTCACCTGGTTGGTTACCTGCTGGCAGTACTCGCCATTCTTCCTCACTTCTACACGCCAAAAAATCCGAAAGTGCTGGCCGTGTTCACCCCGTTGCTGGTTCTGGCCATACCACTGATTGACATGGCTTGGGTGGTGATTTTCCGCTGGCGTATCGGTCAACCGTTTTATGTCGGCGACAACAATCACCTCTCCCATCGGTTGGTGCGGCGCGGTTTGAATCCGATCCGGACGGTGCTGCTCATCTGGCTGCTGGCGGCAATTCTGTGCAGCCTTGCATTTCTTTGATTCGTCTCCCTCGCTCAGGTCTTGGTGTGACTGCCCGCAGCAATAGCTTCAGAAAGCCGGCCCAAAACTTCGGCGCGATCCACGGCTCCCACCAAACGGTATTCTTTGAACGAATTCACCACCGGTACGTTCCGTTGTTCACTGGCCAGCACCGTTGGGAGCGCGTCGAGCAACCGTTGATTCGGCGTCACGCACGGTGGCAGCGGACGCATCACATCGTAGGCGATCACCGCGCCCATCTCATCACCCGCATTGAGATACGCCTTCAAATCCTGAAGTGCCACGATCCCCAGCAAGCATTGCTTGGCATCAACCACCGGCAGAAAATTATTTGCGCTGGACAGAAAGCGTTCCGCAATCTTGCGCAACTTCACAGTCTCACGGATAGGCGGCACCGGCTCCCGCATCAATTCACCCACGGTCTGTTCCGTCGCGGCACCAATACGTGAACTTTCACGGTCCACCGTCAGTTGTTTGAAGTGCAGCGGCGCGGTGTAGATCGATTCGGGATGGAGTTGCCGCGCCAGTAATGAGGAAACGACGCACGCCAGCATTAGCGGCGGCATCAACGAGTAGTTAAGTGAAATCTCAAAAACCAAAATCATCGCCAGCAAAGGCGAATGCGTCGTGGCCGCTAACACACTGCCCATCCCGACCAGCGCAAAGGCGCCCGTCGGCAATCCACCAGCCTCACCCAGTTCGTGCAACGCGGTGCCGAAGACGCATCCCAAACCAGCTCCCAGGAACAAGGTGGGCGTGAATACCCCGCCGACGGCGCCCGATCCAACCGTGGCCAAAGTCGCCAGCACTTTTGCCAAAACCAGCCCTGTCAGGAACAACACCGGAAGTAATTCTCCCGCATACTGGCCGCGCAAAATCCGATTTGTCATCACGTAGCCATTACCCCAGACGCCTGGGTACGCGAGGGCAATGATTCCCACCAGGAGTCCGCCCAACGCCAGGCGGGCATAAATTGGCAATCGCAGGAGTTGAAATCGTTCTTCGCTCCAATGAAGCATTTTCAGAAAAGCTGCTCCCGCTACTCCCGTCAGAACTCCCAACAACAAGAACCACGGCAGTTGAGTCAAACTGGTGATTGCAAACGCTGGCACAACATACCTCGGCTCCATTGCAAAAAAACTGCGGGACACAATCGACGATATGACCGACGCAAAAACCAACGGTGCGAACATGTTCATCGAGAAGTTTCCCAGCACGATGAGCGCGGCAAAGACGGCTCCAGCGACTGGTGCATTGTAAGCGCCGGCAATCCCCGACGCCGCTCCGCACGCCACCAGCAATCGGAGGCGATACGGTTGCCAGTTCGCAAGCTGTCCCCCTTTGGAGGCCAGTGTCGCTGCCAGTTGTACGATGCCTCCCTCCCTTCCGATTGATGCGCCCGAACCGATGCTTAACAGTGAGGAGAGCGTCTTGACTAATCCCACCCGAAACGGCAGCCGCCCGTCGCCGGCTACCACTACCTCCAGCAAATTGCTCGAACCCTTCTGCCTAACCAACCGGAGTCCCCAATGCAAAACCAGTCCGGCGGCGAGTCCGCCCAACATCGGCGTCACCAATCGTTGCCACCAGCCCAAAATCTCGGCCACCTCCACCGGGTCCCCCGTGTGACGTAAAACCAATTTCGTAACCGATTCCGTGCAGAGATAAAACAGCAGATTGACGAAGCCGCCGAGGACGCCAACGGCGCCCGCCAGGATCAGGTGAAACGTTTCCTCGCTGAATCGCAGTCGTTCGCGGATGCGCAGCGCGCGCCGCCAATTCCTTCGAAAATACACCCGCGCTCGCGCAACGATTTTCCGAAATGTCTCGTCCCCGAATTGCACAGTCCCATGCTACTGATTGTTCCACCCTTGACGAGAATCGATTTTCGCCAGGCCTTGGCCAAATTACGACTTTTCAGAAGTGGGCAACGGTAAATCGAACGCTCCCGAACGCAAACGAAGGTCGCGTTGTGGAAAAGGAATCTCAATTTTGTTGTCGCGCAACTTCTTTTCGATGGCGAAGTAAAGANNAAGATCACTCCGGAACCTTCTCGGGCTGAACGTCATCTCCGCCGACCAGACCGACAGTTCGAAGTTCAGAGAGCTATCGCCAAAACCGGTGAAGAACAGAGACGGCGCCGGATCTTTCAAGGCTTTGGGGTGTTCCGCTGCCGCTGCCATCATCAAGTGCTCCAACACCTTTAGGTCCGTTCCATAGGCCACGCCGAACGGGATTCGAAATCGTACGCGAGGATCGCCGTGACTCCAGTTGGTCACGCTGCGCGTGATAAAATCTGCGTTGGGCACAATGATCGCGATGTTATCGTTGGTCACCACCGTCGTGCTGCGCAAACTGATTTTCCTCACCTGCCCTGCCACGCCCGAAATTTCCACGCGGTCGCCAATGGCAATGGGGCGTTCCGCCAGAATGATCAGTCCGCTGACAAAGTTGCTGATGATGTTTTGCAGACCGAACCCCACACCCACCCCCACAAAGCCGAACACAACGCCCAACGAACTAAATTCGGGAATGGCTGTTTGAAATGCGATGTAAAAACCCAACGCTAGAAAACAGTAACCGACGATTTTACTCACTGCATACTGCAACGACGGTTCGAGGTGGGTACGTTTCAGCAGGCGCAGAACGAAATACCGGCGTAGTATTCGCTCGGCCAGGATTACGGCTGCTAAAATCACCACCAAAATGATCAAATCACCAATCGTAAGTTTTGCGCGAAGGGAGAAGTTCATGACTGACTCAAGGGCACCTCGGATGTTTTGAAAAAAATGCTCCATGGATTATTCCATTCGATTGAAGTTCATTTGAATATTGGTTGCCGACCTTCCGGCGTCGTGACTGTGCGAAAGATTATTAACATGCCTCTCTCGCTTCAATCATCTTTGTAACGAAAAAGAGCGCGCTCCAATTCCCGTGATTGCCAACGAGCAGGCACTTCGCCAAACTACCCGGCGAATGAGTAAGCGATTTTATATCACGACCGCCATCGATTACGTGAATGGCCAGCCGCATCTCGGCCACGCGTACGAGAAGGTCATTAGCGATGTCATTGCCCGCAGCCGACGCAGCCTTGGTGAAGATGTTTTTTTTCTCACTGGCCTTGATGAACATGGTCAAAAGGTTCAGCAGGCTGCTCAAGCGGAGGGCAAAAATCCGCAAGCCTATTGCGATGAACTGGCCGCAGAGTGGAAGTCGTTTGCCGCCAGATTGGAATTGACCATCGATGATTTTGTCCGCACCACCGAACCGCGACACAAGGAAACCGTGCAGGCGATCTTGTCCAAACTTCACGCCGTCGGACATTTTTACAAGGCCTCTTACAAAGGTTTTTATTCCACCAAAGAAGAAACTTTCCTTACCGACAAGGACCGGCGACCGGATGGTACGTTTGACCCTGCATACGGTGAAGTCGTGGAGTTGGTGGAAGAGAATTATTATTTCAAACTGAAAGACCAACAGCAATGGCTGATTGATTACATCGAGGCGAATCCATCGTTCGTCGCGCCGGAAAATCGCCGCAATGAAGTGCTCGGCTTTCTGAAAAACAACGTCCTCGAAGACCTCTGCATCTCCCGGCCCGTGACGCGCATGAACTGGGGTATTCCCCTGCCCTTTGACAAGGACTACGTCACCTACGTCTGGTTCGACGCGTTGGTAAATTACGTCAGCATCCCCGCCGCCCACGGCGATCCAACAATCGTCCGCACCCTCAACCCTCAACTCTCAACCCTTCCGCCTTCACCTTCTGCTCCGGCGCGACCGCGCGGAAACGAAATGGAGGCGGGCAAGCCTCAACTTTCATTATGGCCTGCGGACGTCCACGTCATTGGGAAAGACATTTTGAAATTTCATGCTGTCTATTGGCCGATCATGCTCAAAGCGATGGGTCTGCCATTGCCAAAACAAATCCTCGCCCACGGCTGGTGGCAGAAGGACGGAGAAAAAATCAGTAAGAGCACCGGCAACATCGTCGATCCCATGGCGGTCATTGACGAATGGGGCTTGGACGCCTTTCGGTTTTACGTCGTACGTGAACTCGATATCGGTCCGGACGGCAACTGGACGGACGCTGGTTTTCAGGCGCGTTATTCCGCCGAACTTGCCAACGGTTTGGGTAATCTTGTGAATCGTTCCCTCTCCATGCTCAAACGCTATCGCAACGGCATCGTGCCAGCGCATTCTAATGACCTCGCGGCTGACGCCGGGAGAATCACGCAAGAAACCACCGCTCAGTTGCGCGCCTGCAAACTTCAAGGGGCGCTGCAAAGCATTTGGGCCCTGGTGAATCGCGCCAATCTCTACGTCGAACAAACCGCACCCTTCCGCCTCGCCAAAGACCTGGCCCAGGCAAAACGTCTTGACTCGGTTCTATACACCTTGTGCGAGTGCTGTCGCATTCTGGCGGTTTTGCTGTGGCCATTTCTGCCAAGCACCAGCGGCAGAATCTACGCGCAACTCGGTTTGGGCGGCTCACCCGACAAACTTTCAGCGACGGCCTGGGGCGGCCTGACTGAGGGCCAACAGATCGGCGAGGTTGTCCCCTTATTTCCTCGCAAAGACCAACCGACAAAATGAATCCACGCTGCGACTTCATCAAACGAACTGTTGGCGTCCGAACGCTTCACCTTGTGACCGCATCACGCGCACTGTTATAATTGTGTCATGGACTCGCCAGAATGGGCCAACCTCAGCGACGAAGAGTTGCTGGAAAAGAACATTTCCAAGCTTGGCCTGAAGCTTGAGGGAACGGAACTCGAATCGCTCATCCAAAAGCTCTACGACGAACTCTCACAAAAAAATCTCGTCTTTCATCCGCCGTGCTTTGTCGGTGATGAATGGTTTTGTCCGGTCGGCGTTCCCGCCATTTTCATTCCGTTCTTCCTCACGCACGAACGGTTGAGAAAACTTGAGCGTAAAATCATTCTGGAGGTCGAAGGCGAAACTGAATCGTGGTTCATGCAACTCATGCGCCACGAAGCGGCCCATGCCTACTCCTACGCCTACCAACTTTACAAAAAGAAAAAATGGCAACAATGCTTCGGCCTGGCTTCGACGGAGGAGACGGACACCTATCGTCCCCGTCCCTACAGCCGTTCTTACGTGATTCATCTTGCCGACTGGTATGCGCAGAGCCATCCCGATGAAGATTTCGCCGAAACGTTTGCAATCTGCTTGACCCCAGGTCTCGATTGGCGTGACCGATTTCGCGGTTGGAAGGCGTTGAAAAAGCTGGAATATGTGGATGAATTGATGCGCTCAATTGCCGGCAAACCGCCCGTTCTCCAACCTAAGGTTCGCGCTTCGGACTTCGATTGTCTGAACCTGAAGCTCAAGACCTATTACGGCCGCAAACGAAAGCTTTACGAAGATTCCTATCCTGATTTTTACGACCGGGATTTGAAACAACTTTTTGCTGCGGGCGCGGAAGAACCGCATCGCGAAAGAGCTTCGCGCTATCTCAGAACCCATCGGAAACAAATCATGGACTCGGCCTGCCAATGGACAAACGAAAAGAAATTTCGGGTGCATCGATTGCTGACCCGGCTCATCGACCGTTGCGATGAATTGAATTTGCACGTCAGGAGCGATGACCCGGCGCTCAATTTGCACATCGCCTCCTACATTACGTCGCTGGTGATGAATTATTTGTTCACCGGCAAATTCAAACGCTCAAAATAATCCGCACGTGAAAAGGAAACAAAAGGTCCTCGCTTTGTTTGATGCCATGGGGCCGACCACCCTGAACCAGAATCTGAGCGAAGAATTGAAAACCAAAGATTGGGAAACCGAAGCGAACGTGCTTGAAGCGCTCGAATCTCTCGACTACCCCAGCGACCACCTGGCGATTTTTGATAACACCGACCTTATCAGCCAAAAAATCCAGAGCTTTCAGCCGGACATCATTTTCAACCTGGCCGATCAGTTCAAAAACAACCGGGCGTTCGATCAGAACATCGTTTCGTTTCTGGAATTGCAGGACGTGCCGTTCACCGGCTGCGGTTCGACGGGGCTGACGCTGTGCAAACACAAGGGCATATCCAAAAAAATTCTCGGCTATCACCGCATTCACGTTCCCGATTTTACCGTCATTCCACGCGGCAAGCGCATCGCCCGTCCCAATCGTCTCGCCTTTCCTATCTTCATCAAACCGTTGAAAGAAGAAGCTTCCTACGGCATCGCCCAGGCTTCGTTCGTGGAAAATGACGAGCAATTCAAGCAGCGGGTCGCGTTTATCCACGAAAAATTTGATCAGGACGTGATCGCCGAGGAATACATCGAAGGCCGGGAACTTTACGTCGGCATTCTGGGCAATCATCGGCTTCAAGTGCTGCCGATTCGCGAGCTGACATTCAAGGAAGTACCGCCGGACGAACCCAAGTTTGCCACTTACAAAGCCAAGTGGGACGAAGAATACCGGAAGCGTTGGGGCATCCAGAATGAATTTGCCAGGGAATTGGAGAACGGACTTGTGCAGCGCATCGAATCGATTTGCAAAAAAATCTATCGCCTGCTCGCCATCGACGGCTATGCCCGGCTCGACTTGCGACTGACGCCCCAAAATGAAGTTGTCTTCATCGAAGCCAACCCCAATCCCATTCTCGCACGCGAAGAAGATTTCGCCGAGTCCGCCAAAAGAGCCGACATCCCCTACCACAAACTCATCGACAAAATCATCAACCTTGGAAAACAGACGGCGCGCGACTGACCCTTTCAGGTGTCGGGCGATTCTCACCAAAAGACCCCTTACACATTCACCGGATGCGATTTACCCGGGACGACATTTAAATCCTTCATTGCTTTTGCCACGACTTGTTTGTCCACCTCCCCTTTTTCCGCCAGTGCGTGGAGCGTGGCGATGACGGTCATTTCAGCGTCAACTTCAAAGAAACGCCGAAGATTTTCCCGCGTGTCGCTGCGGCCAAAACCGTCCGTGCCCAGCGTTGTCAAACCGCCCGGCACCCACGGCGCGATCTGGTCCGGAACAATTTTTATGTTGTCCGAAACCGCCACAAAGACGCCTCGTTCATTTTCCAGTATAGATTCGACGTAACACTCCTTCGGTGTCGTTGTGGGATTGAGCATGTTCCAGCGTTTGATTCGCAGGGCGTCATTGCGCAGGAGCTTGTAACTGGTGGCACTCCAGACATCCGCCGACACCTGGTATTGTTCCTCCAGGATTTGCTGCGCTTTGAGGGCTTCGTTGATGATGGGGCCGCTAGCGAGGAGGTGTGCTCTATGTTTTATCTTTTCCGGGCCGGGCTTGAATTTGTAAAGGCCTTTGAGAATCCCCTCCTCCACTCCTTCGGGCATTGGCGGCATCAGATAATTGTCATTGTAGAGTGCAAGGTAATAAAAAACTTCCTCACCCTGTTCATACATCCGGCGCATACCGTCGCAGATGATCACGGCCAACTCGTAAGCGAACGCCGGATCGTAGGTCAACAAGTTGGGGATCACGCTGGTCAGGATGAGGCTGTGTCCGTCTTGATGTTGCAGTCCTTCACCGTTCAGACTCGTGCGTCCGGCAGTGGCGGCCAGCATGAATCCTTTGGCCTTGATGTCGCCGGCCAACCACATCAAATCGCCGACGCGTTGAAAGCCGAACATCGAGTAGTAAATGTAAAATGGAATCATGTTGACCGCGTGGCTGGCGTACGCGGTGCCGGCGGCAACAAACGAAGACATCGAACCTGCCTCCGTGATTCCTTCTTCGAGAATCTGGCCATCCTTGGTCTCGTGGTAATAGAGGAGCGACTGGCTGTCCACCGGATCGTAGAGTTGGCCTTTGGGCGAGTAGATACCGATCTCACGAAAGAGCGCGTCCATGCCGAAGGTTCGCGCTTCGTCTGGAATAATGGGCACGATGTGCTTGCCGATGGCTTTGTGTCGCAAAAACAGGCTGAGCAGCCGGACAAACGCCATGGTGGTGGAAGCGGCCATTTTGCCCGAACCCTTCAATAGTTCGGCGCAGTAATCGAGTTTGGGTAATTGCAATGGCGTCGCCGCAACTTTCCGCTGTGGCAAAAATCCGCCCAGCTTCTTACGGCCTTCGAGCAGATACTTTGTCTCTGCGCTGTCCATCGGTGGACGGTAGAACGGGGTGTCCGCTACGTCTTCGTCGGCAATGGGTATCCCGAAGCGTGAACGGAACTCGCGCAGTTCCTTTTCGTTTAATTTTTTTTGTTGGTGTGTGATGTTGCGGCCTTCACCGGCTTCACCCAATCCATAACCCTTGATGGTTTTCGCCAGGATAACGGTCGGCGCGCCTTTGTGCTCCATCGCGGCTTTGTAGGCCGCATAGACTTTCCGTGTGTCGTGCCCGCCGCGCAGCAGTTTGGTGATTTGCTCGTCAGTGAGGTGATTGACCAGCGTGAGCAGTTCGGGGTATTTGCCGAAGAAATGTTTGCGCGTATAGCTCCCCGGCTCGACGGAATATTTCTGATAATCGCCATCGACGGCCTCTTCCATCCGTTTGAGCAGCAGTCCGGATTTGTCCGCAGCGAGCAATTCGTCCCAATTCGAACCCCAAATGACTTTGATGACGTTCCAACCCGCACCGCGAAAAACCGATTCCAGTTCTTGGATGATTTTGCCGTTGCCGCGCACGGGGCCGTCGAGACGTTGCAGGTTGCAGTTGATGACCCAGACGAGGTTGTCAAGATTTTCACGCGCCGCCAGTGTAAGCGAACCCAGCGTTTCAGGTTCGTCGGATTCACCATCGCCGACGTAACACCAGACTTTCGGCTCTTGACCGTGGTTGAGCCCGCGCGCTTGGAGGTAACGATTAAACCGCGCCTGGTAAATGGAAAGAATCGGTCCCAGTCCCATCGAGACGGTTGGGAATTGCCAGAACTCCGGCATCAGATAGGGATGCGGGTAAGACGAAAGGCCGCCGCCCTCCGCAAGGTCCTGCCGGAAATTGTGGAGATGCCGTTCATCCAACCGCCGCTCCAAAAAGGCGCGGGCATAAATTCCCGGCGATGCGTGACCTTGAAAATAAACCATGTCCCCGGAAAAATCGTCCGTGCGCGCCCGAAAAAAATGATTGAACCCGACCTCGTAGAGCGTGGCGCAGGAAGCGTAAGTGGAGATGTGCCCGCCCAACCCGTTGTGAAGACGATTGGCATTCACGACCATCGCCATCGCATTCCAGCGGATGTAACTTTTGATGCGCACCTCCATCTCCCAATCGCCGGGATAAGCCGGTTGTTCCTCGACGGGAATCGTGTTGAGGTAAGGGGTGCTGACCGGCTGTGGAACTTCAATACCGGACTCGCGCAACCGCTCAACCAATCGGTCGAAAAACAACGTCGCGTCTGCCGAATCCTGATCCTTCAGGGCGACTTCCAGCAGTTGCTCCAATGCTCCCAACCACTTTCCGGTGGTCGCGCTTTTAGAAGCCTCACCCTCGGAAGAAACGCCGGTCGCGTTTGCTCCGGTGGGTGATTTTTTGGGTTGTTCTGGCAATTTCACTTTGTGACTCGCGTTCAGTTACCATCCACTGTCAAAATCATTGTGTTGATGCGGTGTCCGACCGCAACAGTTTTATCAAGCCGCCGAACGGACAACGCGAAACGATACCGGCCAGAACGCGCGATGCACAATGAAATACCTTGACCTCACGCTGCCCACGCCGCAAGCGAACCTGGCGTGCGATGAAGCGTTGCTGGACTGGTGCGAGGCAGGGCACGCGTCGGAGATTCTCCGCTTTTGGGAGGCGCGCGAATCGTTTGTCGTGGTCGGTTATGCCAACAAAATCGCGACGGAAGTCAGTCTTCCTGCGTGTCGGGCGCACAATATTCCCGTGCTCAGACGATGCAGTGGCGGCGGAACGGTTTTGCAAGGACCAGGTTGTTTGAACTACACATTGATCCTGAAAATCCAAGAATCCGGCCCGCTACACAGCATCACCGAAACCAATCGCTTCATTCTGCAACGACATCAGGAATCGCTGACTGCGCTGACCGGCGAAGCAATTGAAATTCATGGCTCTGTCGATTTGACCATCGCGAAGCGCAAATTCTCCGGCAACGCACAACGTCGGAAACGACTTTGCCTTCTCTTTCACGGAACGTTTTTGCTCCAATTCGACATTCCGCTCATGGAAACATTTCTCGGGATGCCATCGAAACAACCCAACTATCGGCAGAACCGCTCCCACGCCGACTTTCTTATGAATCTGAATGCGCCGGCCAGTTCGGTTAAGTCGACTTTGCAACGAGCCTGGAACGCAATCGAACCGCTCGAAAATGTCCCGTCCGAACAAATTGAAAGTCTGGCCCAGCAAAAGTATTCGGCTGACGAATGGCGTTTTAAGTTTTAAGTCCAACTTCAAATGAAAAATCGTGCATTTATCATCGGGCAGTTCAGACTTAACAACATGACGATTCTAATCGACCAAGTTTAGCAGGGCGATTGCATGTCGACACCAATCTAGCAGGATGAATTCTCTTAGCTCGATTCAGTTGCCGCAAAAGCCCTCGTTCGAGGAATTCATCAGGACATGCACGCCGTTATACAGAAATCCCTCACTTGAACGAGAAATGCAGGAAAGAGTGGAGTCGATTGTGTCTCACTTGCTCGATTTCAAATCGGACAAAGATGCCGAGGAGTTGCTTGCCGAATTTCTCCGAAGAGATCCTGAGTTCTTGGGGGTCGTGCTCGCCCTGGCGAATCTTTCACAAGAGAAATTTCTGCGGATTTTGACAGCCGAGCGTTTTTTGAATCACGACTATGGCAGGGAGTGGAATGNNTGCGAGGTTCGCCATGCAGATTGCGAAGCTTTTCATCGAAGGGAAATCAAATCCACTGCTTGCCTCACAGATAGCCGATTTCTATTTGAGGCAACTTTACTTGCCGCCCAATTGGCCTAAGATCATTCGGGACGAAAACGTGATAGGGAATATCGTCAGAAAGAAACTTTCAGGCGAATACACAGACCGGAAAGGCGACTACGTTGAAGATTTGTTGAGGGTAAGGTTACAGACTTTAGAGAACGAGTATGGTATCACGTTCACCAAGGGGCAGTTGGCACTTCTGGGCAAGGAAGTGGACCATGTCGTCCCATCGTTTGACGAACCTTGCGTGCTGATAATGAGTTCGTATATGGAGACCACGTCCAGCGGACAAACCGCACGCGCCAACGAGCAGCAAGCGATGTATGCAAAATTGCGAGAACACCACATCCGCTACGGAAAGGAGATTGCTTTCGTCAATGTCGTGGATGGAGCCGGATGGTTGGCGCGGCGATCTGATTTGGAGAAATTGTATCGCGGGTGCGACTTTTGTTTGAGTATAAATACTCTGATGAGTTTGGATGCGATCGTTTTGAGATACGTTCCGAAGCAATATTTTACGCGAAAGGAAAAGCCAAATGTGGAAGCCGTCTGACAACACTCACGTGAAAATCTCTGTTCAACGAAACCAGAACCCGAAAAGGGCAAAAAGCTCGCCTTGGAAGACCATCCTTTGTGGTCGGAGCAACGCCTTGGAAAAAGTCGAAACAGAAAGCACAGATGCTGTGGTAATTAGCTCCTTCTTCGAGAGTGAAGACAAACAGAGTGCAGGACATGAACAATTCGAACTTTCTGAGAATTCCAGCACCTTACTCGCGGAGGCGAAACGAGTACTCAAACGAGGAGGCCTGCTGTTCATCTACGGACTTCCTCAAGCCCTTCCTTATTGGGGACGGAATTTGATGCTCTCAACTGATGGAGAGGCGAGAATGGAGTTCAAATACTGGATCGCGTTGGACATTGACAACAGGCAGGGCAACGGGTTTTTGGTGCCGTCTCACATGGGGCTCTTGCTATTTGCGAAAGTTTCGTTGAAAGGAAGAGCGAAGTTTCCAAGTTTTCTGAATACAAGAGCTGTCCGCGTGCCCCATAGGTTTTGCGCAGCCTGCAAGCAAAACGTGAAAGATTATGGCGGGAAAAAACATCTAATGAATCCCTTGGGCGCAGCGTTATCGGATGTCTGGCGAGACCTATCGAAGATTCCCATCCGAAGCAACAGGATACCCAGTCGGATCTTAGATAGAGTGCTGGCCTTGACTGCGACGGAAGGTTCCAAACAAATCCACATTGTTCAAACCAACAGAGCACTTGGCAGCAATGAGGACTTGCAGCCTGACGTTACGTCTTCAAGCCGGAACGGAATCGCTTTCAAGCGGATCGAATCAAACAAAGTTTATTCCGGCGAATGTTGCAGCTTCTTGAGGCGAACGTGTGAAATCTATCCTGACGGCATTTTTGATATGGCCTTCGCGGACCCTCCTTACAACTTGAGCAAAAGATATAACGATTACAAAGACTCTCTGACGGACAAGTCTTACATTGATTGGTGTAACCAATGGCTTGCGGGGATGGCAAAGTCGCTGAAACCGGGAGGCAGTTTGTTTGTTTTGAATCTTCCAAAATGGGCGCTTCATCACGCAGCGTTTCTCAACGGAGTGCTTGAGTTCCGACATTGGATTGCCTGGGACGCGCTTTCCGACCCAAGAGGTAAGCTCATGCCTGCTCATTATGCGCTGCTTTACTATACAAAACCCGGAGGAACTCCGGCCTTCAATTACAACGCACTAAACGACGCGAAAACGCGAGGCGCGGTTAATCCACCCGTATCCCCTCGATACTGCTTGCGAGCAAGCTGCATCAGGCGGCGAAATGCAATTTCACGAGACAAGCGTGTCGAGCTCTCCGACATCTGGTTTGACATCCACCGAATCAAACACAAGCGGGACAGAGATGCGCACCCATGCCAACTCCCCGAAAAACTCATGGAACGTCTAATCATGCTTACAACTAATGAAGGCGACATCGTCTTTGACCCCTTTTGTGGTGCCGGCACAACTGCAGTTGCAGCCCACAAGCTCAAACGCAAATTTGTGGTGATTGACCTTGACGAAAAATATGTCCGAATCACGAATAAGAAACTCGCGCAGATGGCGAGGGCGGAAAGCAGGTTCGGAATCCGCTTCATACCTCGTGACCCTGTCAGAAAAGTCAAACCAGAGGCGTCGAAAAGGGAAATTGAAACATATCTACAAAATTTAGCACGACGACTCCAAAAAGAACCGTCGGAAAAGGACATCCTTACTGATCAGCCCGAAATGATCGAGAAAATCGACCGCATTTACGAATCCCGGATGGCAGCAATCAAGAGATGCCGAATTGTTCTAAATTTTCCTTTAAGCAATGTCAGACACAAAATACAGCCAAGGTTTCTTACAGTTGGATCGTCGCATTGAACAACAGTCACCAGACGGAACAAGGCTCGTAGTATGATTCCATCGACTTTGATATTTCGACCAATAGTTTGAAACCTTACGACCTACATGAAACGATTAATTTTTGGATTTTTGTTGGGAATCATCGTTGGCGCGGGCGGCTACTGGTATCTCTCCGTTGGCCGCAAGCAACCGCTTGTTCAAAAGGTGGAAACCAGCGTCGTCAACAGCGCAACGCACGTCAAGGATGTCATCCAGGCCAAACTGGAAGCGCTGAATCTGCGCAGTGACGATATTAAAGAGGAAATGTCCCGCACCGGCAAGGTTGTGCGTCGCAAAGCCCGTGACCTCGGCACTTCCGTTGCCGATGCCACCGCTGATGCCCGAACTACCGCGGCCATCAAAGCGAAGTTGATGGCCGATCGTGATCTTTCGGCCGTCAGCATCTCCGTTAACACCACCGGAGGTCGTGTGACTTTGTCCGGTACCGTTTCTTCGCCGGAGCACATCGGTAAAGCCATTCTATTGGCGATGGAAACCGACGGTGTCCGCGATGTCTTTTCCACCTTGCAGATCAAGTAGCTCAGCCGCCGCCGCCCACCCCCGAACCTTGCCCTGGTTCGGTTTGACTTTTAGGATCAAGCAATTCGTCCAGCTTCTCTTTGTCGAGGCCGGAAATTTCCAGCGCCACCTGTCGAATGGTCCGGCCAGTTTTATGAGCGATTTTGGCAACTTCCGCCGCTTTGTCGTAACCAATAACCGGCGCGAGGGACGTACACATGGCGAGGCTTTGTTCGATGTTACCCTCGCATTTCTCGACATCCGCTTCCAAACCGCCCACGCAACGCCGGGCGAAAACCCGGCTACCACTGGTCAGCAGCTCGATTGATTGTAGAAGGTTGTGAGCCATCACCGGCAGCATCACATTCAGTTCAAAGTTCCCGAACGTTCCGCAGAACGTGACGACCGCATCGTTGCCGATGACTTGCGCGCCCACTTGAATCAACATTTCGCACATCACCGGGTTGACCTTGCCGGGCATGATGGACGAACCCGGTTGTGTGGGCGGCAGTTTCAATTCGCCCAGCCCACAGCGCGGTCCCGAACCCAGCAAGCGGATGTCATTGGCAATCTTGATCAAGCTGACGGCCACGGTTTTCAGTGCTCCGCTGGTCTCGACGCACGCATCAATGCCGCCCTGCGCTTCGAAGTGATTCGGCGTTTCACACAGTTTAAGCCCGGTTTCGCCGGCAATGCCTTCAATGGTGCGGCGCGCAAAATCGACGTGCGTGTTGATGCCCGTACCGACAGCCGTGCCGCCTAGCGCTAATTCGCTCAGATGTTCCTCCACTTTCCAGAGGCGGTTGATGCCGTGCTCGACCTGGCTGGCGTAACCGCTGAATTCCTGACCCAGCCGAATCGGCGTGGCGTCCTGCAAATGCGTGCGGCCGATCTTCACCACATCTTTGAATTCGTCAGCCTTGGCCGCGATAGCAGCCCGAACATTCTTGATCGCGGGAATCAGCGCGTTCTTCACCCGCTCCGCCGCCGCGATGTGCATGGCAGTGGGAAACGTGTCATTCGACGACTGCGACATGTTGACATCGTCATTCGGGTGAATCGGCTTCTTCGATCCCATCTCCCCGCCCGCAAACTCGATGGCGCGATTGGAGATGACCTCATTGACGTTCATGTTGGTCTGTGTGCCGCTCCCAGTCTGCCAAACGCGCAAAGGAAACTGGTCGTTCAGTTTGCCCGCGATAACCTCGTCAGCAGCCTGCACGATCAACTTTGCTTTGTCGGCCGGAAGCTTGCCAAGATCCTGATTCACCAGCGCGCAAGCCTTTTTCAGAATCCCAAATGCGCGGATAAGTTCAGGCGGCATAATGTCTCGCCCGATGTTGAAGTGCAGAAGCGACCGCTGCGTCTGTGCGCCCCAATAGACGTTGGCCGGGACCTCGATTTGCCCCATGCTGTCGGATTCGGTGCGAGTCTTCACTTGGGTTTGGGGCAGCGGGTTCGGTAAGAGAGTTGACATGATGAGGTCTGGGACGATAACGGGGCTGGCCGACCCTTGTATTATCCTTTGTTCTTCTTTTCCCAAAACGAAATGAGGGTGCCCCATCCTTGCGTTCTTTGCAAGGGTGGGAGCGCAAAACTCAAATCAGCCCCGCCCCTCATTGGACGGGCAGAGACGACAACGTGTGGGCCAGCCCCCAATTTTCGCCAAGCAGGGAGTGCACAGCCATGCCGACAGCAATCATGGAC
>PLJQ01000039.1:0-11755 GCA_003140275.1 Limisphaerales bacterium
GAGAGACAGTGGCGACCAACACAGTTTTTCAGAGTGAAATGGGTGCTTACAGTTATGCCGGCGCTGCGGGGCAGGTATTATCGTTCTCGCTGTGGGCTCAGCTCTATTATGCCTACCCGATGGTGGCGGACATTTACAGTCCCGGGGGACAACTGTTGACCACCGTGACAGCGGGCGAGGAAAGCACGTCGTATGGCGGAGGCGGAGCCGTGGGCCTGTCATTGACCAACACCGGCACCTACACAATTCTGGTGCATAACGCCGGTTACCTGCGTACCAGCAGCTACGCGTTGAGCGTTCAGTCCGTCACCGGTGGCGGGTGCAACTCGCAGGCGATCTCATGCGGAGAGACAGTGGCGACCAACACAAGTTTTCAGAGTGAAACGGATGCTTACGGTTTCGGGACTGGCGGAGGGACGGTGAATTTCAGCTTTAGTGGTTACAGCGGGGCCCAGTTTGATTTGTATGATCCGATGGGCAACAAACTCTTCAGCGCCACTCCGGGCACAGCCCCCAATACCAACCTCACAGCTGGCACTTACACACTCCTGGTTCATGACAGCGGTTATATTCACAACGGCAATTACGGCTTCACGGTGACCTGCTTCCCCCAATGCAACTACGTGATCAGTCCGACCGGTGCATCGGTGGGTGCGTCGGCCACGAACGGCAGCGTGGCCGTCACCGCCGGGTCGGGCTGCGTTTGGACGGCTACGACTAACGCGAGTTGGTTGAGGATCACCAGTGGGAGCAGCGGCTCCGGCAATGGGACCGTGAGCTACACGGTGGATGCCAACTGCAGCGCGAGCGCACGTGTGGGGACGATGACGATTGCCGGCTTTACCTTCATCGTAAACCAGGCCAACCCGGTGGTCTTTGTCGGACAAGACATTGGTGCCCCGGGTGCTCCGGGCAGTTTCAGCTACTCCAACTGTGGCACTTATACCGTGAGTGGTTCGGGTGAAGGCACTGATGGCAGCGCGGATGTTTTCTACTTCCTTTATCAGACACTGGCGGGGGATGCCCAAATCATTGCCCGATTGCAAAGTCTGCAGGGTGGCGATCCGCAATTGGCCGAAGCCGGCGTCATGATTCGCGAAAGCTTGGATCCCGGATCCAAACAGGCCTCCTTATCCGTGAACGCCAGCACCAATGTGATTTTCCGCAGGCGGCTGGCAACTGACGACATAAGCATCGAGAACAGTTTTCAAGGGACGAATTACCTTCAGGGGACGAATTACATTTGGCTGCGACTGATGCGCATGGGGAACACGTTCGTGGGGCATTACTCAACCAACGGACTGAACTGGCAATACATGTGGTTCACAACTATGAACATGTCCAACCAGGTGCAGGTTGGGCTGGCGGTTACCGCTCATCATTATGGACAGCTTGCGACGGCTACATTTGACAACGTGAGTACAGGTGGCTTGACTCCTCTCCCTGGCGCGTGGCCGTTGCCTGGACCGATGTTGCTGGGGGGCGGCCAGAATTGGTCGCTGGCTGAATTTCAGCGCATCGGAGGATTCGAGTTCCTTGTGGGGGGAACGGTCGGCGAAGCTTACAACATCAAGGGCTCGTCGAACGTCATCACGCCTGTCGCCTCCTGGCCGGTGCTGCAAACAGTAACCAACACCTATGGCGTAGTGCCTTTCTTGGACAGTCAGGCGTTGACAAATGGCCGCAGGTTTTACCGGGCACAAAAGATCGGGCCATGATTTGTTTTGAAACAATTCCATCGAACCGAACCGATACCTTAACGAGTTGCCTACTGGCAGTGCGAGCAGTGTTGGAAGCTGCGAGAGTGGGACGCTCAGAATGAAAATTAAAATCTACTCCGGCCAGATCAGTCAACGGGAATGTTCACGCATCCGGTTTCGAAGCCATCCAACAACATAACTCCAAAAAACAACCTGAATAATAAAATGAAAACCACTGTGATGAGAAAAAATTCGGTGCCGTTGATGTTTTTGCTGTTCACTCTGACAGCAAGTCATAACGCGCTGGCAACCGACGTGTCTGGAACCATAGTAAACCAGACTTGGACCAGCAACAATTCGCCATACCGCGTAGTCGGAGATATCCTGGTCGCAGGTCTGACGATTAACCCCGGCGTCACGGTTCTCTTTGCGAGCAACTACGTTTTCGAGGTTGGCGGTTTGCTAAATGCGCAAGGAACCCCAAACGCTCCAATTGTTTTCATGAGTACAAATGGTGGGTGGCAGGGGATTTTTTTCAATAATGCTCCAAGCGGATCTGTATTAGAATATTGCACTATATCAAATTCTGTTAATAGCGGTATTCAGATTGCTGCCAGTGGTACTGAAACCATAGCTAACTGTTTATTTACTGGAAATTCCACAACAGGCAGCGGTGGAGCTGTGTATGCGGGTGGTCAAACGACTGACTTGGTTCTTGATGGATGCACATTTATAAATAACTCCGCAAGTGTGCACGGTGGAGCAATTCGTGCGGTCATGACTTCAGGTGTTCTTAGAATTATTAACGGTTGTAAATTTATAGGAAATGTGGCAAATCCCGGCTCGCTTGGCGGAGACCATGTAGGAGGCGGTCTTTACGTTGTCGGGGATGTCGAAATATCTGACACGCTTTTTACAAATAACACGAGCATTTCTCTTTGCTCGTCAAGCTTTGGCTGTAACGTAACAGGTCGCGGAGGAGCCGTTTTTCTTGAAGGCGGCAATGCAATAATTAGAAATTGCCTTTTCGTCGCCAACACTGTTCGCGGAATAAACGGCGGTAATTGTTTTTTTGGAGGTACTTCCAAGGCGTGGGGTGGTGCCATCTACCTTAACGATGGCGGGCTCAAACTAAGCAACACAATCTTGAGTCACAATGTGACGGACGCGTCATCTTGCGGACCATCGCCCTATGGGGGTGGGCTTTTCGTGAATTCTGGTACTTGCAGTGTTGTAAACGTCACTTGCGCTTACAATACTGATTATAATACCGGCGACGGCATCGATATTTTTGGTGGGACAGTCGGAATCACTAATTCAATCGTTTTCTTCAATGGTGGAGCTCAAATATCCGGTGCTGCAACTGTAGTGTACAGCGACGTGCAAGGAGGGCACGCTGGTGAAGGCAACATAAGCTTAAATCCACTTTTCTTGAGCCCCACCGACTTGATAATCGTCGATGGTTCACCCTGCATCGACGCGGGCAGCACAAATGCTGCCTATGATGATGTATGCTTTCCTCCATCCCTCGGAACTTTGCTTAATGACATGGGTGCGCATGGTGGACCGGGGGCTTGTGCGAAGCTGGTACCTCACCTAGAACAGCAATTCGAAGTCACAGTGTTCGGGGGTGTTCCCGGTTACAGCTACCTGATTCAAGCTTCTACAAATCTCATTGATTGGCAGACCGTCGAACCGTTTCAAATTGCTCACGTAGGTGATGCCGCCTACTTCTTCGAACCGCCCACGAACACACTGCCCCAAAGATTTTACAAACTTAATTTGGCGCCATAATGAAGCGGCGCCCTCGCAGTCGTACATCTACATTGATTACAACTCGCCTACGAACTCGAAGCAATTTTATCGGGCGGTGCCGCAGTAACAAAATGGTGGATTCAAATAATCCATAGAGTTTCAAAACAATATAAAAAAACATGAAAGCGATGAAAGCCATTCAACCGGGCACCAATTTTAAGCCTGCTAACTCTTAAAAACTATGTTCAAATCATATTACCTCCCCGCTGACGACGCCGGCAAAAGCGCGTGGCTGAACAACCTCGCCACCAAACTCGTCACGAGCCTTTTTCCAATGATGCTGCTGCTGTTTTTAGGATCAGGCTGCTCCACTATGAGCGTGACTCCGTTAACGACCGGCAATGCCGCTTCTTACACGCAACACGAGCAGAAAAACGGAGTCGCCGTCGGTATCCACCCCATAACCGACAAGGGGGAGATCAAGGACATGTTCAAAGTGAATCTGCTGGATAAAGGTTTGCTGCCAATTCTTGTGGTGGCCGAAAACCAAAGCGCATCAGCCAGCTTCATCATCGCAAAAGAAAAGATTGTTGTTTTGAGCGAGACCACCGGTACGACCAACACGTCTCAACGGAAAGAAGTGACGTCAGGCACGGCAGGAACAGCGGTTGGCATCGCGGGTGCGGTTTTGGTGGGAGCGGGTTCTTTGGCGGCGGCACCGCTTCTGTTTGCTGGCCTGAAGATGGCTTCAAATGCGACGGTGATTCAACACAACCTCGCCGATAAGGAGTTTTACAGCCGGACGCTTGGGCCGGGTGAGAAAGCGCAGGGCTTTGTCTATTTCCAATTTCCAAAAGAGTCCCCGCCCTCAGGCAACTACCACGTCGTCGCCGAAGTTAAAAATTCCGCCACCGGCGAAGCAACGACTTTTGATTTTCCTGTGAATCTAACCCTACCCCAATAAATAAACCCTATGAACAACAAAACATATTTTCGCACATTCATTCTTATCGCACTCTCATCATTTCTGGTGGCCGGTTGCACGCACATGATCCAGCCGCCAAAACAACTATTCACGGCTTATGTGGGACAGGAGAAAATTCATCTCAATGTTGGAGTTAACATCACGGACGCATTGCGGAAGGCAAAATGGGAAAAACATTCCATGGGCGACACTTGGGTTATTCCGATTGGCAATTCCATTGCGAGCAATGCCCCCGCGTTGGCACGGCATATATTTGACGATGTAATTGACATGAGCGACGGTCAACTCCCCCCGAATAAAACTGTGGCTGCCATCCTCACTCCAAAAGTCGCCTACATCAACCGAACAATGGGCGCGACTTCGTTTGGCGAATCCATTGTGGATATCAAAGTGGAGTGGACGTTGAATGATTCGAATGGAAACACGATTTGGGTGGACACCATCAATGGTCAAAGCAGTGGTTCCACCGGCTGGACTAATCCTGAAACAATTTTGAAGAAGGCGCTGGAGGATTTGCTATTAAAATCCGAACAGGCGATCTCCTCCGCTCAGGCAATAAAGCAATTCGCACAGAAGAAGTCGCCTTGAAGATGTTTCATATTTTTAGAAAATCACAAAAGGAAAGGACGGCTTATGAGAATTACCAAATACTTGGGCGCGCTAATTTTAAGTTGCCTGGCATTCCATTCAGCTTTGGCCCAGTCGGACGGCAATTATAATGTCACCGAATCGTGGTCCGTGACTCTGTACCGCGGGTCTGCAAATGTCGCCAGAACATTTACCGGAAAAGAGACGGGCACATTGGGGATCACCAATGGCAGCTATACGCAAATCAACCGCACCGGCGCGGTGATTCCGGCCAATTTGAACACTACGATGACGATTAATTACGATGGCACTTATTACAATATTTCGGGTGCATATCCATTTTCTGCGTTCGCTTCCGGCCCAGGGGGTTCCTACGCCGTAATCCAACTCAGCTTTTTTGTAATCAAGGTTCCTTTGGGATCGCAGTCTGACATACCCAACCCGTATCCATATGATTCCAGCGTTTTTACCACGACAGGAACATCTCTCACCATTTTATCAGGCGCGGGAACGATGGTTGATCAGGCTGCGGCGTATGGGCCAGTTGGCCCCAGTTACTTCGTTAACGAAGTTGATGCTTCTTCCACTAGCAGTTTAAATTTGCCGGTTGTTGCCCCAACCATCACCACTCCACCCGTCAGCCAGGTTGTGGAGGCTGGATCGGATGTGAGTTTTTTCGTTGGGGCGTCAGGCTCACCGTCCTTCACCTACCAATGGAAGCATGGCGGAACAAAGCTTTCGGACAGCGGAGAATTCAACGGCACGGCGACGTCGACATTGAACATCAACAATGCTCAGGCTAGGGACGCGGGCGACTATACGGTGGTGGTCTCGGATTCCAAAGGCTCGTCCAGCGCGTCGGTCACGCTGACAGTGGATACGACACAGCCCTTTACGAACCTGTCTAGTTTCACTGGCGGCAGCGCCGGAGCTCATCCGGCTGCCGGAGTGATTTTAACGGGCAACACCCTCTATGGGACGGCAGATTATGGCGGCGCTTCGAGCAATGGCACGGTGTTCGCCGTCAACACCGATGGAACGGGGTTTACCAACCTGCACAGTTTTACTGAGCTATTCACTAATTCAATGGGTATTTATACCAACAGCGACGGAGCTAGACCGGAATCCAGTTTGGTTTTATCGGGCAACACCCTGTATGGGACGGCGAGTGCGGGCGGCCCCAGTGGCTACGGCACGGTGTTCGCCGTCAACACCGATGGCACAAGTTTTACGACCCTGTATGGTTTCACAAACGGCAACGACGGAGCTGTACCAGCCGCTGGATTGGCTTTATCGGGCAACACCCTGTATGGAACGGCGAGTGCGGGCGGCGCTTCGGGCAATGGCACGGTGTTCGCCGTCAGCACCCATGGCATGGATTTTACGTCTTTGTATAGTTTCACAAACGGCAACGACGGAGCTAATCCGTATGCCGGATTGATTTTATCGGGCAACACCCTGTATGGAACGGCGAGTGCGGGCGGCGCTTCGGGCAACGGCACGGTGTTCGCCGTCAACACCAATGGCTCGGGTTTTACGACTCTGTATAGTTTCACAGCAACCCTTCCTTATCCTGGACCTTATTTCAACAGTGACGGAGCTAATCCGTATGCCGGATTGGTTTTATCGGGCAACACCTTGTATGGAACGGCGAGTGCGGGCGGCAGTTCGGGAGATGGCACGGTGTTCGCCGTCAACACCAATGGCACGGGTTTTACAAACCTGTATAATTTCACCGCACTGGACACCGGTACTGATACTACCAACAGCGACGGAGCTAATCCGTATGCCGGATTGATTTTATCGGGCAACACCCTGTATGGGACGGCAGATTCTGGTGGCAGTTCGGGGGGCGGCACGGTGTTCAAGGTCAACACCGATGGCACGGGTTTTACGACCTGGTATAATTTTACTGGCGGCAGCGACGGATATGCTCCTGAGGCCGGATTGATATTATCGGGCAACACCCTCTATGGGACGGCGTATGATGGCGGCACGAATGGCAACGGCACAGTGTTCAGCCTTTATGTGGGGGCGGCCAGTGTGACGCAAGGTTCTTTGCAAGTAACCGTGAGCACCTCGCCGAGTGCGGGCGGCATCGCCAGCGGCAGCGGAACGTTTGCTTCGGGCAGTTCGGAGACGGTGACTGCCACGGCCAATAGCGGCTACTCCTTCGTCAACTGGACTGAGAATGGCAGCATAGTGAGTTCGTCAGCCAGTTACAATTTCACGCTGAACGCAAACCAAGCCCTGGTCGCCAATTTTGCTATCAAGGTGAATCCCAAATTGACCATCTCATCGCCCAAATCCGGCCAGAGCGTGAGCAATGCGCTTCTTGTGGTCACCGGCACGGTCACGGACAAGGTGGCCGTGGACGATGTCTATTATCAATTGAACGGTGGCATTTGGACGCTTGCCACACCCGGCAACTCTTGGAGCAACTGGACTGCCAGCGGCGCTCTTATCCCTGGCGCGAATACCATCAGCGCCTACGCCGTGGACGCCAGCGGCGGCATCTCACCCACCAACACGGTCGCCTTCAAGTTCATTCCCAGCGCCACCCTGATACTGCAAATCAACGGCAACGGGACAGTTACCCCCAACGACAATGGCAAACTGCTTGTCATTGGCAACAGCTACACGCTCAAAGCGATTCCATCTGCCAACAATCTCTTTTCCAACTGGGTCGGCGGCACCACTCTGCCTTACGCCGTTCTCAGCACCAGCAATTCTTACACCTTCGCCATGCAATCCAACCTCGTGCTGGAGGCCAATTTCGTGCCCAATCCATTCCTCCCGGAACAAGGAGTGTTCAACGGCCTCTTTTTGGACACCAACGGTGTGACGGAGGCCAGTTCCGGCTTTTTCACCCTGGCCCTGACCAAGAGCGGGGCCTTTACGGGCAAAATCTTGACCTCCGGCAGCACCTATAGTCTCCCAACGACGAAGAGATTTGACGTGGGCGGGCAGGTGGAGTTCATGATCCCCACCAAGCCGAACACCCTGACCGTCAATCTGCAACTGGACATCAGCGATCCGGCGGGCGAACAAATCACCGGCACAGTTTCCGATGGCACCTGGACAGCGGGGTTGACGGCCGACCGGGCGGTCTTCAGCGCCACCACAAACAAGGCCGTCAACTACGAGGGTCAATATACCCTGGCCATAGCCGGGAGTGATGACCCTGCCACCAGTCCTGGCGGGTTTGGTTGGGCGACGCTGTCCATAAGTTCTGCGGGCCTGATCACCATGAAGGGGAACCTGGCCGATGGCACGGCGATGAGCCAGTCTGTCAGTGTGTCCAAGGATGGGCGCTGGCCGTTTTACACGTCTTACGCGTCACCTCCGGCTGGCAACGGCGGTACGGTGTTTGGCTGGATCACCTTCAGCAACCAGCCGGCCTCGGCACTGGGCGGGACAATGTATTGGTTTCGCCCGGCGGGCAAGACTCCCGCCGTTTATCAGAGTGGTTTCACCAACATGGTGACGGCCATCGGCTCCGCGTACAATCCAACCAACAAGCCCCTATTGGACTTGACCAACGGGCAAGTCACACTCGACGGCGGCAATTTGCTCTTGCCGATCACCAACCAAATCACGTTATCTGCGAACAACACCATTACCCTCACCGCTGCCCCCGAGAACACGAACAAGCTGGCTTTGGTGATCACCACGAAAACGGGTTTGATCTCCGGTAGTTTCCAGAACCCGACCAATGCGAAGCAATCGATCAAGGTCAAAGGGGTGCTGCTGCAAAACCAGACCAACGCCGCCGGTTATTTCCTCGGACCCAACCAGAGCGGAGCACTTCTGCTCGAACACCCGTGAACGACACGGATGCATATAAAGTTGAATTGAAAATTGACGCCCGTTCGCGTTTAGAAGATGCAACCCCCAAGCCATGACTGAGCAGGCGGTGGGTTCATGAAATTTGTTTTATAGTAGTATGAGTGGAGTCAGAGCGATCGTAGATGACTAATGGGATGATGTTTTTTAGGGCTACACCATGAGCAAACAGAATAAAACCAGTTCGCGGGGAAAGCTGGAGACCAAGCCAGCCTCTGTCTTGCCCGTCACTGCACACGCGCACGGCCGGGAAAGGGCAAGCTGGATGCCTGCTTTGCTTCGGATTCTTTTTTTGATGATAGTTCTGGCGTGCGCCACATCCGGTCTTGCGCAAAGCTGGCTTCTAAATTCACACATGCGAATCACCAAGGCAGTCATGCCGGAGTATTTGGATTTTGGGTCGAAGCCAGCGGCCATTTTTCGCGCCGATCAAATCTACGAGGATTACCAAAGACGGGGATTCTTCCGGATCGGCGTTTTGCCGATGGTGGTTTTGGAGGGATTGAGTCTCGAATTGTGCGATACGAACCAATTATCAGTCGCGCTGACCCGTACCAGCACCCATTTCGGTTCCAAGGGTAAAGCATCAAACGCGGTCGAAGGCCGCAACTTTTCTCTTTCCTTTTCCGGGCAGAAAAATGCCGTTATCCACGCACAAATAGTCCGATTGGAAAGCGGCACCGAATGGCGGTTGCAAGAGGGTACGGTTGATCAGCCAGGTGCCGCCTCAATCTCTTTTCGCCGGGCAACCCTCACAATTGTTGGACCGAAAGCAGGTGAACTCGCTTGTGCCACAACCAACGGTCTGGTCCACCTCGATCTCCTGTCACTTGCCAGCCCAAAACACCCTTAACAACACACCATGAAATCGATTGTTCTTATTTGTTTGATCCTGATGGCCAGCAAGATTGCCAGCCGAGGCCAGACGGCCGACGATTATGTCACCCAGGGCCGCTCGTTTTTGGCCGCGCACAACTTGACCAACGCCAACACGAGCTTTGCTGCCGCGCTCGTTATCGCTCCAAATCAGGCGACCGGAAACGTGTTGTATGCTGCCACCCGACTGCTGACGCTGACGGACCAACCCGCAGGCAAAGCATTCCTAGACCGACTCGGGTTCGCGGCGACCAACCGAAGTGTTTATGATTGGACAGCTTTGCCACCGCAGGACACCAATGGCGTGCCGGTGGCGCCTACCAATATGTCCGCGGCCGACGTGACTGCCTTCTTGCGCACCAATGTCTTAACACAAATCATCGGTGCGGCGTCCAATCTTGCGAAAGTAACGGACACCAATTTCATCCTGGCGCTTACCAGTCAGGAAACGGCGACGGTGGCGGTGACCCTGGACTACGGGGACGTGCTGCTGCTGGGCTCGTCGCTCCAGGCGGCGGAGTACGCCGTTTATACCCTGAATTCGTGGAACGTGGATGCGCAACTCACCAGCCTCAGAACCCTGTTGACCAATCCCGGCACGACCGCTCAAGGTGTTCTCACCCAATACCCCAACCTGTTTACTTTCGCAACCACCAACGATCTGGCAGCCGCCCGCAACGCTTTCAGCAACGCGGCTTCGCTTTATGTGAGCGCCTCCGAGTTCATCCGCAACCGGCCGACCAACGTCGTCCGTCTCTTCAACTATGATCCCGGCATGGCTCACGCCGAGGGCGACTTCCGCACGAATTTGATCGATCTTGCCCAGTCCTTAAGCGGTCCGGTCGTTCTGAGGCTGGACACCAATCTCACCGTGAATTTTGCGAAACAGTTTAGTGGAAGCACAACCTTGCGCAGCTTGCTGCCCATGTTTGATGGTAATGCAATCGAAGCAGGCAGTGTCATAAATCCCATGGTGGTGCCGGATATAACTTTTGGTGGAGTCATTGGCGGACTGACACAAGAGGAAGTGGAAATGTTTTTGAGTGGATACTTCCCAATATTGCAGAATTTTGGTTTGGTTCAAAACGGTGGTTTTGAAACCAGAGATTTCACCGGGTGGACTCTCTCTGGAGCAGATACCAACGATATTTTTGTTGATGACGGTTCTCGAACTGGAATCGAGCCACACTCCGGAAACTATCTGGCAGCACTTGGGCCGGTCGGTTCGCTCAGTTATCTTTCCCAAACATTACCCACAACTGCGGGAGCAAGCTATGTGCTCTCGTTGTCGCTGAACAGCCCTGATGGTGCAACTAACAATCAATTTCTTGTGTCATGGAATGGAAACACGCTCCTTAATAAAACGAATCTCGCTGCTATTGGGTGGACCAACATACAGTTCAAGGTCACGGCGACGGGAACCAATACGGTTCTTCAATTTGGATCTCGGGATGACGCGAGCTATCTCGCTCTCGATGACATCAGCGTAGTGCCAGCGCAGCTTGCTATTACCAGCATCAACCTGTCCGGCACAAATCTGGTGGTCAACGGGGCCAATGGGCAATCCGACGGAACATATTATGTGCTGACGAGCACGAACGTCGCCCTGCCGTTGAGCCAGTGGACGCGGGTAGCCACTAATGTTCTGGGCGCGAGCGGGAATTTCACCATCACCGTCACCAACACCGTGACTCCTGGCACCCGGCAACGGTTTTACATTCTCCAGCTACAATAAGAGCCAGCCATCCCTTCGGGCATGGCAGTCGTAACGCACCGTTTCACCCGCGCCGCCCGTCATAAACGGTCAGAACACAGTGACCGATGCCATTCACAGCACACGAAAGTTTTGCAGACTGATCCAATAAGCGAAAAGAAGTGCCAGCAGAAGTGCCAGCAAACACCGTTTGGTGGGGGTTAAATTGAGTTAAGAAAAGTCGGGCGGAGTTATCCTTGACATAAAATATAAACGCCTTAGATTCAAGACATCAGCGATGCCATAGGCAGT
>PLJQ01000039.1:11861-15312 GCA_003140275.1 Limisphaerales bacterium
GGCAATTTGTCCGCGTCGGATTGTGTAAAGCTTACACAACGCGGAGTTAGAACATACATACGCTGCTTCGTAAAAATATGAAGCAACGATTCCGTCTCTACCGCCGCGATGGCGGGATTTATTACATCCACGATGGGGATACGGGCAAACAAGAGAGCCTGCAAACTCGCGACCGAGCAGAAGCCTCCGCGCTGTTCTCTGCCAAAACCCAATCGCATCGGCAGGCACATTTGAACCTTCGGCTGGCGCGCACCTATTTGGCCGCGACTGATCCAATGGTGTCCAAGCGGACATGGCAAGTGCCGATGGAAGAACTGGCCAAGACCAAACGCGGAACAACACACGAGCGTTGGCAACGCGCCATCAAGGACAAGGCGTTTGATCTGATTCGCGACCTGCCAATATTGGAAACGCAGGCAGAACATTTTCTCAAGGTGCTGAATGTCGGCACGGTTTCGACAAATGTCTTTCTCCGCCGCGTTCACAACTTCGCCCTGGACATGGGCTGGCTGCCGTGGCCGGTGGTGGTGAAACGTCAGTGGCCGGCGATTGAGTTCAAAGACAAGCGAGCCATCACCAGTGAGGAACACAACACCATCATCGCACTCGAAAATAATCAGGAACGAAAAGCGTTTTACGAACTGTGCTGGCATCTGGGCGGCTCGCAATCGGACATTGTGAATTTGCAGGCCGACAACATTGATTGGGAAATAAAAGTGGTGAGTTTTTCCCGTCAGAAAACCAAGTCGGTGGCGATGATTCATTTCGGCGAGGCAGTGGAAAAGATTCTGAAATCGCTGCCGCCGCAAGGCGCGTTGTTTCCGAACTTCAAAAAACTGAACGCGGGACATCGGGCGACGGAATTCAAGCGGATATGCCGTCGCGCCAGGGTGTCGGGTGTCACGTTACATTCCTACCGCTATGCGTGGGCGGAGCGCGCCAAGGTTTGTGGCTATCCCGAACGCTTCGCCCAGGAAGCACTCGGGCACAACAGCAAGGCCATTCACCGTGCGTATGCGCGCAAAGCCAAGGTGAAACTTCCTTCGCTCGAAGCTTATGAAAAACGGGCGGGTGAATCTGAAATCATTCCCCTTTCGTTCCAACAAGGAATGGCGGCGGATCGGGAACCTGTGGCGTTACACGCCTGACGCACGCGAAGACGGGCCGGTCCGGCCATTGCGACCAGCCCGTTTTTGTGCATTCTTGCGCCGCCAATAGGCGCTAACGGNNCGCCGCCAGTGATTCGGTGGCGAAAAACTTGGGGGTGTTGGCAGGAGGATGGCCAAGAGGTTCCAATAGACCTGCGCCAGTTAAAATTGAAACTTCATGGGGTTGGAAACCGAGATACCACGCGGTTTCCAAAGCGTTCAACCGGGCCGGAAGCAATGGCAGATTGAGAAACGTATATTTGTCGTCCTTGTTCATAGGAAAAGTCTGGCCGGTTATATTATTCTGGATCGTCCGCGACGTTTGGGTGGAAACAGATCAACGACAGAAACTCGCAGGAGCGTGGCCATGCCCAGCATCCGTATGTCATTGACCGGCGTTTCGCAGGTTTCCCAACGCGCGATAATATCGCGGCTGACGTTGTGGCCCGTGTTGCGAAGTTTTTGGGCGAACTGCCGCTGCGTCCATCCCCGCAACTCGCGCAGGAGGCGGATGCGTTCTCCAATGATGTTGCCTTGTCTCATACCTTCATTCCTCGTTTGGGTTTGGTGGTCTGGCGATGAACCGTTTCTGGTTGCTCGTTTATGGTATTGCCCTCGGTGTTGTCAGACGCTTCAAGCTGGTTGGACGCCTGATTTTTGGTGAGATCAAGTTTCTCCTCAATTTCCGACTGGCGGCTGGCCAGTTTGTGATAACGCTCCTCCTTCTCGAAGGGCGAGCCGACCTTGGCTTCCAGTTCGGTCGCGCGCTTTTGCGAATCCTTGATGTCGGATTCCAGCCGCGTGGCGCGTTCCTCAAATCCCTGCACCACCGATTCGAGCGAGCGAATGGTGCCAAGGGCTGTGTCGGTGATGCGGGTGCTGTAACTGTTCTGGCCGCGCAGAACGAGTTCGGCGGTGTTGTTAAAACCGGCACGGATGAACAAATCAAAACCGGCAAAGCGTCCGATACGGATGTCCTCGCCAAAACGGTGTTTGATTTTCTCCGCCCGCCGCAAAAGCAACTCCCCGGCAATTCCGCGATTGTCCAGAGTTTGCTTATCCATCTCGATGCCAAACTTGTCGCCAGAAGTATCCTGCCGCAGAGTCAAATCCTGCCGCAAATTTGCCAACCGTTCCGTCCAGGTCCCCACCTCTTCGCGTGAATGTCGCAGGCTGCTGCGGATGCGATACTGCTCCTCGGCATGGGCGGAGCGCAGCCGGGTAAGCCGGATCAATTCGGCATCCACCTGGGCTTTCTCAATCACGAGCGGATTCCCGGACGCGATGGCTTTGACCTCAGCATAGGTCAACGCGGCGGAGTCCATGTCTTCGAGACGGCGGATGGTCATATCGCCACTCATCACTTGGGAAATGAACTTCGCTTTGGTTTCCAACGTCTGCCACATATAGGCATCAAACGAGCCTTCGGTGACGTAACGGTAAATCTGCACGGTGGAGTTTTTGTTGCCCTGTCGGAGAATACGTCCTTCGCGCTGCTCCACGTCGGCGGGTCGCCACGGAGCATCCAGATGATGAAGCGCAACCAACCGTTCTTGGACGTTCGTACCTGAACCCATTTTCTGTGTGCTGCCAAAAAGGACACGGACTTTGCCCGCGCGGACGGAGCGGAACAACGCCAGCTTTGCGTTGTCCGCGTCGTAATCTTGGATAAAAGCGATTTCCCCTTCGGGGACACCAAGCCGTTTCAATTTGTCCGCCATGTCGCAATAAACTGAAAAGCCACGGTCTTGAGGCGTGGACAAATCGCTAAACACAAGCTGCGCCAAACGGTTTTCCTTGGTTGTCTCCCAAATCCGATGAATGTTTTCCACCGCCAGATTAACCTTGCTTTGCGGGTCGTCCGGCAAACCGGGTTTCATCAGCCGCAAATCCAGCGCGGCCTTGCGGCCTTCGGTGGTGATTTTGAGCATGTTGTCTTCGCGGGGATCAACGCGTCCGCGTTTCAATGCCTCGGCGCGTCGCGCGAGACCTTCGACGAACTTTTTCAATTCGGGAGAGGCTGGTGCATTACGGATGGCCGGTTTTTCACCTTCCAATTTCGGACGCGCGAGATTGAGCATCTGCGCGGTCTGCACGTCTGCCGTTTGCCGGAAAATCTGCATCAGCTCCGGCACGTTGATGAACCGGGCGAAGCGCGTGTTAAGCCGGTAGCCCGCACCATCGGGCGAAAGCTCCATCGCCGTCACCGGTTCGCCAAACGTGGCCGCCCATGAATCAAAATGATTCAGGTTGTGCTTTTTCAAATCCTCCGGCTGCAAATAGCGTTGCATGGTGAACATCTC
>PLJQ01000321.1 GCA_003140275.1 Limisphaerales bacterium
GACCCGCCTTACGGCATCAAATTTGCCTCCAACTTCCAGCCGGAAATCGGCAGGCGCGACGTGAAGGACAAGGAGAGCGACCTGACACGCGAGCCGGAAATGGTGAAGGCTTACCGCGACACTTGGACGCTGGGTGTTCACTCCTACCTCGGCTATCTACGCGACCGGCTCATCCTTGCCCGCGAACTACTAGCCGATTCCGGCAGCATCTTCATTCAAATCGGCGATGAAAATG
The DNA here is from genome assembly GCA_003140275.1 of Limisphaerales bacterium. Classification (GTDB taxonomy): domain Bacteria; phylum Verrucomicrobiota; class Verrucomicrobiia; order Limisphaerales; family PALSA-1396; genus PALSA-1396. The sequence goes on from PLJQ01000321.1 coordinate 236, forward strand.
TGCATCTGGTTCGATCAATACTCGATGAAATCTTTGGGAGAGACAATTTCTGCGCCCTGACTACTTTTACGAAAACAAGTGGACAGTCGCCGCTTTTGCTTCCTTCGATCACTGACTTTATCCTTTGGTATGCAAAGGACAAGAAGCAGGCAAAATATCGGCAACTCTATAACATGAAACAAAGAGGCGAGCGCGGCGCGTCTCGATATGATTTCGTTGAACTGCAAGACAGAACTCGTCGTCGAATGACCGTAGAGGAACAGGTCTNNCGCCAGCAGCTTGTCAGAAAATGCCCGTTTCTTCACCACCGAGAAAATCACTTCCCAGGAGACAAGCGAAACCGGCAGTTTCGACTTCTTGTTCAACGGTAGAACATACCCTTGTCCAAAGGGGGGGCATTGGTCAACCACAGCAATAGGTATGGACCGGCTCGCACGGGCAGAGCGCGTGGTTTCCGAAGGTAATTTGGTTCGTTATGTTAGATTCTTGGACGACTTCCCGTCGGTGCCGCTCAGCAACATTTGGAACGATGTTGCGGGCATTCAAAGTCGAACCGACCCAAAAATTTATGTGGTTCAGACAACGAACCGAGTCATTGAGCGTTGCGTGATGATGACGACGGACCCCGGCGATTTGGTACTAGACGCGACCTGCGGCAGCGGCACGACGNNACCACCGACCCCGGCGACCTGGTGCTCGACCCGACCTGCGGCAGCGGCACGACGGCATACGTGGCGGAGCAGTGGGGTCGTCGCTGGATTACCATTGATACCAGCCGCGTGGCATTGGCGCTGGCACGTCAGCGGTTGCTCACTGCCAAGTTCGATTTCTACAAACTGCGCGACGACGCCAAAAGCGTCGCGGGCGGATTCGTTTGCAGGACCGTTCCACACATCACGCTGAAAAGCATTGCGCAGAACGTGGCGCTGGACGCCATCGTCGCCAAGCACCAAGCCATTCTCGACGCCAAGCTCAAGACGTTGAACGACGCCTTGAAGCGCGTCCCGGCAGAGTTGCGCCAGAAGCTCAACGGCAAACTGCTCGAAAAGGAAAAGCGCGAGGGCAAGAAGACCGTGACTGAAGCCGACCGCCGCCGCTGGTCGCTGTCCAAAGAGCCGTGGCGAGAATGGGAAGTGCCGTTCGACGCGGACGAGGACTGGCCCGTCGGATTACAGTCCGCGCTCAAGGAGTATCGCGCCGCATGGCGTGCGAAAATTGATGAGGTCAACGCCGGCATTTCCGCCAACGCCGAGGAGGAAGAACTGGTGGACAAGCCGGAAATCACGCGCGGCGTGGTGCGCGTGAGCGGCCCGTTCACGATGGAAGCCGTGATGCCGGTGGAGGAGGGTTTGGAAATCGAGACTCCCATCGTCGGCGAGCCGGACGAGATGGAAACTTTCGGCGCCCAAGGCGCGGGCACGCCGGTCGCAGCCGCAAATGAGCCGGTGAATGCCGAGGCGTATCTCGACAAGATGCTGCGGTTGCTCAAAGCGGACGGCGTTCGTTTCCCGAACAACAAGGTCGCGAAGTTTTCGCGGCTTGAACCGTTGTCCGGCGCGGAGTTTCTTCACGCCGAAGGCGAGTGGCCAGCGGACAACGGCAAGGAACGCAAGACGGCAGTTTCGTTTGGCCCGCAGTTTGGCGCGGTGACGGCGTATCAGGTGGAGAATGCGCTCTGGATGGCGAGCAAGCGCGGTTACGACGATCTGGTGTTCGCCGGATTCAGCTTTGATGCGTCGGCACAGGCGGCGATTCAGGACGACCCGAATCCGCGTGTGCGCTGTCATCTCGCGCACATTCGCCCGGACGTGAACATGGGCGACTTGCTCAAGGACACGCCCAACTCGCAAATCTTCACCGTGTTCGGCACGCCGCGCACGGAGTTGCGCCCGACAAAGGACGGGATGTTCGAGATCGAGATGCAGGGCGTGGACGTGTACAACCCGGTGGACAACACCATCCTGCCAACCAGCGCCGACAAAGTGGCGGCGTGGTTTCTGGATTCGGATTACGACGGGCGGACGTTCTGCATCACCCAGGCGTTTTTCCCGGACAAGAGCGCGTGGGAAAAACTGGCCAAGGCGCTCAAGGGCACGGTGGACGACGGGCGGTTTGAAGCATTGAGCGGCAAGGTGTCGCTGCCGTTCCCGGTTGGCAAACACAAGCGCGCCGCCGTGAAGGTGATTGACCCACGCGGGAACGAAGTGATACGGGTGCATCGGATGGAGGGGAAGAAAACCCACTGAGACGCCGCCATGCCCGCCGCCAGCCAACAAGAAATTCCGATTCAGCCGGTCGAAAAACCGATTCTATGCAATCCGTTCACCGAACCGACGGCGCACTGGCACTACGACACCAAAACGGGTGTGCCGTCGAAACGGGATTGGCGGCGGCCGGCAAGCTATTGGTTCAAGACCGAGCGCACGGGGTCGGCACAGTTGAAACTCAGCATCGAGGCCGAGGAGGAAAGCGAAGACCTGCCGCTGGTGAACGCGTTGCGCAATGACGTGCGGCAGTGGCGCAAGTCCAAATACGAGAACGCCACGCAAGTCACCAAGCAATTGCTCGCGCACTGGTGGCGGGCAGAGCCGACGCGGCGGTTATTCTTCTGCCAACTTGAAGCCGTCGAGACCGTGATCTACCTCACGGAGATTCTGGCGTCGGGCAAGAAGCCGCGCTGGAAACCGGCGCTGACAGTGGAAGATTTCGAGGCGTTGCGTCGCGGCGAGCCGCCCACTGGCCTCAAGCTGCCGGTGAAGCAAACGGTTTTCCCCACGCTGATTGACAAACCAAACGAGGCGGACCTCGCACCGCTCATCCGCTACGGCTGCAAGATGGCCACGGGCAGTGGCAAGACGGTGGTGATGTCCATGCTCATCGCGTGGGCGTTCTGCAATCGCGGTCGCGTGTCAGGCGACACACGATTTCCGGCGGCGGCGCTGGTGGTTTGTCCGAACCTGACAGTGAAAGAGCGATTGCAGGTGTTGCGGCCAGATCAGACGGGCAACTACTACGAGTTGTTCGACATTGTGCCGTCGCAATTGATGCCGGAGTTGCAGAAGGGCAAGGTGCTGGTGACAAACTGGCATTTGTTCGCGCCGGAGTCGCCACACGCTGAGAGCGGACGAAGTTACGTGGTAGTCAACAAGGGCGAGGAAAGCTCGGAAGCTTTTGCCCGGCGCGTGCTTGGTGACTTGTACGAAAGCGCCCCAGTAATGGTGTTAAACGATGAAGCGCATCACGCCTACCGGCCCGCGTCCGTCGGCGAAAAAGAGCGACTCGCCGCTGAAGACAAAGCGGAGCGCGAGGAAGCGACGGTGTGGATTAGCGGACTCGACCGCATCCAGCAGGCTTGCGGCATCCGCTTCTGTGTTGACTTGTCGGCGACGCCGTTCTATTTGCACGGCAGCGGTTACTCGGAAGGCTCGCCGTTTCCGTGGCTGGTGAGCGATTTCGGATTGGTGGACGCCATTGAATCGGGAATCGTGAAAATTCCGCGCATCCCGGTGAGTTCAAGCACGGGTCGGCCTGAGCCGGAGTTCTTCGCGCTGTGGAAACACATTCAGTCCCGGTTGCAACCTGGTGAGAGATTGCCGGGCGGCAAACCAAAACCGGATGCTGTCTGGCGCGAGGCACAGGCGGCGCTGCTCACGCTGGCGAGTCAGTGGAAGCAACGCTTCGACCAGATCGAAGCGGCGAAACCGGGGCAGGAAAAAGTGCCGCCAGTGCTGATTATCGTGGGCGACAACACGGATATTGCCGAGTTGTTCTACCGCAACATCTCTGGCGAGGAATCCATCGAAATCGCCAGCCGTGACGACGAGGACGAAGACTCACCATCGAGCGTCCGCAAGAAAGCGAAGGCAAAGACCGTTTTCGGAAACGGGCAATTGTTCCCGGAACAGTTCTCCAACCGCGAGGGCTTTCGACCAACGCTGAGAATTGACTCCAAACTGTTGGCACAGGCGGAGAGCGAAGACCCGAACGCTTCGCGGAAAGAAGCAGCCGAAGATTTGCGGCGCATCGTGAACACGGTGGGCAAGCCGGGTGAAGCAGGCCGACAGATACGTTGCGTGGTGTCCGTGCAGATGCTCACGGAAGGTTGGGACGCGAACAACGTCACACATATTCTCGGCTTGCGGGCTTTTCACAGTCAGTTGCTTTGCGAGCAGGTCGTAGGACGCGGTTTGCGGCGGATGGATTACACGGTTGACCCGCAAACCGGCTTGCTCACTGAAGAATACGTGGATNNACCGAGGAGTACGTGGACGTTTACGGCATCCCGTTTTCGGTGATTCCGTTCAAAGGCCGGCCCGTGGACGGCCCGCCGCCGGATGACCGTCCGAAGAATCACGTCTTTGCGATGGATGAGCGCAAGGGTTTCGAGATGCGTTTCCCGGTCGTGGAGAACTATGTCGTGGCCTTGGAGCGCAACCGCATCAAGGCGGACATTGACGGCATGGAGGGCTTGCGCTTGGAACCGGACGAGACGCCAACAGCGGTGTTCGTAAAGCCACAGGTGGGCTACCAGATCGGGAATCCGTCACTGGCTGGCGGCTTTCTCGCAGAATCACAAGACCGGGAGGAATACTATCGAAGCACGCATCCGCAAACGATTCGCTTCGAGATCGCGCGGCGTGTCGTGTGGAACTTGACCGAAGGCACCGGGCGCGGCACGGCGAAGTTCCGGTTGCGGTCGCGTCACCAGCTTTTTCCGCAAGTGTGTCGGTTTGTAACTGACTACGCGGCGCGCAAGGTGAACTTTCGCGGCTGCCATCCGTGCGAATTGGGTCTTGAACGTTACGTGATGGTGACAGTGGAGCGATTGACAGATGCGATTCTGCCGGATGACACGCAGGGCGAGCCGCCGTTATTGCCCATCTTGAACCGCTACAAGCCGATTGGCAGCACATCGGAAGTGAATTTCAAAACCACGCGGCCTTGTCAGCCAACGATGCGGAGTCATTTGAATCAGGTCGTGATGGACACGCAGCGATGGGAACAAAGCGCGGCGTTCTTCCTCGAAAGGCTGGCAGCGCACAACAAGGTGGTTGTGTGCTACGCCCGCAACGATCACTTGGAATTCTCGATTCCCTACGAATACCTCGGCGTGAGTCACGCCTACTTCCCGGACTTTCTGGTGCTCCTTGCTGACGGAAGCACGCTGTTGCTGGAAATTAAAGGAGACGAAAACAATCAAGACCGGGCAAAGCATCAAGCAACCAAACGCTGGCTTGCGGCGGTGAATCACTGGGGCAAGCTGGGCCGTTGGCGGTTTCATGTGTGCCGTGACCCGCAGATGTTGGAAAGGGAAATGACACACCTGTTTGCCAACGGCTGAATTGGTTTGGTCTTCGCGACTTCGCGTTTGTCGCGGCTTTCACGCCCGCAGCACGCGCAACGAAAACCCTCACCCGTTCTCGAACGGCTCGACCATCGCGGTGTCTTCCAGCACAGGATTCCCCGCCATCCTTGACACCGTGAGTTGTTTGCCTTATAAACCTCACTAGCCTGCCTCAGGAACCCAAAATGGAAAATGAAGACGTCCGCACCGGCAATGTGCTGGAACAGGACGGCAAATAATGAAACGGAAAAAACGGAAGCAAACGACGCCCCGTGGCCGGCGCAGATTCAAGAGCATGTTCGCAAGCGAAGAAACAGCGTTTAACCGTCACTGCCCGCCACGCCCCTATGGTGAGGATTATCCCGTTATCAACATCGCCAACCGCCCCGCGCTTCTGAAGTTTTTTCTGCCGGTAATCGAGGGGCTGCCACCCGACGCACCCCTGCATCCGATGCCTCACGTGCCCATGAATTTTGCCCAAATCGCCGATAGGATGCTCGGTCAAAAACAAATGTTGGGGAACAATGCCGACCTGGAGTACGAACTTGATCGGATTCAGATGTTCAACAATTCCTGCGCCATTCGGCATCCATTTTGGAACGATCACGAACTGCCGCCCGAACTGTTACGCCAGGCTTTGTCACGGTGCGCGAAGCATACGGTTGGAAACAATCAACTCATTCAGCGAGCACTGGCGCGGCTCTACGCCGTCGCCTGGTTTGGGCGCGGCTCCGATAGCGTGGCGGCAAAAAAACAGTTGGAAGCACTCCTACCTAGCAGCCTGTCGGACTTAG
>PLJQ01000240.1 GCA_003140275.1 Limisphaerales bacterium
AGGATGCGTTTGCCTTCGATCACGACGCCGCTGCCGGTCGATTCGCCCGGCGCCTGCTTGGTCCAGGGTTTGTAGAAGTCCGGGTAACGCATTGTGGAGAATACTTTCACGACCGAATTCTCGACCGTGCTGGATTTGGTTTCGCCGGACGCAGGGGCGACGGTTGCCGGGTTGGTTTTGGCGGCGGTGGATTCCGGAGCGGCGGCTGGAACGGTCGTCGTGGAGGTGGCGAGGCCGGTGGCCAAAGAAAGCAATGCCGTGATTCCGCCGTGGGTGCGTGAATGAAGGTGCATACGCCGATAATGCTAGGCAAATGAAGGTTGGACGCAATCCAAAATGCGCGACCAAGCCGAACCCGGAGTTTCGTTCCCGCCCTTTTTCACGGCTTGAAGATCATGGCGTTGAGGACGAGCTGCGCACAGGCCGGGCTTTCGAAATCCTTCACGCGGTGGCCGGGACCAAGGTAGAAGATCCAACCTTTGCCGGCCGGTTTGATCCAACCCGCCGTGTTCTGCATGTTCCGACTCATGCACGTAAAAGTCCGCTGCGTGCGATGGAATTGGATTTGCCGCCAGACCACCAATGAAGGCGGGCAGCAGAGAAAACCGTTGAAACTCGATTCTGGACGGCAGGTTTTTGTCATCAAGTTGACTGAGGACCACCATGACTGATTCATTTTCTCCAACTCTTTTAACACCGGGAAGAGGCCACATCATAAGCCCTGGCACGCGGCTCTTCGTATTTTGGCAGGACTCTGGAGAATTTGGCACGAGAATGCGGACTCAAGGTCATGAGTCCAGCGACATGGGCGACGAAAGAAAGATCGCGGACTTTCATCCTGCGGCCAATTTTTTTCTCGTTTTCAAGATTGAGCCTTCGCTCGCGAATTTCAGTCACCGCGTCAGCCAGCGTGCGTGCCGTGAGACTGATGTCACGATATTTCCGTTTGCGGAAACGACGGCCGTTTCGACTCCGTTGAGGTGCGGTGATGATGCGATAATATAGCACGCCATTTTTCATGCGTCGGAGTCCGGGGGCCACAAACACTCCGAAATCCCGACGGCGTTTAACCCTGCATACTGCGTTGTGTTGACCGTGCGGCTTGCCTTCGCGAGTTTCGCGAGTCAGTTCCGCTTTTGATTCGACAATGAGGCGGTTGATGTCGTCTTTTGGCAGGAGCTTGTTTAATCGGTCACAACAGGAAAAATCCGAATTATAATGGACTTCAGAGTACGGGTCCGAAACCGTCATTGCCTGGTGCATGGGTCCTTGAGTGCCTTTGTATTTCCGCCAGAACCATTGTTCGGCTTTATAGACAGCCTTCCGGCGATTTTCCGCTGCAATAATTGATAAGAGGGGGAGAATTTGTCCTCTTCTCACGACAATGACCTCATACTTTCTCATACGTTTTCTTTGCGCAGCGCTACCAAACCGGTTCCTTACCCTTATCCCCGCGCCTGGCATTGATTTTGACGAATCGGCACGTCAGTGAATTCAAGAAGGATCGCGTGAAGGCAGAGAATAGGTGGCGGATTCAATTGCAGCCTTTGCCGGCGAAGTTGAGGCCGGGAGAATTCTCACACCCGGCAGGTGGACCAATTTCTGCGATTAGTGGCCAGCCACGCGGGTGGCGGGCGGGCGGTTCAACGAACGCGCAACAGATGCTTGTGGCTTGATCTGTCTCCCCCTCGGAGCATTCTGGTATCGCTAGTGCTGTGACAAAGAATTTNNACGGAGTGACGCGCCCTACCTGCCGACAGCGACTCGGATCGGAGTCTCGGGACGTAACGAAACTTCCCTGTCGCCATACTAGGTCACCAGTGTCTGTCCGTCGGGCGGGTCGCCTGGCAAACAAGATTCCCGAATTGAATGGTTAAGGATTCAGTTGTCGCTTGATGCTGAGCGAACCGAACGGGATGAGCACTTTGGTCGTTTTCTCCTCTGCGATTAGATTGACGACACCCATCAGGTGCGCCTGTCCTGCTTGGTGAAAATCGTGAAGCCTGATTTCCAGTTTGTCGTCGCCACTTCTAAATTCTCCATCTTTAAAAACCCGGTCAAATCTATCGTGGTCCCTCAACACCGCCTGCGGACAACCATTCGTGGGGTTGAGTTGTAATCGACCGGACAGCGTCAATTGCCCGCTAATTAGCGCGTTGGTAGCGTTTCCGCTGGCCTGTACAGCCATTTGTGCCACGAACCGTTCTTTGTTGGGAAACGCAGCGGTGTCCTTGCCCTGATCAGTCACCACATCCAGAGTCGTGCTGGTGGCGATGGTGGCGATGTTGGTGCCGAGCGTCTTGTCGAACACAACCAGGCTGACGACCGTGGAGCCACAATCAATCTCCAGCGCCAGCACTTCATTGGTTCGGCGATTCGTCAGGCTTGTGCCCAACGCAAGGTTGACCAGATCGTGGCCTTCAATCGTGGCCAATCCAAACGAGGGTTTGCCTCCCAAATCTACGTCTTGAAATACGACTGGCATCGAAGCCGTCGTGCGAAACGTCCGAGTCGGCCCTACCGCCGCCCACACAGAAACTGCCACGGCAGAAACTGCCAGTGCCATTAGAACCCCAATTCTTATTTTCATTGTTTTTTCCTTAACGCTTGCAATTTTGTTTGGTCGAGGCTTGTGCAAGCATACCAGCCCCAGCACCGTTGTTCGGGTGTCTGATCAATAGACAAAGTTCATTGAACAAAGGTTACTTGATTCCAAAAACGGTCCGAGAAGGAGACTTTGCAGAGGTAAATGGTCAAAACAACCCCAACCTGGCTTGCGGGGACGATTGTAAATTCATATTTAAGAACGAAGTATTCGTCTATGGAGAGCGGACGCGATAGAAGCGTCGCGGACTATTCGTGGCTTGCAGGTCGGTGAACTGGAACTCACCAGGCGGACTATCCGTGACACTGCCGAGCACCGTCCAGTTGCTCAAGGACAAAGACAGGTTGGTGGCGGCCAGCGCAGTGAAACTTACTCCTGGCGTGTTGGTGAAACCAAATCGAAAAGCGCCGCTGGGCAGCTTGGTTTCGCTTGTCAAAAGAATCGGCAACGCTGCTGATGCCGTCGAGCTATACCACTCAGCGTTGGTAAGCGATCCTCCAAAGAACCCTCCCGCAACCAGCACCTTGCCATTGGACAGCAAGGCAGCCGGGAATTGCTGGCGTTGATTGTGCATGGTGGCGGCGACCGTCCACATTTCCGTGGTCGGATCATAAAGTTCCGCGCTGGACAGAACACCCGAGTTGCCCGTTCCTCCCGTGACCAGCACCAATCCGTTGGTTAGAAGTGTTGCCGTGGGGCCTGCGCGTTTGGTAATCAACGCACCGGTCGCCGACCAATTCCCCATGACGGGATCGTATAGTTCCGCGCTGGCCAGAGGATTGAAGCTCGTGTCAACGCCCCCAACGACCAGCACTTTTCCATTAGGCAACAGCGTCGCCGCATGACCGCTGCGCTTCGTGATCATCGGGCCGGTGGCTGCCCACGATCCCGTCGCTGGGTTGTAAAGCTCGGCGCTGGACACAGGGGTTGAGTTGGTATCTTCGCCTCCCGCGACCATCACCCAGCCGTTCGTCAGCAAGGTCGCCGTATGAAACTCGTGCGCGTTGGTCATGGTGACCGTCGATGCCCAGGTGCCGAGGTTGGGATCATATAGCTCCGCGCTGGCAAGAGTTGTGTAACCACTGCCATCATGAGTCTGGCCGCCTGCCACCAGGACCTTTCCGTTTCCCAGTAAAGTCGCCGTGTGACCATAGCGCGAAGTCGTCATGGATGCGTTTGTCGCCCAGGTTCCGTTCGTTGGATTGTATAATTCCGTGCTGGAAATATTGCCGAAGCTGCTAAAACTCTGGATGCCGCCTGCGACCAATACTTTGCCATTGCCCAGCAGGTTGGCCGTGTGGCCGTAGCGGTCGGCAGTCAATCCCCCGGTCATTGCCCAGGTGCCGAGGGCCGGATCATACAATTCCGCCGTGGAAACAGAGAAGAAGCCGGCACCCTCGCCCGCCGCTGCCAGCACCTTGCCATTGGGCAGCACAGTCAAAGTGTGCAACGTACGGATGGCAGTCATTCCTCCCGTAACGGTCCATGCTCCCGGCGACGGCGGCGGTGGGGGCGGAGAATTGCCAACCGTAAAACCAGAACCAGAGTAGGTGATCAGCGCACAGGTGGAATCCCAGTCGGGAAACGGCTGGGACAAACCGTTGAGCGGAGTGGACGCGACGATGCTTGCAGTTGCATCCTTGTTGTAGCTGACACTAAAGTTGTAGTTGCTGCCCGGGCTTAAGAAAACCGGACTGAGCCAGCTGGTTTGAGTGACTGGCAGATTATCATACTGAAAAAAGCCGAAGTTGTCAGCCACCTGCACGAAAAGGCTGTCATAATCAGCGGGACCCTGCCAGGTGAAGGTCGGTTGGTCGGCGATGTTTGTCGAGCCGTCCGTTGGGAAAGTTATGGAGACGGCCGGAAAGGAATTGCTGGCAAAAGACGTGACGTAAAATGTGTAAGTGTTGGTCGAGGTCATGTTCGTCACCAGCAGTGTCCAGCTGTTGGTTATCTCCGTTATCAAAGAGGTATAATCTGGAAAGAAACCACCGTTAACGGGGCCGGTGCCGTCGGGATAAAGTTGAGCGCTGGTTCCCGAATCGATCGTGGAGGAGTGCGACCAGACGAAATAACCCGTATCAGGGGGATTGGCGGAGTTTGAATTCGTGCTCAACGACGGAAAACCGAGGTAATACACATCCGAATTATGATCCAATTCCAGGTGAAAAGTCAGACCCGCTCGTACGGAGGTGGCAAGCAGCCAACTGATGCATAGCGCAGCTACGAAATATCCCAGACGCAATGGGCGACCCGCTGGGGAAATGACGGAAATTCTCATGTGGGGTATGGCTTCTGAATGGTGGGCCAAGGTGGAATTCAAAGATTTCAGCCTTGAGTGGTTGCTGATTTTTTTTGTTTGGTTTACTATTTTTATAATAGAGCAGAATAGCCGGGCACACGCAAACAAAAACCATCTGTTTACTTCTGGCGAAAATCGGTCCTTGTGCGCGAGCGTCAAGCATCGGACCCGTTATAAAAGCAGCTTTTTACCCTTGTCATTGCTCCTGCCATTGATTTTGAAGGTTGGCACGCCAGGAAATTTATAAGTGATCGCCACCGGCGGCGTGGCGAGCGGCGGCGAAGACCGGCTGCCGAAAATGCGTGGAATCGCTGGCGGAATGGGAACACGCGGACTCGGCATCCGCGCTCCGTGGTTTCTCCAAAGTGACGAACACAGGTTTCACGAAGTGATTGAAAGCTCGCCCTCATCCCGGCCTTCTCCCCTAGCAAGGAGAAGGAGAATCGTTCGCCGGTTTTTTGGAATGTTGTGAGTCGGCGATGAGCGGATACGCGTCGAGCAATCGGAGAAATTCCCTTACAGGCCCGGTGTTTATGTGGTATGCTGGCAGCATCGAAAGCCGGCCTATGAAAAACTCACTTAAATGGTGGGATGTCGTAATACGGTCATTACTCATACTCGCAGCACTGATGGCAACCCGCCGAAGGAATATCTCGCTGCGCTGCGCTTGGCCAGGCATGGACCCGGCGACGGTGAACCAAATCCCATGCAGATAGCACCCGGAAAGCGCAACGTCACTGATTAATAAACCGCGAAACCTCAAAAAGTAAATGCCCATCGGCAACCCTCGACCATGAAAAAATCATTGTTAAACCTGCCCATCATGGCGTCTGCCATTTTTTTGAGCACGTGGGGTCACAGCGAGCCGATCACTCGCGTTCCCCTCGCTATCGTGCATTCCAATACCAATGCCATCGTTTCCTGGCCGTACCCGTCCACCGGATTCGGTCTCGAATTTGCCACGAATCCAATCCCGACGGACTGGCAGCCCGCCGCCGGAACCGCGGTTTCCAACAATGGCCGCTGGGAAGTTACGACCCCGGTCAACCTGCCGGGTGGCTTCTTTCGCTTGAAAAATCACCTCCAATATTTCGGATTCTGGGCCGGATCCCTGGCCCCGCAAGGCTCCATCGTTGAACAGAACGGCTCGGTAAACTTCACCTATCTTCAAGCGGGGTTTAGTGGGATTTTATCCGACCAGGCCGTGGCCTCGGGAATGAAACTACTGGTCCCTGCTCCTGACTTTAGTGACACCAACGCTGTCAACGCGATAAAACCTTATACCAACAGCATCCTTGCTTTCTTTATGATGGATGAACCCGATTGCGTCGCTGGAGGAGACACTAATACATTAAATACACTGTTAACCTCCATTGAGACTGAAATCGCCAAGGTGCATACCAATTTCCCCGGCGCTAAAACCATGTTTACGGTCGGTTGCGGTTTTTGGACCTATGGTAATTTCCGCATTCCCACCGGTATTGATTATATCGCGATTGAAAGCTACGGCAGCACGGGCAATCCCGCCACGACTAAAAGCGAATGGTTGTCCAAACTCAATTATTTGAAACCCTATATGAATGGCTCCCAAAGAATCTTCCTGATGCCGGGGGCGACCGAAGGCTATGGGACCGAATCCCAGCTTATCCAAAAAGCAAACGATATTTACAATTATGCGCAAACCGATCCGTTGGTCGTTGGCGTCTTTCCGTTTGACTGGTACAGCGATACTTATGATTGTGCGAGTGTGGGGCAATTCTGCGGCAACGGGGTCCCGGCCACCAACTACTCCATACCTGTCATTGGCAGCCGAAGCGCGCGCGATCTGGCCAACTTGCGGGCGCGCTATATTCAGATCGGTCAATCCATCATGAACGGCCCTTTCCTGGATGTGGGCACGGGCGGCCCTACGATCCAATTCCTTGGCGGTCCCAGCCTGCCCGCGTCGCCTTGGGTGTCCGGCGGAACAGGTGGAACAACGCTGGTCGTTGATTTTTTTGACCCGGAACTCGGAGCCACCAACCAGGCCCTGCGCATCAACTCCGGATCGAACTTAAAAGAGTGGTACGTAGCACTAGGTGGCGTGGATGAGTTGGCCGTCGGCGCGCGCTTTCGTCTCGTGGCCTTCAGCCCGACGGGCAAGGAAAACCTTTTGTGTTTGACTACCCATTCCACGCCGATGTCCCCCGCGCCCTCCATCACACTAGTGAACGGTGAGTACAAGCTGTGGAGTTATGTCGATCCCAATACCCCGGGAAACCCAGGATCAGAAATAGCAGACCTTGGGCCGGCGGTAACCAACGCCTGGCACATCGCCTATCTCTACGCTCGGAAGGACGGCAAGGTCAAGTTGTGGTGGGATGGGAATCTGGCTTTCGACGGCACGGCGCCGCTGGTCAATCCGTACGGTGGCTATGTCGAATGGGGCAGCGGCTCGTCATGGCAGTACGATGCGACCACCACAGTGGACTTTGATTGGGTTGCCTACGGCAATAATTTTTGACGGCGTGGCGCCGCTGGTCGATTCGGGCGACGGATTTGTCGGAGGAACAACGCCGCGACGAGCCTGGTGGACTTTGATTGGGTTGCCTATCACATAATTGCTGAGAAGTCGGAGGAAGTGTCTAATTCTTCGCCCCCGCCAGTTCCTGCTCAAAGTCCAAGATCTCTTTGATCTGAACCAAGAACCAGCCGTCGATTTTCGTGAGGTTGAAAATCTCTTCGATGGTGAAGCCGGAGCGGCCTGTGAGTGTGGCTGGCCGTGCGCAAGCACCTGCGGCTGGTTCTTCGCACACAGCCGCGCCCCCTTTACTTGACGAGATACTGTGTCACGTCAATCGGCTCGAAGCCGGCCTTTGTATCCATCGTCAGCTTCGCCTTGTCGCCAACGATTCGAACGTGCCAATAGATACGACCTTCAAGCTCGGTTGTCCAAAAACGCTCGAGCCAGCCGACGAACTCTTTCGCTGGAATGAAGATGATCAAGTCAGCGCTTCCGCACCCGAATGCAACGTAACCGTGAGGATATTTCACGATCGTTTCTTTCTGATGCGGATGGAAGGCAAACCAATACTTTGAGTGCTTGCCTTGCTCATGCTTCCGAGAATTCAGGCAGATGACGCCGGCTTTTTCGTCCGATGATGAAAAGAGAGCTGCCGTCCGCTTGATTAGAACGGTTTTGAGCTGAGGTTGGAGTCGTGTGATGCATGCTTCGCGGAAGTTGACTGGAGTAAATCTCTTTTCACCTTCCTCCGCCGGTTCAATTTCGTGTTGAATCTTTTCCTCTTCTTTGACGTCCTTGGCCGCCGAGAAAACCAAGTCGATAATCTCATCAACTTTGGTGTATTCCTTCGGTCGGAGAATCTGTTGAATCTTTTGGACGACTTGCGGGTCTTCCAATTCCTCTTTGACGGTCACAAGGCGCAAAAGGGCTTCGACGCTAATAAGCCGAATATCCCATGCGTGGCGAGACCCGCGAACCTGAGCTTCCAAGCTGTCCGTCTCGTTTCTTCCGACAACAATCAAAATGGAAGACTTCTCCAGCTCGATCTTTTTTTCCGAAGCTAGTTTCTTGCGATAATTCGCCAACGTGTCTAGCTCAATGGTGTAAGTATCAGTCGTCTTGGTTTCCAAAATGATGGCGGAGGAATCGTCGGAGTGCCAAAGCCCGTCATTTCCGATTTCATTGACTTTGCCTCGATACAATCCGTTTTGAACTTTGAAACCCAAACGCCTCCCGACTTCGTTGATGACATCTTGAAGTGCAGCACTCGCCTCGGAAAACTTTTCCGAGCCCAAACACTCATTCGCATATCGACCGAGCATGGTGGAAGGGACATTTGTCAGGAACTCACGAAACTCTTCTGAAGCGTTGCTCCCATCACGGAGTTTGCCATCGCCAGCCAAGCCAATCATCGCTTGGATGTGTTTGGTTGCAAGCTCCCCCTTCTGCGATTTCCAAAGCGATGCGAGCGACATAATGTTCTCCTCGTTTTATGCCGTTGCCAACTCTTCCTCAAAATCCACAATCTCTTTAATCTGCACCAGAAACCAGCGGTCAATTTTCGTGAAGTTGAAAATCTTTTCGATGTTGAAGCCGGCGCGCAGGGCGTGACAGATGAAAAAGATGCGTTCGGCGTTGGGCACGATCAACCGAATATCGGATTTCATGGGCGTGGACAATCTCATTTGTCAGATTTTTAGCCGGGCGCGTGTCGCATGAACTTGCGAATCCCACGGAAGCCGACTAACCTCGCGGCATCGCTATGAATCGAATCACACCCTATTGCCGGTGGCGGCTTGGGACTGGTTTCGTCTGCGGCGGGTTCGAGGCGCACCTTCGCCAACGCACAGTTGCGTTTTTCGCTTCGCTTCGCAGCGTCGTGACGGTGTTCCTGCTGCTTGCATCGATTCATCTACTCGCCGCCGAAGTTCCCAAGGTGGCTGAGCTGGACGGCCAGCCGGTCGGCGCGAACGTGGAACGAATGCTCCTGGCGCTCGACATTTTCGGACACCCCTTGGTGGGAGAAGCGCGAGACGGAATCGTTGAGGCGGCCCGAAAGCGGGATGTGAACGCGCTGCAAGAATTACTCGATCCGCACGTGCTGTTCGTCGTAAGCATCAATCCCGAACTGCGCGTGAAGGTGGCGCGCGGTCCGGCGGCGGCGACGCTGCATCAGAGCGGGTTCACACCGGTGCTGGTCAAGGTCCTGAATGACGCGAAGGTGTCGCAGCCTTTGAACATCGAAAGCCCGCAGGCGGGCCCCGTTTATGCGGGAGCGGCGGAAGGCATCATCCAACGCCAGCAGCAAACCGAGTTGAACCGGAACGAAAACAAACGCAACGATCCCGGCCGGTTTCTGGAGGTCGAAATGTTCGCCTCGCCTCCGATGACGGAGCGCTTGAGCGGGTTGGGATTGGAATACGCCGTCGCCTTGATTTACTCCGGCGAAGCCGGCCAGCGCGAGGCCACGATCGGGTTCAACGTTGGCCAGGGGATGCAAGACCTTGGATTTCGCGGCGAGACGCCGGTGTTGTTCGAGGTGACGCCGGCGATTCCGGTGAAACTTTCCATTCGCGATTTCGACGGCCAGCCGACCATTGCCCGCCTGACGTTTCATGATTCGCAAGGCCGTGTTTATCCGCCGCAAGCGAAGCGGTTGGCACCGGACCTGTTTTTCCAGCCGCACATTTATCGCGGCGACGGTGATACGGTATTGCTGCCGCCAGGAAGATTTACACTCAGCTACACGCGCGGGCCGGAATACCTTGAGGCGGAAAAAGACATCGTGGTGCCATCGCAAGCTCCCGCCCGCATCGACCTCCAGCTTGAGCGGTGGATCGATCCGATGAAGCACGGTTTCGTATCCGGCGATCATCACATTCATGGCGCTGGTTGTTCGCATTATCAGATTCCCACCGAGGGTGTAACACCCGAAGACATGTTCCGACAGGTGAAGGGAGAGGCTTTGAACGTGGGTTGTGTGTTGACCTGGGGACCTTGCTTCGATTACCAGCGGCGTTTCTTTTCACCCGTCGCCGCGACGATCAGCGAACCCTTGACGGTGCTGAAATACGATCTGGAGATCAGCGGGTTTGGTTCAGCGGCCCTCGGTCACGTCTGCCTCTTGGACCTCAAGAACCAGACCTACCCCGGGTCGGACGGGACGAAACTCAGAGGATGGCCGACCTGGACCGTACCGGTTCTGCGCTGGACCAAGGAACAGGGCGGCGTGACCGGCTATCCGCACTCGGATTTGTATGTTGATCCGCCAGCCTACGCCAAGCGGTACGTCGCGCGGCACGACAAAAACGCCGATGGATTTCTGGATCGCGGCGAGGCGGAAGCCGGCCTGCTGCCAGGCGCTTTCGACGAGATCGACGGCGACGGCGATCAAAAGTTGAACGCAGGCGAGTTGAGCCAATGGGCCGAACGCGAGGCCAACAAGTTGCTGAACCTTGTGCTTCCCGCTTTGCAGGGGTCCGGTGCCATGGAGATTTTCGTCAGTACGGCCGAGGGAGTATGTGATTTCATCAGCGCAATGAACACGGGCCGCGTCGGCGAATGGAACACGTGGTATCACCTTATGAACTGCGGTTTCCCGCTCAAGGTCAGCGGCGAGACCGATTTTCCCTGCATGAGCAGCCGTCGGGTGGGGCAAGGACGGGTGTAAGTCAAATTGGCGGACGGCCCGATCCGCAAAGTGGATTTTCACCAGTGGTGCAGCGCGTTGGCCAAGGGACGATCCTATGTTTCGGACGGATACGCGCACGCGTTGGAGTTCACCGTCAATGGCGCATCGCCCGGTTTCAAGGACGTTCAGTTGTCGAAGCCGGGAACAGTCAAGGTGCGGGCGAAGGTCGCTTTCGCGCCTGAGACTCCGAAGGCGGTTGCGCATGGAACACTGGACGCCGCAGAGGGTCGCCGTTTTCAGGGGGATACGGTTTTGCTGCACGCGCCACGGACAAATGAAAAAATCCGGGGTGGCGAGCGGCTCGTGGAGGTGGTCAAGAATGGCCGATCGGTTGCCAGCGCGGTGGTCCCGGCGGACGGCGCTGTCCATGAACTGTCATTTGAAGTCGAAGTCGAACGAAGCAGTTGGGTTGCGCTGCGCCAATTTCCACAGCTTCATACGAATCCGGTCAATGTGCTTGTTGGTAAAGAACCGGTTCGTGCCTCGCGTGAAAGCGCTTTGTGGTGCGCCGAATCGGTCGAGTTGCTCTGGGAAAATCGCAGCCAGCACATCGCCGAGGGAGAAAGGGTCGCAGCCCGTGCGGCTTATGATCGGGCGATAGCGTCGTTTCAAAAGCGGGCGCTGGAAGCGGTGGAGCAAACCGGGCAGTTGAACAAGCAGAGCGTGAACCGGAAGGAACCAAAGTGACAACTCATATTCGATCGATAATTGCCTTCGTTCTAATCCTGGCGGGTGCTCTCACTTCCGTTGGGCAAACTGATCATGTTTTCCATTTGCCGGGCCAAGGCCTGACAAATGGTTTGTTTGGATTGAAAGAAATGGATCTGCATCTTCACTCCGGTATGGGGCGTCCGGTTGAGTCTGGCTCAAAACCTTGTGTTCGGTACGACGAGTTACACGAATCCATGGCTTTTCCCCCAAGTTGAATGAGTGGGGACTCGTGTAGCTCGTCCCTCCAAGGTTTTGAGAAGGTAGCAACACGACATCCGATCACCCCAACACTTCTTGCATAATTGCTATTCACCGGCTATCAAATCCCATGAGTGGATTTATGAAGACAATTGACCGACCAATCGCGACCGGGAAAGAAGACGGTTTCACTTTGATCGAACTGCTGGTGGTCATTGCGATTATTGCCATTCTCGCGGGTCTGTTGTTGCCGGCGCTGGCCAAGGCCAAGGAGAAGGCGCGGGGCATAAATTGTCTGAGCAACCTTAAGCAATTGACTTTGGGTTACAGAATGTACGGGGACGATCAGAGTGATGCCATGGTGACGCTGTATTTGTTCAAAACTGCGCCTCCAGACGCATACTTTCCCGGCACGGTTACGTGGTGGGTGGATTTGCTCCGGCCCTACATTCAAACCACGAATGTCATCAAATGTCCCAGTGTGAAAAGCCAGTTCGGCATCGCGGGGAGTCATCCCGAGCTTACGTCGTGGGCTGATAACAAAACCAAGCTGGCCAGCGTGAAAAGACCGGTTGAATCCATTCCATTTGCCGACGCCGGTCTGATTGCCAATCCGGTTGAAAAAAACCCGGACAAATGGGTGGCAACACCCGGGGCGGAGTTCCTCTATATGCGCTCACCAAACAATCTGGGTTATTTCGACAGCGATCCTCAACGCGCGGTGAACCGGCACAATCAGAGGTGCAACACCGGCTACGTGGATGGCCATGCCCAAGCGATCAAAGTCAGTCTCATTGGTCTCCAATACTTTCCCGGAAAGAACGCCGCAGGCCAAACCGCGACCGGCGTTGCGTGGCTGGGTGGCAACGAGAAATACGATCCGCGCTGGATGTGGGATCTTGAATGATCTCAGCTAAGACAAAATAGCTTTCGGCGCTTCCTCCAAGCCAAGAATCTAAACCTGCATGATAAAAAAAACGATGGGTCCGGTGATTGCGATTCTGGCGATTGCCGGTGCCGCAGTGTGGATTTATCGCAGCCAGTCCGGCGCCTCACAGAAGTTTGACTTAAGCCCCTACCATGCCCTTGGTGCGGGCGCAGCGGAGGAAACCGCCAAACTGCTTGGGAATAAAGGCCAGGTGGTGGTCATGGCTCACGACACGACCGAATTCAAGAATCCCGCGGTGGACGGACAACTGAAGTCATTCCAGCAGACACTCAAGAAGAACAATGGAATGTCGATTGCCGCCACGTTGAGGTTCAAATTAACGCCGATGGAACGCATGGCAACCGGAGGCGCCGCGCCGCGCGATCTATTCCTTAACGCTCTGCAAAGTCATTCCAACCTCGGCGCCGTGGTCTTGTTCTGCGGCTTTCCGCCGTTGACGTTGTCAGATTACGACACTTTGAAACAAAGCGGCACGAAGGTGGTTGTGGTTTCCGGCTATTTGCCGGCTTACCGAAGGCTTCTGGAGGCGCAGTTGATTCATCTCGCCATCGTGCCTCAATTCGATCGTTCTACCACTCCCGCCAAAGAACCGAAGACGCTGCGAGAATGGTTTGAACAGGATTTTTTGGTGATCACGCCTGACAACACGGCGACTTTGCCGTATTGAAATTTCACCAGACAGCGCCAGCAGTTTCGCCCGCCACTACAGACACTTCCTTTTTTGCTAAGCCAGCAGCGGTTTTACAACCTCGCCATGCACGTCGGTCAGGCGATAATCGCGTCCCTGAAATCGGTAAGTCAACTTTGTGTGCTCCAGTCCAAATAAGTGCAGAATCGTGGCGTGTAAATCGTGAACGTGGACTTTGTCTTCGATGGCGTAAAAACCAAATTCATCCGTTTTGCCGTACGTGATGCCCGGCTTGATGCCGCCGCCGGCCAGCCAGACGGTGTAGCCGTGCGGGTGATGGTCGCGACCGATATTTTCCGGTTTCAGGCTGCCCTGCATCATCGGCGTGCGGCCAAATTCACCGCCCCAGATGATCAGCGTCTCATCCAGCAGCCCGCGCTCTTTGAGATCCTTGATCAGCGCAACGGTCGGTTGATCTGTTTCGAGGCAGCGTTTTTTGAGGTCAAAGACCAGGTTGCCGTCCGGACCGCCGTGATGGTCCCATCCCCGGTGATACAGTTGAACGAAGCGCACACCGCGTTCGACCAACCGGCGCGCGAGGAGGCAATTGTTCGCAAACGAGCCGCGGCCCGGCGTCGTGCCATACGCTTCGTGCATGGCCGGCGGCTCTTTGGAAATGTCCATCACATCCGGCACGCTCGTTTGCATCCGATAAGCCAGTTCGTAAGCGGAAATGCGGGTGGCGATTTCCGGATCGCGCAACACATCGTACCGCATCTGGTTCAGGTCGCGCACGGCGTCGAGGGATTGGCGGCGGCGTTCCGCGCCCATGCCGGGCGGATTCGATACAAATAACACGGGATCGCCTTGCGAACGAAGCTGCACGCCTTGGTGAATCGTGGGAAGGAATCCGCTGCCCCAGGCATTGTTCGTAAGCGGCTGGCCGCCGCCGGTGGTCAGCACCACGAACGCAGGCACATCCTTGTTCTCGCTGCCCAGCCCGTAACTGAACCAGGAACCCATGCTGGGCCGGCCGGAAAGTTGCGCGCCGGTGTTCATGAAGAGCGTGGCCGGATCGTGGTTGAACGCCTCGGAATAAAAACCCTGCACGAACGCGACCTCGTCCACGATGGTCGAAAGGTGCGGTAGCAGTTCGGAAAGCCATACGCCCGACTTGCCGTGTTGTTCGAATTTGTATTTCGTGCCGAGCACGGCGGCTTTTTTGCCGATCTGCGCCAGGCGGATGTTCTTCAAAATCTCTTCCGGCATTTGCTGGCCGTCGCGCTTGATGAGTTCCGGCTTGTAATCGAACAGGTCGAGATGCGACGGCCCGCCGGATTGGAAAAGGTAGATAATGTTTTTGGCCCTGGGCTTGAAGTGCGGACCGGGCGGCGTTGAACCAACGGCGGTTGCGCCCGGCGCGGCGAAAAGATTTTCGTCCAGCAATGAAGCCAGGGCCAGCGCGCCCATGCCGGTGCCGCATTGCCGGAAAAATTTCCGGCGCGTGACAAGTTTTAAGTTTTCCAACCCGGACTCATTCATACCTAGCCTTTGGTGAGGGTCTCATCCAGATTTAACAACACATTGCCCACCATCATCCACGCCGCGAGCTTGCGAACGTCCAGATTGGCGGGGCGCCCGGCGGCACCCTGGTTGACCAGTTCTTCGGCCGATTTGGCATCGCGCTCAAAACTTTTCAACTGCTGCTCGTAAAGACTTACCAGGCGTTGCCGTTCCGGTTTGGTGGGGGAGCGGGCGAGACAAAGTCGAAACGCGTATTCGATTTGTTGGGTCGGATCCGAACCGCCATGAAGAAGAACACGTTGAGCCAAAACCCGCGCGGCTTCCAGAAATGCGGGGTCGTTCAACGCCGCCAGCGCCTGCAACGGCGTGTCGCTGCGGGGCCGGCGCGAAATGCAAACTTCGCGGCTCGGTGCGTCGAACGTCGCAAAAGTCGGATACGTGCAGACCCGCCGCCAGAAAGTGTAGAGGCCGCGGCGGTAAAGTTCCGGGCCTTCGCTCGTGGGCCATTCGTCCATGCCGATCTCGGGACGCAGGAAGCCAAGTTCCTTCCACAGGTTCGGCACCTGCACGGGATAAACACTGGGGCCGCCAACTTCCGGATTCAACAGTCCACTGACGGCCAGCGCCTGGTCGCGGATCATCTCCGAGTCCATGCGAAACCGCGGGCCACGAGCCAGCAGCCGGTTATAGGGGTCCTTTTCCAACTGCTCGCCATCAGCGGTCGCGTTCTGACGGTACGTCGCCGACAGGACGATGAGTTTCATCATGTGTTTCACGTCCCAGGAGTGAGGCGTGAGACGTGATGCGTGATTCGTAAAATCTGGATCGTGGCTCGTGACAGTCGGCGACATAAATTCACATGCGAGCCAGTCGAGCAGTTCAGGATGCGAAGGCACCTCGCCTTGTTTGCCGAAATCCTCGCTCGTCTTCACAATGCCGGTGCCAAACACCCGCTCCCACAACCGATTTACAGTAACACGCGCAGTCAAAGGGTTCTCAGGATCAACCAGCCACCGCGCGAGCGCGAGGCGATTGGGCGGTTGATCGGATGGCAACGGCGGCAGAATCGTCGGCACGCCGGCCGTGACTTCCTTGCCTTTCTCCAAAAAGTTTCCACGCACGTGAACGTAGGTCGTCCGGGGTTCTTCGCGATCCTTCATCACCAGCGTGGTGTACCTGGTATTGGCCAGTTCATTCTCACGTTCGTTGAGGCGGAAAATTTCCCTTTCGATTATACGGATCGTTGGCGATACGGTGCGGTAGTGCGCCGCGAGCAGTCGCTGTTGCTCCGGCGTGCGCTGTGCGGCAGGTACGCCGAGCAAGCCGGCAACCTCAGACGGCACCGGCCAAAACGCAGCGGGGTCTTTCTCGGTCGTGACCGACAGCCGGAGGCGGCCCACGGTGTGGTTGTTGCCGTGGTACGAGTCGAACCGGAAACCGAGTTTCGCGCCATCTTTGAAGCCGGGCGTCTCCTTCAACTCGGCGATGAGAAAGTGCCGCTGGCCAAACTTTGGCCCGATCGCCCAGCCGGTTTTCAGGTTATGATCAATCGCATGTTCGGCGCGATAATACTGCTGTTCCCAATCGGCGGTCGCTTTGCCGAAAAAGAGAGTGACGGGAACAACTCCAGCTCCCGACTTCGGCGCCGCGGTCATGCCGAATTCGTCCAAAATAAAATTGCCGGTTTGGCCCCATCGGCCCGGACCGTTCTTGGGCAGGCTCGGATCGGGCAACACTTCCAGCAGGACGGCCGTGATGGTTTGCAATTCGGTCTCGGCGGTGATCTGGTAAGTGTCGTAGGTCGGATTGATCCCGATGGCAAGAATCGATTGGTCAGGCAGGTTCGTGAACGTTGCGCCGCCGGTGGAGATTGCGTTGGTCAGGTTGAGCGTGACCCAGACGTTCGTCTTGCCGGCAATCCGGCGCTCCCACGCTTCCTGGTCGGCGGGCAATTTCCTTTCCGCTTCCGCCAAATCCTGTTTCAAGCGGGTAAGCCGGGAGCGGAGATAATCAACCCTTTGCTGCACCGGAGGCGCAGGGACGGCAATACTCGGCTCGGTGCCGTTGCCGCGA
>PLJQ01000485.1 GCA_003140275.1 Limisphaerales bacterium
CGAGTAGCGGAAGTCGGGCTAACGAGTGTCGTGACGCACAGGAATGGATTTGCCCAAGGAATTGAAGCGCCGGGCCGCCGGTTGATTCTATGCAGCGTTCTCTTTTCGTCCGGCCGTCAGAAAATCGAGGTAGTCGATGAGTTGTTGCTTCATTTGCGGGCGCGGCACAATGGCGTCAAGCAGGCCGTGATCAAGCAGGAATTCCGCAGTTTGAAAACCCGGAGGAAGTTCAGCCTGAGTGGTATCCTTGATGACGCGAGCGCCGGCGAAGCCGATCATGGCCCCCGGCTCGGCGATGATGATGTCGCCCACACTCGCGTAGCTGGCCATGACGCCGGCCATGGTCGGATGAGTGAGAATGCTGATGAACGGGAGTTTTTTCTTTGCATGGTAAGCCAGTGCTCCACAGGTCTTGGCCATCTGCATCAGGCTGAACATTCCTTCCTGCATGCGCGCGCCGCCGCTGGTGGAAACGATGATGACGGGCAATTCCATTTCGGTGGCCTTCTCGATCATCCGGGTCAGTTTTTCTCCGACCACTGACCCCAGTGAGCCACCGATAAAACTGAAATTCATGACCCCCAAGGCCGCCCGGTGCGGACCGATTTTGCAGATGCCGGTGATGACGGCGTCTTTGTGGCCGGTCGTTTTTTGGTACTCCTTCAGTTTGTCGGTGTAGGATTCGACGCCGGTAAAGCTGAGCATATCGACGCTGACCATATCCGCGTCCATTTCTTCGAAGGAGCAGGTTTCGACGAGGGCGTGAATCCGTTCGCGGGCGCGGATGGAAAAGTGGTGGTTACAATGGTGGCAAACTTTCAGATTATCGTCCAGTTCCTTGTCGTAAATCATCGTGCTGCACTTGGGGCACTTGGTCCAAAGCCCTTCCGGGATTTCGCGCTTCTTGGATCTGCCGCCAGCAATCCTCGGCTTCCGGGTGAAGGTGGTTCCAGCGTCGGTGCCGGGGGGCGTCACTGCCGGTTCTTTCGTTTCGAGGCCGAGCGTTTTTTTGGTGAAAGTGGTGGTGCCCATGTTTTTTAAGAAGTCGAGATTTGAATGTTGAGAGCCTGAGATGCTTCTCGGTTCGATATTCATTTGCAATTCAAGATTCTGACCGTGCAAATACTCTACAATCCGCGGGCGACTGTCCAGACGCAAACTTCGCTCGCACCGGCGGCCAATAATATTTTCGCGCAGGCGCTGGTGGTGGCGCCCGTCGTCAGCACGTCGTCCAATAACACAATTCTTTCTCCCTCCAACTTCTGTCCGCCGCGCATGGCAAAGGCGTTCCGCACGTTGGCGGCGCGTTGCGGACGGGTGAGCAACGTTTGTGTCCGCGTGGATTCGACCCTTTTCAGCAGCCGGTCGTTCACCGGAATTTGTGCGACGGCGCTGAAACGCGCGGCCAGGCGTTCGGCCTGGTTGAATTCGCGTTCGCGCTTTTTAGTGGGATGCAATGGCACCGGCACGATCATGTCCCATTCCTCCCCGCGCACCACCGGTCCGGCTTGACGGGCCAGCAAATCGGCCAGAAACGGCTCGAACCAGAGCGCCCGTTGGTATTTGTAACGGTGAATGACTTCCAGAACCATCCCGCCCGCCACCACCGCCGACCGTGCCGAGCGGAAGTGCAGGTCCATTTCCCGGCAATTGCTGCATTCAAATGCCGTGGTTATGTCGCCTGCGTATGGCAGTCCACAACGTCCACAAAACGGCGGCTTGATAAAACGCACTCCGCCGGTGCCGGACCAACACCGCGCGCAAACGTATCCTTCCGCCGGCGTCGCGCGCCCGGCATCGCAGATTTGACACACTTCAGGATAGAAAAAATGCAGA
This sequence comes from Limisphaerales bacterium, assembly GCA_003140275.1. Classification (GTDB taxonomy): domain Bacteria; phylum Verrucomicrobiota; class Verrucomicrobiia; order Limisphaerales; family PALSA-1396; genus PALSA-1396. The sequence goes on from PLJQ01000485.1 coordinate 1,837, forward strand.
CCGGCATCAACCCAGCATTTGAGAGGACGAACCGCCGCAGATTCCCGTGTCAACGAATGAAGCGGTCCCATCAGCGCAGCATAAAAATCCGACGCACGTCCGACAAGCTGGAATTCCGCGACACGCAGAAACCATTGGCAGGAGGGGAGATGGCGTGTTACATAAACCCCGCCATGCCGATCAACGCAAAGAGTGAAGGTGACACCGCTGCGCCATTCCAACCGGGGACGTTCGGCCGATTCTATTTGCAGGAACTCATCAACAGCGGCGGCATGGCGGACATCTGGCTGGCGACCGACTCAAAGGGAAAGGCGTATGCGCTCCGCCGGCTGCACCACCAGTTGCGATTCAACTTTTTGGCGCGGAAACGATTTCTGCGCGGGTGCGAAATCCTTTCCAAAATCCACGACCACGAGCGCGTCATCGGTTATTTCGAGCACGGCAAAATTGAAGGCACGCCCTACCTGCTCATGGAATATGTTGAAGGAGCGAATCTGAAGGAGCTTTACAGTATTCACGACCCGGTGCTGACGGAGAACGTCGCGCAAATACTGATCGACATGGCGGTCGGACTGGAGCACGTCCACGACAGCGGTTTCATGCACCTCGATTTCAAACCGGAGAATGTGCTCATCACACGCAACGCCACGGTGCGACTGGTCGATTTCGACCTCGCCAAACCGATTCCCAATCCGCCGAAAAAGATGTCCAAGAATCCCGGCACACCCGCCTACATGGCACCGGAACAATTGCAACGGGAGCCCATCGATCAGCGTGTCGATATTTTCGCCTTTGGCGTCGCCGCCTACGAATTGCTCACCAGCAATAAACCGTTCGTCGGCGAAACGCCGGGGCAGATTTTGGGCAAACAACTGGATCGCTCAGACTTCGTCCTGCCGCGCGATTACAATCCCGATCTGCCGGCGAACCTGGAGAAAGTGGTCTTGAAATGTCTGGAGCACGACCCGCTCAAACGTTATCCGTTCATGAGCCTGTTGGCGCATGATTTGAAAACGGCGCTGTACGTGTGAATGTAGCAGCCGGCCTGAGGTTTGCAGCCTATCTGGGTAATAGCGGTGGCTGTTTGCCTGAATCTCTCATAATCAATCGCCCGTGACTGACATGCCTGCGACGAAGGCGAAGGCTACTCCGACCCACTGCTCCAGCAAGACGGCTGCTGCCGAAAACCACCGATAGCCCTTCAAGACGTAGACGACTCCGATTTCAGTCAAAAGCTGGGCAATGAGTAGTCCTTCGACAACACGGCTCGGCCAATCTGGCGCAAGGCTGTGCTGGTCAGTATGACGCATTAGTGAACCCCACACCAAAACGAGAAGTGATACGCCAAGCGGAAGGAAGACCAGCAAGTGGCGACGACGAAACCGAGAACGAAGGAACGGAAAGTTGAAAATAGATGCCACGACTACGGCAGCAACCAGTGCGAGTGTAACGGGCCAGTAATAGCGGATCGCACTCCATGGCTCTTCTGCCAACCAAAAAATGTAGATAATGTGATTCATATGATGCGAGTTGCGTCGCCTACCAGCAAATTAGCTGCAAACTTTGCGGCTTATCTCGGTTTATGTTTTTAACATTGCCACCGGCGAAGTTCGTTGTCGAGACTGACGTGCGAGGATTTTCGCGGTGTTTACTCCGTCGGCAAAGGCTGCAAATCAACGCACTATACTGGTCCTCTGTGGTGAAAGTCGCCGCCAGCGGTCGATAATCCGAGCTGACGCCCCAGTTCGAAATCGTCCGCACATAAATTTCGTTCGTCGCCCATTGGTATCCAAGGATTGCCTTTCGTCCCCTGCCTCGCGTAAGGTTTCTACTCTGTGACGAAAAACAATTCCACTAAACGACCGGTGCGGGTCGGTTTGATTTCACTCGGCTGCGCCAAGAATCTGGTCGATGCCGAAATCATGCTAGGCTCGCTCATCCAGAGCGGCATGGAAATCACCAACGACGCAGCCACCGCCGACGTGGTCATCGTCAACACCTGCTCGTTTATTGACAGCGCGCAGGAAGAAAGTGTCGATACGATTCTGGAGTCGGCTGAACTGCGTGAAGCCAAGAATCGCGGCCAAGGATTGATTGTTTCCGGCTGCCTGCCGCAACGATTCCGCGACGAACTGCCTAAGTTGTTGCCCGAAGTCGATGCGTTCATGGGCATTGATCAAGTGGCTCAGGTCGGCAGCATCGTTCAACAGGCCCTGACCCACCGGGCTGAACGGTTGGCACAGCAAAATTCAAAATTCAAAATTCAAAATTCAAAACCGAAAATTGCCGCCCGTCTTGCTGGACTTGACAAGTCGCGGAAAACGACCGCTCACGAACAGGAAGAATCCCTTCGCCGCAGCGAAAAGTTTGGCAGGACGAGGACTGTCGTTACCATAGTTACGCCTCACGCCTCACGCCTCACGCAACACGCTCCTCTGGTCGATGTCAACCCACGCCCTCACTTCATCCCGGACTTCGCTACGCCACGGTTTCGGCTCATGCCGCGCCATTTCGCCTACGTGAAGATTGCCGAAGGGTGCAACCACCCCTGCAGCTTCTGCATCATTCCGCGCATGCGTGGCAGTCATCGCAGCCGCCAGCAAAGCGACATCGTGCAAGAGGCGAAGCAATTGCTCGCCGACGGCGTAAAGGAACTGAATTTGATTTCTCAAGACTCGACCTACTATGGCCTCGACCTGCGAGCGGGCCACCGCCGCGCGATTTCGTCGCCAGAAAAATTCAGCGCAGCCGCTAAGTCGCTCCCCGTCAATGCCACCACCCTCTGCACGTTGCTGCGCGAACTCAATTCGCTCGCTGGCGACTTCTGGATTCGCCTGCTCTACACGCATCCGGCGCATTGGACGGATGAGTTGATTCAGACCATTGCCGATTGTCCCAAGGTGGCGCGCTACGTCGATGTTCCACTCCAGCACATTCATGAAAACATGCTTGAACGGATGCGCCGCGAGACCAGCGAACAATACATTCGCGACCTCATCGGAAGAATCCGCGCCGGGATTCCGGGCATTGCGTTGCGCACCACGTTTATCGTCGGTTTTCCCGGCGAGACGGAAAAGTATTTCCAGACGCTCCTCGACTTTGTTCGCGAAACAAAATTCGAGCGCCTCGGCGTGTTCACTTACTCAAAAGAAGAAGGCACCCGCGCCGGCAATATGCAGGGGCAAATCACCGAAAAAATCAAAAAACAACGACGCAATCTCGCCATGGCCGAGCAACACAAAGTGGCTGTGCAGGTGTCCGAATCGTTCGTGGGCCGGACGCTCAAAGTGCTGGTCGAAGGCGAAGCCAGCACGAAGGCGCTGGCCCGCGCCAGCGTGTTGTCCTGGGAGCACGGTTTGATCCGCGACAAGGAAACTCTCAACTCTCAACTCTCAACTCTTAACTATTTGATCGCCCGCGGCGAAGCGGACGCGCCCGACATCGACGGCCGTGTTTATGTGCGGGGCAAGCTGCCGCTTGGTCAATTCGCGCGGGTCCAAGTGATTGGCCACACCGATTATGATTTGATTGCCGAACCGGCGCAAAAGTCCGATGACGAATCCCCAATCAGGAACGTTGACCAGGTTTTCAATTCACGGCTTTAATCCGACATTCAGAATTTAGAATTTGCATGAACCTGCCAAACAAACTGACGCTTTCCCGTTTCGCGCTGACGGTCGCATTTTTGGCAGTCATGCTTTCGCAGGTGCGTTATCACCAAACCCTGGCGCTCGCATTGTTCATCGTCGCCAGTTTGACGGATTACTTCGACGGTCGAATCGCCCGGCGCGACCGGCTTATCACGAACTTTGGCGTGTTGATGGACCCCTTGGCCGACAAAATCCTGGTCTGCTCCGCGTTTATCGCGTTCGTGGACCGCGGATGGATATCGGCCTGGATGGTGGTGATCATCGTGGCGCGCGAACTGGCCATCACCGGCTTGCGTTTGTTGGCGGCCTCGAAACTGGTCGTGCTGGCGGCGGAGGGTTACGGCAAACACAAAACCATTTCGCAAATTGTGGCGATCATCTCGATCCTGATCCTCCAGAGTTATCCCGAATGGGGCAGTTGCGCGAAAACAATTTTCGACTGGTGGGTGCCGCACTTCACGGTGGTGTCAAAATGGGTGGCCGTGGTGCTGACGGCCACATCCGGCCTGCTCTATCTTTGGAATAATCGACGGTTGTATTTGGATGACCTTTAACGGTGCGGCGCCGCCGGCGCCGGCGGCAGTGGGAGCACCTCGCCGGAAACGTGTTGCGTCGGCTGGTAAAGCCCCGGCCCCAAGCCGGCGAGCGGGTCAGCGGTCTGGTAATGCCGCCGCACAATATAGATCGCCAGGATGCTCACCAGCACCACAGCGATGCCAAGAGCGATCCATCCTTTGCGCCAATTTACTTTGGACAACTGGAGCATGATGAAATCAAGCGCGGTGCGCGGTTCATCCGAGAGCGGCGGGGGCTCGCTAAACTTCTCGGTTTGTCCCAATTCCTCATCAAGCGCGGACATGATCTGGGGCACGTCGAGCTTGAGCAAAGTGGCGTAGGAGCGGATAAAACCGCGTATGTAAACCGTCGCCGAGAAGACATTGAAATTGCCCTCTTCCAGAGCGCGGACATGGTCGGTCCGAATTTTGGTAATCTCGGCAACGTGATGGACGGTGAGGTTTTGGGCCTCCCGGGCGTCGCGGAGTTGTTCGGCAACCGTCGGCATGATTGGCTTTAATAGCGATTTTGCCTGGCGCTTGGCAACCAAAGAAAAACGGAGTTTGTTTTCCGCGTTCAGGAGTTCAGACGTTGCTTTTTAGAATTTGTTGGATGCAGTGTCGGAATCCAGCGCACGCTTAACCCAGCGCCACTAACAGCGGGGTTGTTTCATTTTTGCCATCCGCGCTCGAAAAGGCCAGGTAGGGAATAAAAAGCAGATTAAGCAACGGTATAAAAACAAGGATCACCAGCCATGCGCTCTTCTTCCTCGCGCGACAAACTTTAAAGCACCAGTAAACAAATACGAACAGGCCAATGGGAGGAATGAAATACAACAAGATGAGCCAGGGTGAAATGCCAGCGGCCCGATGCAGGGGAATGAATTGCAGCCACGGCAGCCAGATCACAACGCCTGGCTTCTGGCCGACCTTGGTGCAAATCAGGTAACAGCAAAACGAATAAAAAAGGTGGAATAGAAGCGAAACCGCTCCCACCACGATAAGAAACGTTTGAAGATTAACTCCGCGCAACTTGAGTTTTTCCTCGTATGAACCGCTCACGCCGCGCATGAATTCGCCAACCTTGCTTTCCCGCACTTTTCCGGTGAGCGCCTGCATTTTGCCCGCCAACGCGTTCGGTTGGACCGGCCCAGCGGGAGTGTAGCCAAGTCTTTTCAGGTCTTCAGCAGCCAGGTCTTTGACCTTGATGTTGATCGAGCCGCCCACGTGCGTGATGAAGACGAATACGGCGGTTTTATTCAGCACCGTGACGTTGGTGTACGTTTCCGAGGCAACCTTGAGCGTCTTAAAGGTTTCTTCGGCGGACAATGAATGGCCCGCCAACATCGTCCAAAGCGTCAGCGCTAATACAAAAATATATCGTCTGGTCATTAAACGGGATTGTGCCTAGTTTAGTCTCAATACCTCGTCATTCCACCTCTGTGAATAAAAGCAATCGCACCGAATTGCAATTCCTAAACTCAGAACAAACCGCTTTATTGTCCCGCGCCATCCGCACCGCCGCCGTCGAGGTCGATGAGGATGTCGCGCGGCTCGGCGCCCTTGCTGGGACCAACGACGCCACGATTCTCAAGTTCGTCCATAATGCGGGCGGCACGGGTGTAGCCGAGACGCAGACGGCGTTGCATCAAGGAAACACTTGCCTTCTGTTCGCTGCGGATCACTTCAATGCATTGCTGAATCAGGTCTTCGTCTTCGTCGATCCCGCTTTCGTTGTCGTAATTGCTCGCGGGTTTGGAGAGTTGCCGGTGAATTTCCATTTCGTAGCTTGGTTTGCCCTGCAGGGCGATAAAATCCACGATGGTTTGAATTTCATGGTCGGTGATAAGCGCGCCCTGGGCACGAATCAGTTTTGCTGAGCCAGGCGGCAGATAAAGCATGTCGCCCTTGCCCAATAACTTGTCAGCGCCCATCGCGTCGAGAATGGTGCGCGAGTCCACCTTGGCCGCGACCTGAAACGCGATGCGGGCGGGAATGTTCGCCTTGATGACGCCGGTGATGACATCTACGCTTGGTCGCTGGGTAGCGACGATGCAATGAATGCCCGCTGCGCGCGCCATCTGGGTGATGCGGGCGATGGCCATTTCCACGTCGGCCGGCGCAACCAACATGAGGTCGGCCAGCTCGTCGATTATGACGACGATGTAGCTGAGTTTTTCAGGAATTACGATGTCCTCCTCGCGTGGTACCACGATCTCCTCATCCACTTCGACTGCAAATCCGTCCGAGCCCGCTTCAACTTTTTCTTTTTTGGTCATGAGCGGCAGTTCCGGTTCGCTCTGCTTTATGGGTTTGTTCTTGGGTCGGTCGTTGAACGATTTGATATTGCGGACGCCGACGCGCGCAAAAATCTGGTAACGCTTTTCCATTTCGTTGACGACCCAGCGCAACGCGAGGATGACTTTCTTTGGATCCGTTACGACCGGCACGACGAGGTGCGGCAGCGAGTTGTAATGTTGCAGTTCGACCACCTTGGGATCGATCATCACGAAGCGAAGCTGGTCGGGCGAAAAACGATACAGCAGCGAGGCGATGATGGCATTGATGCACACCGATTTGCCGGAGCCGGTGCTGCCGGCAATCATCAGGTGCGGCATTTCGCCGAGGTCCGCAACGATCGGATGACCATAAACATCCTTGCCCAGCGCGAGCGGAATCCGCGCCTTGGTGTTGCGCCACTCGTCCGATTCCAACAAGTCGCGCATGATGACTTTGGTCTTGATCAGGTTCGGAACTTCCACGCCGACCGAACTCTTGCCGGGCACCGGCGCGAGGATATGAATGCGTTCCGCTTTGAGCGCGGCGGCGATGTTGTTCGTGAGCGCGGTGATTTTTTCGAGCTTCACACCCGGCGCCGGATGCAGCTCGTAGCGCGTGATGGTCGGGCCTTTGGTGATGTCGCCCAGCGAAACCTCGATCTCGAACTGCGCGAGCGTTTGTTGCATCAGCCGCGCATTGGCCATCAATTCTTCCTTGGATTCCGTCGGCTTCAAGTTTGGATCGGGATGCTGTAGAAAATCGAGCGACGGCAACCGGTAATTGCCGATGAGCGGCGTGGAAGCGACGGTGATCGGCTTGGATTTTTTTGGCACCGACCTGGGTTTGGCTGCCGGTATCGTAAGCGCGGCTGTTGCCGAATCGATCTGAACCGCAGCTTCTGATTTGTCATCGCCGGTGTGCTGATTCGACTCCGTTTTTGCAGAAGATTTTTCGTCAGGTTTCGTTTCCCCTGCTTTTGAACTGCCGATCTCCAATTCTTTGCCCAGCACATCCGCCGTGGTCGCCGCGGCGACTTCGCGGGCGGGGATGACTTCGACTTCGTCGGGAGGGGCTGGTTCTTTTGGAGTTTCCCCTGTTTTTTTGGAACGGGAGGCCGAGAGCGTTGATCTGGGTTGAGGCACACTGTGGTCGCGGACGGTCGGCACCGGCACCGGTTGGAGATCGGCGCCGAGTCCGGCCTTTTCCACCTGATCCTGTAATTTGCGCGCTTGCTTTTCGAGTTCACGGGCGCGGCGTTCGAGCGCTTTTTCTTCCGCCGTCAGGCCCTCCGCCGGTTGCGTTTTGAGCAACCACAAACTGCGCAGCCAATCGCCGAGGCGGAAATTGGTCAGGAACAACAGGCTGATGAAGTAAAGCGCGAGGAAAATAATGGTGGCGCCCATCGTGCCAAAATGGTTGAAAATAATGTTGTTCAGATGCAGCCCGATGATGCCACCGGCGCTCGAAGCGTTCATGTTGAGAGCTATACGTTCAATGAAGGCATTGGCTGGGAGCTTGGGATTCGTCGCCAATTTGTCGAGCAGGGCCTTGTCGGTGTACAAATCAAGCAGCCCCATGCAACACACGAACAGCAGGGCGGCCCACACCCAGCGCGTCCGCAGATAAGCCAGGCCCTGGAACAGATAGCCCAGCCCGAAAGCCAGCAGGACCATTGGCAACAGGTAAACCGTGGCGCCAAATCCTTTGAATAACAGATTAGCCGTCCAGGCACCGATGGGGCCGATCCAGTTGTGTGCATTTTTGTTGGGCGGGGCGACGTTCGTGGCGAGATCGTAGCGATCAAAGGAAAAGAGGGATACCATAAGCAAAAACGCACCGGCAATAAGCACAACGCCGATGATATCGCTAAACCCACGCGCCGATGTCGAGTTGGTCGATTCCTTTCGAGCCATGCGCGCAGATTAACAGTCCAAAGTTCAAAGTTCAAAGTTCAAAGTTGAAAAGCGTCGCGCCGCCCGGTTGACTTGCCTGGGCGCTTTGTTAGCGTTGCGCCAGCGTCATGTCGAAAAAATCTTTTGCCCGCCTCACCCGCATCGTGACTGGTGCTTTTGGCCCGGCCCGGGACGAAACTTTTTCGTTCGAGACCAGCCTCACGCGGTTTGAGAGATTTGTTCACTTCTGGGTGCTGGTTTGGGGCAGCTTCCGGCGCAATCGCTGTCCCGTCCGCGCCTCCGCTCTTTCCTTCACGACGCTGCTTGCCCTTATCCCCATGCTCGCGGTGGCCATGAGCGTCACCACCATGTTCCTCAAATCCAAAGGCCAGGAAAAAATCCAGTCATTCGTGGAACGGTTCGTCGAACAAATGGTCCCGGTGACCAACATTAAAACGAACCTGTCGCCCGAACCGGCGGGCGAATCACCGGACACAAGCGCTCTGTCCGTAGCCCAGCCAGACAACTTGCTTGCGGCGGTAACCGCAAGCAATCCGGTTACCAGCGTCAGCCAGACGGACGTAATTGCCGCACCAATCCGCGACGAGCGAGTGGATGCCGCGCAAAAGGAAGCGGCGAGATTCATCAATGATCTTATCCAAAACGCTTACAGCGGCCGGATCGGGGTCGTTGGTGTGGTGTTTTTGTTATGGACGGCGATCGTTATGTTAACGCGCGTGGAAGAAACTTTCAACGACATCTGGGGCGTGACGCGCGGGCGCAACTGGCTTTCACGCGTGGTGCTCTATTGGGCGACGATCACACTCGGGCCGCTGCTGCTCGTGGGTGCATTGGGACTGGCCAGCGGATCGCATTTCCAAAAAACGCGCACCCTGCTCACGGACGTGCCCTTCCTCGAACCGGTTTTCTCCCAACTGCTGCCCGTCCTTGTGATCACGATCACCTTTGCACTGTTCTATAAGTTGATGCCGAACACCAAGGTCCACTTCGGCGCGGCCCTGGTAGGCGGCGCGCTGGCCGGAACCGCCTGGCACTTGTTCAACGTGTTTAATCTCTACGTTGGCTCGCGCGCCGTGAACGCCAGCAAACTCTACGGCAGCCTCGCCCTCGTGCCGTTGCTCATGCTGGGACTTTACACCGTTTGGGTCATCGTGCTGTTCGGCGCGCAAGTCGCCTACGCGTTCCAGAACCGCGAATCGTATTTGCAGGAAAAGCTCGCCGAGAATGTGAATCAGCGCGGGCGCGAGTTCGTGGCATTGCGCTTGATGACCTGCATCGGACAGCGGTTCAATCGCGGTTTGCCGCCCGCCACGGTGCCAGAAATGTCCCATGAACTCGGCATCCCGAGCAAGCTCGTTCAGCAGGTATTGCAGACATTGCTCGCCGCGCGGCTCCTCGTGGAAATCTCCGGCGCGGAGAGCGGTTATTCCCCGGCGCGCCCGCTCGACGCGATCAACGGCCATCACATACTGCTCGCCATGCGCGCCACGCAGGGGCAAGAGTTGGTTACGCGTGATGAACCGGTGCGCATGGAGGTTTATGGCGAGTTCGCCCGCATCCAAGCTGCGGAAAAGGAAGCGGCATCATCGGTAACGATGCTGGCATTGGTCAACCGCGCACAGGCCCGATTGGAAATCGCGCCACCAACCGAACGGGAAAAAGACATCAACGACGTCGCGACCAAGGTGGCTAAAGTGACAGAATTGCCCAACGAACCTGCCAACGCCCCCAAAGTCGTACAGATTGAAGAAGAGATTAAGTCTGTTTCGCCCACCACCCACGCAACGACGGGGCCGATGGCGGAGGTCTCCGGCGACGACAACCAAAGTTTCCCGTTGTGATCATCGGCGTTCCCAAAGAGATTAAAGCGGACGAGTATCGCATCGCGCTCCTGCCATCGGCCGCCTACCAACTGATCAATCGCGGTCATCAGGTGGTGGTCGAATGCGAAGCGGGGGCAGGTGCGGGTTATCTAGATACCGATTACAAAGGCGCCGGAGTTACGATGGTCATGGATCACCGCTCGGTTTTTGAAAAGGCTGAATTGATCGTCAAGGTGAAGGAACCACAAACTACCGAGTATCCTTTGCTGCGGCCGGGCCAGCTACTTTTCACTTACCTCCATCTGGCGGCAAGCCGACCGCTCAACGAAGCGTTGCTCAAATCCGGCGTGACCACTCTAGCCTACGAAACGATTGAAGTCAACCGCCGTCTGCCGTTGCTCGAACCCATGAACGAAATTGCCGGGCGGATGAGCGTGCTGGTCGGCGGCTACTTTCTTGCCAAACATATTGGCGGCAGCGGCGTGTTGCTGGGTGGCGTGCCGGGCGTGTTACCGGGCAAAGTGGTCGTGCTTGGCGGCGGCGCGTCGGGTATCAACGCCGCGCGCATGGCCCAAGGCCTCGGCGCGGACGTGACCATCCTTGAAGTGGACCTGGAACGGATGCGTTTCCTCGACATTACCCTGCACACCGCGCACACGCTTTACTCGAATGAAGCTCACTTGATGGAATTGTTGCCGGACGTGGACTTGCTCATTGGTGCCGTGCTCGTGCCCGGTGCCAAGTCTCCCAAACTGATCAACCGGAAAATGCTGCGCCGGATGCGGCCCGGCAGTGTGCTGGTGGACATCGCCATCGACCAAGGCGACTGCGCTGAAACCTCCCGCCCAACCACTCATCACGATCCGGTCTTTGTCGAGGAAGGCGTGATTCATTATTGCGTGGCGAACATGCCGGCTGCTTACGCGCGCACAGCCACGCAAGCGCTCACCAATGTGACCTATCGGTACATCGAATCACGCGGGCGCGGGTTGGCAGATGCCGCCTCATAACGGAACAGTCACCGTCCGATTAAAGGTCACTAATCGAGCACAGTGCCACGCCTTGCCTTTGGTATTCAAAACCCGCCGCCGTGCGCAAATATCAGAAACAGCGTTGGCATGTCTATTGCTCTTCGCACTCAGCAGCAGTCGCCAAGGAGGACATGAAAATACATATTCGCACCAAGGATCAGAACGCAGGGTTTAGTCTTACTGAAGTCGTCATGTCGATTGCTATTACAGCCACAACATTTGCAGGGGTAATTTATGGCTACGTAGGCACTGGCGTGCGGGCAGAATGGAGCGCCTATTCTCTGGCGGCCCAATCGTTGGCGATGGAAGGAGTCGAGCAGGCACGCGCAGCGAAATGGGACCCGCAAGCCTGGCCTCCCGTTGATGAACTGGGGGTAACGAATTATACGCAAGTGGACCAACTCGACGTGCCGGTTTCAGGTCAACCGATCCTTGCGACCAACTACGTAAGCATCACGACCGTTTCTACAATTCCGGCCCTGAGGAAGCTGCGCGCCGATTGTGTTTGGATGCTCATCAGCCGTCCGCAAAATGCCTGCGGGCCATTCACCAATACGGTAATTACCTATCGCGCTGTTGATCAATGAAGCTCCTTTCTTCCATTGCTTCGCCCCGCTGGCCGCTGCGAAGCGGCCAAACGGCCTTCACGCTCACGGAATTCATGGTTGCCATGAGCATTTTCGCGCTGGTCATTTTTGCCGTGATCTATTCACAGATGTTTGGGATGAAGATGTTCACCATGACTCAAAGCAAATTGACCGCTTCAAACGGCGCTCGCAAAGTTCTGAATCGTATCAGAGACGAAATCCGGTCGGGCAAGACCATGGTCGTTGGAAATGGAGATGCCAATTCGTTTTCCATCATCCTGTCAAATGCTCCGGTCGTGGGAAACGCGCTCCAGATTTATCCCACGACGGCCACCAACACCTTCGTGCGATATTACCTGGATCTGAGTGACCAAAAACTGAAGCGGCAAACAAGCGGAAGTAATCAGCTCGAGGTCCTGGCCAGTTATATTACCAATCAAATCGTGTTCCGCGCCGAGGATTACGCGGGCAATGTACTGACCAATGAGCAGAACAACCGGGTGATCAAAATGACTTTGCAGTTTTATCAGTGGGAATTTCCTGTAATGGTGGCCGGACAGGGTGGTTACTACGATTATTACAAGCTACAAACCCGAATGACCCGGCGAACGATCGAATAACGTCCAACGAAAACCAGAGACTGATGAAAACCGGGTCCGCATTTAATAAACAGTCACGCGAGGCTTACGCGCTGCTCATGGTGATGATCCTTGCAGGGGTCAGCATAATTGTTTTTGCATCCGCGGCCAAGTGGACTTCCAGCGGCATAATCGTGACCGAGCGGCACAACATGTATAACCGTACGACTGCGGCAGCCGAAGCGGCCACGGAAGTAGTACTCGCCAAAATGGCCCGTGATTTTTTCAATCAAGGCGTCAATGCCAATCTGGATGTGTATCGCATCCTCGTTCCAACGGCTTCCGTGCAGGATGACTGGCCCTCCCAGTACCAGTTTACCGACGGGGTTGGCGGGGTGAATCGGTCTTCGGTCGTGAGCACCGGCGCATCGGTGGTGACCAATTTAAACTCCCAATTTCTCGGGCTGTATGGATTGGTTGACCCTTATCGCGTGGTTTCCAATGCCAAACTGCTCAACACCCCTTATAACATCGCGGCGGCCGTGCAGCAGGACATTCAACTGGCGACCATTCCTGTTTTTCAATTTGCCATCTTTTACTCGATGGACCTGGAAATCAATCCCGGCGCAGCAATGACAGTGACCGGTAAAGTGCATGGCAATGCGGACATATACACCTCTCCGGGCGCCTCATTGGAATTTTTCGATGACGTCGGCGCCGTCGGAAAAATAAAATACACACGCAGTCCAAACGACCCGACCGCCCCATCCGGGATCATTCCGATATTCGACGACCAGCACGTGGACCAGGTCAGTTCCTTGAACCTCCCAATTGGGACGAACAATACTCCGTCAAGTGTGAGGCAGATTCTCGAAGTCCCGCCCTGGAATGAAAGTGCTTCGTCTCCGCTTGGTCAACAACGCTATTACAACAAAGCGGATTTGATTGTCAAAGTCACGGACACCGCAGCAACTGTGACATCGGGGAACTGGAATAATTTCGCCACTGACGTATCAAGTGACCTTGGCACAAATTCAAACCGGTTCGTGGTGACAAACAACACATTCTACGATTATCGGGAAGGCGAATCGACCATCACGACCGAGATTAATGTCGGCGCATTAAAAGCTGCCATGGCGAACGTGACCAACTTAACCTACACGCTCAACAATTCCGCCAAATCCCAACTGGGACATGAACTGAACTCTATTTACGTCGATGACCAACGCACGGTTTTGGGCAAGCTAACGGTGGTCCGAGTGTCCAACGGGCAGACCTTGCCAAACGATGGGTTAACTGTGGCCACGCAGCTTCCAATCTATGTCAAAGGCCCTTTCAACGCACCGGATCCAACGGTGGGCTCCACCAATACGGCCAACACCAAACCCGCCTCGCTGGTGGGTGATGCCATCACCGTTTTGTCAAGCACATGGTCTGATAGCAACAACAGCAGCACCTCGCTCGGCAGCCGCAACGCCGCCAGCACCACTGTTAACGCGGCGTTTCTGGCCGGTATCGTCGAATCCACCAGTAGCAGTGGCACCAAGTACTACAGCGGTGGCGTTGAAAACTTCCCGCGCTTTTTGGAAGATTGGAGCGGGGATAGTTTAACGTATAACGGTTCCATGGTGGTCATGTTTGATAGCAAGTACGCGAAGAAGTTCTGGATCGCTCCAGGTACCTACTACAACCCTCCCACGCGCAGGTGGGCCTTTGACGTCAATTTTCTCAATCAAGCCAAGCTCCCACCCGGCACCCCCCAGGTACGAAAATTGATTCGCAGTCAATGGAACGTTGTTGCGGCACAGTAAATTACCGGCCGACGACGGTCTGGTCGAAACCCGCTGCCACCACCAACTCGAACTCCTCGGCGGCATCAAACAAGCAAAACATCACACGGTGCCTGGTTTTTTTTGAAGTTAGCAGGATGCTGAAAAAGTCCATGCAATTTGAAATCGCTCAAAGGCGAGTCTTGATAATCAATGATTTGCATAAGCAAAAATCCGCAAATTCTAGTTTTCAGCCTGCTACATAAACGCGCATAAATAACACTCCATACGAGACCTATTGAGTCTCGCATAATAGGGTGACATCAAGGCCATAATTCAGCTTGGGAATAGCAGGCGGCGATAACCAGCCGGCGGCGGCGCATCCGGCGCAGTGCCGCCGTTGCTTCAAAACTGAGTTCCCAGGCCTTGGTCGCAATCAGGTTGGCAATCTCATGCGTTTTGAGAGGCCCCCACATATACTCGACCGGATTGAGTTCGGGCGCGTAAGCCGGCAGTCGTTCGACCACGATGCGACCCTTGGTGGCCGCCACGTAATTTTTGACCAGCACGCTCCGATGGATCGGTGCGCCATCCCAGATGACCAGGATTTTCCCGCGCAGATGCCGTTGGAGGTGGTTCAGAAACTCGACGACTTGGAGGCTTTTGATGCTGCCGGCGTGAATCTGGAAATAGAACCGCCAGAGCGCCAAGCCGCCGATGATCGAAAGGCTTTTCCAGTTGAAGGTCTCGTGCAGCACCGGGGTTTGCCCGCGCGGGGCCCAAGTGCGCGCCCGCGTTGGGCGAGTGCTCAATCCGCTTTCATCGATAAAGACGATGGTTCGCTTTTGTTGTCGGGCCTTTTTTTTAAGGCAGGCCAGCCGGCACGATGCCAGCGACGGACCGCCTTTGCGTCGCGTTCAACCGCCCGGCGTTCCGGTCGTTGGCAACTGAAACCACTGGCTCCTAGCCATCGCCAGACGTGACCAGGATGATAGTCAACCCCCGTCAAGTCTTCGATGAGCGACGCGACGCGCGGCAAAGTCCAGAGGGCTGTCTTGTAACCGTAAACGGCGGGACCAGCCAGCAACGCCTGGGTGACCTGCTGGGTTTGCTCCGCCGTAAGTTTGGATTTAGGTCCCGCCGGCCCCTTGCTCGCCAACGCCGAACTCCCGCCTTGATCCCACGCAGTTTTCCAGCGGTATGCCACCTGCCGGGCGACGCCGAGGCGGCGGGCTACTTCAGGGGCAGAATAATCCTTGGTGAAGAGTTGGCCCGCCCTTTTTCGGCGCTTTTCCATCGCCGCATGATCTCGTGTCTTCGACATGCCAAAACCATACAGGACATCCCGATCAATGTCACCCTATTATGCGAGTCTCAATAAAAAAACGGCATGAGGAGTCC
>PLJQ01000398.1 GCA_003140275.1 Limisphaerales bacterium
GAGCTCGTCATCAAAAATCACCGTGTCCACTTCCTGTCGGCGGCAATGTTGGGCAAACTCGTCCGCCTTGCCGCTGCCGATGAACGTGGCGGCAAACGGCGACTCCAGTTTTTGCGTGCCGTCGCCAACGACTTCGCCGCCAGCAGTGGCAGCAAGCTCGGAGAGTTCATCCAGTGAATCGCGCGTGTCCCACGCGGTGCGCGCTTTAAGATCGACGCCGACGAGAAAGACTCGTTCGGTTTTTCGTGTTGCTGTCTCGATCAATGCTTTCAAATAAATGCCGGCCATCTCCGGCCGGATTCACGATAACACATTTTCGGTCGGATGAAAGAAATGTCGTGCAGCTGAAAGAGGGGGCAGGTGCATTGGTGGCGGCGAAACGTTTAATTCTTTGCTGCTTCTTTGCGGTAGGTTTCGATTTCTTCAGGCAATGCGGGCGCAGGCCAGACAAAATCCTTCCGCGCCCAGAGAGATCGGGTGCTTTTCCTGCCATCCAGCAACGCTGCATCTCCCCCGTCGTCTTTTCCATCCCCGCCGACGGAGTAGAGAGTGAAAGTGCCGTCGGTATTGAGACGGTATTTCATTGGCTTGCCGTCCATGTAATCCACGAGCACAGCTGGAAGAAAATCCGGCACGAGCGCATCCAGCGTGGCGGGCAGTCTGCCGTGGCGGGTTAAATGGCGTTTGAGTGCGATGGCGCAGAGCGTGAGCGAGCGATCTGTCTCGGTTTGCATCGCTTTGAGAATTGTTTTTGAAAGCGTTCCGAGAGTATCAGGGCCGGGATAACGCAGCCGATCGTAAAAGGTCTTTACTCTGGTTTTGGTGAGCCNNGCAGCTTGTCGAGAGCGTCTTCGATGGTCTGATAGTATTTGCCCTGCGCACCAACCCGCCCCAGGTCAATCAGGCCCTGCAAGTTCTGCGCGTCCCGAAGTTGTGCTTGATGCGACCACGAGAAGCGCCAGATCCGACAATAGATTTGTTTGCGAGCGAAGTCGGCGATTTGCTCGCCGTAGGGCAGACTCTCCAGAAACCTTTCCCATGAAGAATTTTCAAACTCGGCTCCTGAAAAGGCTGCAACAAATGTTGACCCGGGGCCGAACATCGCATCAAATGCGTCACTGTTGGAGGCACGCAAAAGCTCGGCGCACGAATCGCAAAAAACCCTTTCCCCCTCCAGACTTTGTGCCATGCCTCCAGCAAAGTCGTGGTTTTCCCAAGCTTTTTGCAGTGCGACCAAATCTTCATCCGTCCACCCGTTCGCCTGCAATGCTTCCCACGTGTCGGCCTTGGCGACCGCCGCAACGGCGATCCGCACCAACTCACTGATGGCGATGTGATCCTCCGCCATAAGCCGGGGCAGGCTGATTTCCGACACCAATTCACGGGACGCGTCGTGCAACCGGCCTTCGCGCAACGCCAGTTGTGCGCCGCTGGCAAACCAGTGGGCGAGCGTTTTACCGCGCCACAAATGAGGGAACTCCATCTTTATCCCTTGCGCGAGATCAAGATTGTTGTTGAGAACCGGCTTCGCCAACGCGCTTTGGAGTTCCGCCAGCGTCGCTTCGTTCGTTTTCAGATCGGAAGCGAGTTGATCCCAATGGTTCGTTATTTTGTCCTCCACCCATTCGCTTTCCCGAAAGCCGATAATGGCGCGCCCGGAGACGGTCAGCTTCATCCGAGGTGGATAATGCTTCGGGAGAACAGCACCTTCCCTGAGCCGCTCAATCGCTTCAGCCACCGCTGGCGCGCCGTTGTCGGCTTCGGAGTGAGGAGACCGAAAATCCCCTGGCGTCAACTTCTCACCTTTACGAATCAGTTTCTGCTTGTAGCGTACCAGAGAAATCTGGCCGCGCACCCGTTCAAACAGGAGTAAGGCAAAAAAGAGAACGAACAACGCGAGCAAAACTTTCAGCAAGATTTTGATTTGCCGCTTGCGCATTGCGACAAACTAATCGGTTAGCCAAGTTTTCACAAGGGCAGCTACCGCGCTGGGCGAGTCTTCGGTCTGTAATTCAACCCACTCCAAATTCAATTGTCGCCGAAACCAGGTCATTTGCCGCTTGGCGAATTGCCGGGTGCGAATCTTGACGAGTTCAATGGTTTCGGCCAGCGACCGCTCGCCGCGCAGATGTTCGACCACTTGCCGGTAGCCGAGCGACTGCATGGCGGTTTTGTTTTCGGCAAGACCACGCTCCAACAGGCGTCCGGTTTCTTCAACCAGGCCTTGTTGGAACATCGCGTCCACGCGAGCATCGATGCGCGAGCGAAGATCGGCGCTTTCGCGTGCAAGGCCGAAAAAGTTCGACTTGGGATGCATGATGTACGATGCGTGATTCGACTGAGCGCGTTGCCTGGAAAATGGCATCCCAGTCAAGCGCATCACNNGTTACCTGCAATTCTGCGCGCAAGGCGGCATCGGCGGGCGGTGCATCACCCAAACCTTCGAGGAAGGCTTTGAAATAAAAGCCAGTGCCGCCGCACAGAATGGGCACCCGGCCACGCGCTTGGATTTCTTTGACGGCCTGACGAGCAAGCCGCGAAAATTGCGCGGCATCGAACGAACTGGTCAGATCGACCACATCAATCAAATGATGCGGCACGCGCTGACGCTCCCGGGGTGATGGCTTGGCGGTGCCGATGTCGAGGCCACGATAGACTTGCATTGAATCGACCGAAATAATTTCGCCGCCAAGTCGTTCGGCCAATAGCAGCGCCACTGCCGATTTGCCGACGGCCGTTGGGCCGGCGAGGAGGAGAGGGCAAGGAAATCGGTCTTCAGAGGTCTGCGGTCGGAGAGCCGGCTCCTGGCTTCCAACTTCTGACCTCTGCCTTCTGACTTCCGGCTGCATCCTTCACTATCCTAGTTTTTCCTGACGACGCGGCAGTTTCCAGAATAACAGAAGACCCGCGCCTAAAATGCCGACGCTGACCAATTGGGCGGGCGTCACCATCCCGCCGAGATAGTAAACCGGATAATCGCCACGAAACGTCTCGACGAAAGTTCGCAACACGGCGTAGCCGACCAGATACGTTGCGAAAATCTGGCCGTCGAATTTCTTGCGGCGATACAGCCACGCCAGCGCTGCGTAGAGCGCAAAGTTAAGCAAGGATTCATAAATTTGAGTTGGATGCACCGGCGCACCGTGAGTTTCGTGATCGGCGGGAAATCGAATCGCCCACGGAAGGTCGCAAGCGCGACCATAACAACAACCATTCATCAAGCAACCAATGCGGCCAATGGCGTGGCCCAAAGCAATGCTTGGTGCCAGAATGTCGGCCAGTTTCCATAACGGAAGTTTTTTTGCGCGGATGTAGATGATGCCGGCCAGGGACGCGCCGATCAGTCCGCCGTAAAAAACCAGGCCGCCATGATGCACCATGAAAATTTCCCAGAGCGGCTGGCTGGCGAATTGTTCACGCCAATACGAAACGACATAGAGTGTGCGCGCCCCAACAATCGTGCCGAGCATGAGCCAGGGGCCGAGGTCGATGATTTTTTCCGCGGCCACGCCGTCGCGCAATCCACGTCGGCTCGCCGTCCATAGCCCGGCCAGAAAGCCTAACGCGACCAGCACGCCGTACCAGTGGATGGAAAGGCTGCCGAGTCGAAACGCAATTTTATGCACGATGACGCAACTTAAAGAATGCGTGAGAGAGTGACAAGACCGAATCAGCGAACTTTATTGGTGGCCAAGGGCACGCTGTCAGGACTGGCGGGCGCTGCCAGGTTCGGATCCAATCTCAACGAAGGCGGCAAGGGGTCCACTCCCGGAGGCATCGGCGGCATCTGAGCGAGGTACCGGACGAGTCGTTGCCAGGCATCGCGCTCGCCGGGGGACATTTTCCCCCAGCGTTCGGCGCTTTTCAAAAACTGCTGCTGCTCATGGGCGGTCATGCGGGTGAACTTGCCAAACGATTGCAAACAAAGTTCACGAGTGGCTTTGGGGAGTTGCTGAAACGACTGGAGAGTTTTTTTCATCTGTTCGCGCTCCGCCTCGGAAAGCGTGCTGAGCGTTTTTTCCTTTTCAGCCGGTGTGAGTTCAAAGAAATGATTGAACTGGTCCCTCATTCGCTGCCGCTCGTCGGGGGACGAAGCGTTCCAGCGGGCCAGTTTTTCTTCCGCGTCACGGCGTTTGTCGGGGGGAAGTTCCAGCAATACCTTTTGATTGTTGGTGACGGTATCGCCAGGTAAGCCGAAGTAGCTGCTGGTGGATTCATACTCCAAGATCTCTGCTTGCAACTGTTCCGGCAGGATAATCCATTGATCCATGCGTTCTTCGACCAAGGCGCGATCGGCTTTGGGAACGGAGGCGAGGATCGTGGTCCAATTGGTCGCGGGCGCTTTCATGAACCGCAACATATACCAATGAAGTTGGGTGGTGCTCAGACGCAATATGCGCTCTTCTGGCGGGAGCGATTCATATTCCTGCAATTTCGCCAGAATGGCCTGCCGGTCTGCGGGATCGCGTGCCGCCAGCCGCTCCTCGCGTTCGTCAGCGTCCATCGCCAGCAGTTCGCGAAAAAAATCAACGGGCGACCTGGCCGGCGAAACAACCGACGGAACATTGGTTGAGACACGCGAAGCGGTTGAAGTCACGGGCACGAGAAGTTTTGCGTCGGGTTGGGCGACAAGTTGCGCGACAAGCCATGGGTAAACGCCCAAACCGAGAAGCAACCAGGTAAAGTCGCGCAAGAGTGATATTGGCTGAGGCCCCTTCATTTCAACAATGCGAGGAGTTCACGATCAGGCTGCAGCGGAGTGTGGCTTAAATGATTGATTGCGTTAAAGTTTTCCCAGACTTCGAGACTGGACAAGGAAATCACGCCGGAAACCTTGGGCAGGCTTTGCGCTATTTGTGCTCGCATGATGACTCGATGATGTTGGTAACCGAGCAAACCCACACACAAAACGACGATGGCAACGGTCGCTTTCGGCAACCAGCCAAATGCGGGCCAACACAACAATCTCCGCCAAGCTGTGTGCGCCCAAGATTGTCCGGCCGCCTTCCCCTCCAAGGCTCGCAGAACTCGGTTGGTGAAATTTGAGGCGATGGGCACATCGGACAATTGTTCCAGAAGTTGATTCAAGCCTGTCTCTCTCTCCCAGTCCGTTTGGGCGTCCGGATGCGCCGCCAGAAAGACCTGCAATTGGGCCTCTTCAGCATCGGTCAGTTTGCGTCGCCAGCTTAATTCGCAGAGTTGACGGTAGAGCGGATCGTTCATAACGTCGTTGTCATTCTTATTATACCCGTTGCCCCGGCAAAGTTGCGTTCATTTTGGCATCTCGCGCCAAACGCCCGTGCGCAGGTAGGGTTTGAGTTTTTGCTTCAATGTTTCGCGACCTCGGTGAATCAGGGACTTGGTCGCGGACAGCGAGCAGCCCAGCACCCCGGCGATTTCTTCGTAGCTCAATTCGTCCCCGCGACAGAGCAGAATCGCGGTGCGTTGGTTTTCTGGCAATTCCGCCAGCGCCTCGGCGATTTTGTGCTCCAGTTCGCCGTGCAACAGGGCGTCGGGTGGTGAAAAGTTTTTCTCATCCTTGAACTGGCGCAATGGCTGGTCCTCATGTTCGGCGTGCGTCGCGTCCAGCGAATCCGCCGGGTGTCGCGAGCGGCGGCGAATTTCGTTCAGGCAAAGATTGCGGGCGATGGTAAACAGCCAGGTGGAAAATTTGGCGGAAATCTCATAACGGTGGGCTGATTTGTAAACCTGCAGGAAGACGTTCTGCGCCAGGTCCTCGGCTTCGGTGGCATCCTTCAACATCCGGCCGATGAGATTCGTTACCGGCTGTTTGTATTTATCGACCAACTCGGCAAAAGCGCCCATGTCACCCCGCTTGGCACGGAGCATCAGAGACGCATCAGGATCGAGATTGATGGACATTACGATGGCAAAGTAACAAAACCCGCTTTGGTCACAAGGTTGCAATAAGGTTGGGTTCTTGCGTTGGCTGGGATTTCCGGCCTAATGTGCGAACGGATGCCAACGTTGTCGGAAAAAATCGAATTGAACGCGGCCGCGCGGCTGCCGTTACCGGTCGGTCGCTTGCCCACGCAGGAGCTCGCGCGCTACAAAACGTTTCTCAAGGTGGAAACACATCGGCTGAAAATACTCCATCGCGCCGGCGCCAAAGGGCAGGAAATTTGCCAGGCGCGCGCGGAAATTCTTGACGTTCTGATCCGTTATTTATGGGCGGCGGCCAAAAGCAGCCTCTCTTCGCAGGCGCAAAAAGAGTTTCCGCCGTTGGCGGTGATCGCCATCGGCGGTTATGGTCGCGCGGAACTCAATCCGCAAAGCGACATTGATTTCATGTTTCTCCATGACGGCCAGGTTGTGGCGAGCGGCAAACCGCTGCCCCACCTCGCAAAAATCATCGATGGTATTTTGTATCCGTTGTGGGACATCGGGTTGAAAATCGGTTATTCCGTGCGGAGTATTGGGGATTGCGTTAAAGTGGCCACCAGCGACATGCAATCAAAAACCTCGCTCATCGAGTCGCGGCTCCTCATCGGCGATGAAATCCTCTTCAACAAATTTCAGAAAACCGTCCTGGCCAAATGCGTCGAGGGACAGGAAGGCAAGTACATTGCCGAGCGGTTGGCAGATCAGGCTGCGCGACACGCCAGGTTCGGCAACTCCGCCTGCATGCAGGAACCCAATATCAAAAACGGCTGCGGCGGCCTGCGCGATCATCAAAACCTGCTCTGGATGGCGTATTTCAAATACCGCACCCGCTCGTTGAAACAAATGCAGCAGCGCGATCTTATCAGCGATGGCGAGCGCAAACAACTCGAAGCAGCCTACGATTTTTTGCTCCGTACGCGCACCGAACTGCAATACCACGTCGAGCGTCCGGCGGATGTGCTTACCAAGAGTTTGCAACCTGCCATCGCGCATAACCTCAGTTACACCGACCGTTCGCCGAGCAAACGGCTGGAAAGATTCATGCGGGACGTTTACACCCACGCGCGGAACATTTACCTCATCAACCGCATCTTGGAACAGCGGCTGGCGTTGTTGCCGTCTCCGAAGCGGCTCAAATTCTTGCGCGGCTTTATCGGGGGGCGTACTTTCAACCAACCGGTGGTGGATGGTTTCAAGTTCCTGGACGGATACATCCACCCCAATTCGCCGCAAATTTTTCACGATCAACCCCGCCGGCTCATGCGCGTTTTTCTCCACGCCCAACAACGTGGTCTCTTGGTGCATCCCGATCTCGCCCAACTTGTTCGCAACCAGCTTCCGCTGGTCGATCGCGCATTCTTGACCGACGAGCACGTGCGGGAAACCTTCCTGGCCATTCTCAATCAGCGCGGCAACGTGGCGCCCGTTTTGCGCGCCATGCACGATGTCGGACTGCTCGGCAAATACATCCCTGAGTTCGGCAAGCTCACCTGTCTGGTGCAACATGAGTTTTATCATCAATACACCGCGGATGAGCACACTCTGGTTTGTCTGGAAAAGCTGGACCGGGTGTGGGAAGCGAAGGAGCCGCCCTCCAACAGTTACGCGCCGATCTTTCAGAATCTGGAGCGTCCCTTTGTTTTGTACCTGGCGTTGCTGCTCCACGATACCGGCAAGGCGGACGGTTACGGCAAACATTCCGAAGTTGGCGGCCGAATCGCCCTGCGCGTCGCCAAACGCCTGGGACTGGACTCGGCCACCACGCACACCTTGCAGCGCGTCATCGAACATCACCTGCTCATGGCCCACATCTCACAGCGACGCGACCTGGAAGACCCGGCAGTCATTCGCAGTTTTGGCGAACAAGTGCAAACACCGGAAACGCTGGTCTTGCTCACGCTGCACACGTTCGTCGATTCGCTGGCCACGAGCGATAAACTATGGAATGGTTTCAAGGATTCCCTTTTGTGGACGCTGTACCTGAAGACCATGCCCCTGCTGACGGGCAGCAGGGAGTTCCTTCGCGTCGAGGAAAAACAACGCGAACGGCTGGCGGAAGAAGTCCGCCGGTGGCTGCCTGAACATTTGAGCGAGGAAGAATTGAATGCCCACTTTACGGCGGTGCCACCGCGCTATTTTCAAATTCATACGGCCAAAGAAATTGTGGATGACCTCCTCCTTACCCATCGGTTCATGCGCCTGCAGATTGCGGAAGAGGAGAGTGCTCTCGAACCGGTCGTCAACTGGCACAATGAGCCGGATCGCGGTTACAATGCCGTCAAAATCTGCACTTGGGACCGCGCCGGGCTGTTCAGTAACATCGCCGGCTCGTTCAGCGCCTGCGGCTTGAACATTTTGAGCGCCCAGATTTTTACCCGCGACGACGGTATTGTGCTGGACACATTTTTTGTGACCGACGCCAAAACCGGACTGTTGGCCGATCAACCGGCGCGCGAACAATTTGAGAGTCTGCTCCTAAAAGTGTTGACCGGCGGTGAAGTGGATTTCCACGCGTTGATTGAGCGGCAGCGAATCAGCCGACCGCTGTATCAATCGCTGGAAGGGGAGCATATCCCCACGCGTATTTATATCGACAACGAAGTCTCCGAAAGCCGCACGGTCATCGAAATCGAAACGGAAGACCGGCTGGGCCTGCTTTACGTCATCTCGCAGACTCTCACCGAACTCGCCCTTGACATTTCCGTCGCCAAAATCTGCACCGAAAAGGGCGCTGCGATTGACACTTTTTACGTTGCCGAAAGCAACGGGCAAAAAATACATGGTCAGGAACGTCATAAAACCATTGAACGAAAACTCCACGCAGCCATCGTGGGTCTCGGCGCTTAAGTCGAAGTCAGAACCTCCATTGGCCAGCTTCTCAGTAACTTTGAACTTTGAACTTTGAACTTTGAACTTTAAGGTAAATGCATGAAGCATTCGGGCAAAGCCATTCGCGCAGGTCTCAAGTTGATTTTCTGGACGGTCGTGATGTTGGTAGCGGTTATCACCGCCGGCTTTTTAGCCATCATTGTCGGCGGTTTCATAGTGACACTTGCCACCAGCCTGATAAAGGTCTGGGTCCTTTTTGCGCTCTTTACGCTTTACTTTTTTCGCGACCCGAATCCCCTCGTGCCTACGGCACCCAATGTGGTTGTCTCCCCGGCCCACGGCAAAGTGGATGTGATTGACGAAGTGACCGAGCCGGAATTCATGGGGGGCAACTGCCGGCGAATTTCCATGTTTCTCTCAGTATTCAATGTCCATGTGCAAAATGCGCCCGTGGGCGGTAAAATCGTCCACTTCCGACATCACCCGGGCGAGTTTCTGAACGCCATCAAAACCGAATCTGCCGCCCACAATGAAAACGTGCTGCTCGGCATTGAATCGGGTGAACGCGTCGGTGAAAAGATTGGCGTGCGATTAATCGCCGGCCTGATCGCGCGTCGCATCGTCCCATGGGTGGCCATTGGCGACGCGCCGGCGCGCGGGGAGCGGATCAGCTTGATTCAATTTGGTTCGCGCGTAGATCTTTATCTGCCTCCCGCAGCCACGATCAAGGTGAAGCTGGGTGATAAGGTGATCGGCGGACAAACGATCATGGCCACTTTTGATTGAGCTTTTTATGTCACTGCCTTCCAATCTGCCGGAACCGGAGCCGACCGAGGCGCGGTTGAAAATTTATTTTCTGCCCAATCTTCTCACGGCGGGAAATCTCTTCTGCGGTTTCGTGGCGCTGACGAAAATCGTCGAAGCCGACCCTTCCGGCTCGAATTACTTCGCGCAGATCAAGCTCGCGCTCGCGTTTATCCTGCTGGCTTGCATCTTCGACCTGTTCGACGGCCGGGTGGCGCGCCTGGGCGGGGCGGACAGTCCGTTCGGGCGCGAGTTCGATTCGTTGGCGGACCTGATTTCATTTGGAGTGGCGCCGGCGTTTCTGGTCCATCGCATCGTGTTGAAAGACGTGTTTGGCGACCACCATGCGGAGATCGGCTGGTTTGTCGCGTCCATTTACCTCATCTGCGGCGCATTCCGGCTGGCGCGCTACAACGTGTTGAGCGCCCAGACCACCGGCGGCGGTGGCAAGGAGTTTCTCGGTTTCCCGATTCCATCGGCAGCGGCGCTGGTGGCGTCGCTGACGCTGTTTATGATGTGGTGGGACGAAAAGGAGTTCGCCGTGGGCCGTTGGCGCTACTTGTTGCCGGTGCTGTTGCTCTTTCTCTCCGCGATGATGGTGAGCAACGTGAAATATCCGAGTTTCAAGACCTTGGATTTGCGGGCAACCCGAACGTTTACCAAGACGCTTATTACCATTCTGTTCATCGGCAGTGTGGTGATCTTGCGCGAGAAGATTCTGGTGTTTGTGCTGCCGCTGTTTTTCACCGCGTACCTGATTTATGGCTTTGTTCGCCCGCGTATTTCGAGGCAAATTCTGCGCGAAATCGAAGATGAAGATGAAGATGAGTGGCCGGCCCAACCGTAATCATCCATGTTCGAGTTGCCACCCAGCTTGTTGGCGGCGCTGACCGGTTTCATCAGCGGTTTGTTTCTTTCCATCCCCGTCGGCCCCGTCAATCTCAGTATCATCAATGAAGGCGCGCGTCGCGGCTTTCAATGGGCGATCATGATAAGCTTGGGCGCGGTGGTAATGGAGGTCATTTACTGCGCGCTAGCCTTCACGGGCTTCGCTTCATTTTTCAGCCGGGGCTATATAAAAGCAGCGATGGAATTGTTCAGTTTCGTTTTCATGCTTTACCTCGGATTGAAATTTCTGCTGGCCCGGCAGATTGAAGCCTCGAACAAAATTGAAGAACGCATCGAAGGCAAACTCCGGCCGACCTCCGCCTTTACGACGGGATTTGTGCGGGTTATGGGCAATCCGGGAGTGTTGCTCTTTTGGATCGTTCTGGCGGCAAACTTCATCTCCCGCGAATTGGTCGAGCCGAACGGTCGGGGCAAATTTTCCTGCATCGCCGGCGTGGCGGTCGGCACCGGCCTCTGGTTTTTTGGCCTCAGCTATGCGGTTTCACTCGGCCACAAAAAATTCAGTGAGAAAACCCTGTTGCGGATGGAACACTTCTCGGGCATCGGATTATTGGCGCTGGCAGTTGGCCATGGCGTTCACATCATCTGGGTGATGGCGCGGCATAAAATGTAAAGCACACTCCGTTTGAGCGTGGGGTTAACCCGTCGTAGGTTCCCGCCGAGAAATCATGCGCTACCTCATAAAGGCACGAGTGAAGTCCGGCCAGGAAAAGGTCCTGCTTCGAGCAATCTGCGATGGCACGCTCGGTCAAGGCTCGATTGCTGGCGACGAATACCAGGACGATATGCAGCACGCCCGCGTCGGCGACGACGGCACCGTCCAATGGGTCGAGGTCTGCTTTTGCGCGACGCCGTTGCAGGAGGAAAGTCCGTATTGGGAGGAATATTTCGAGATCCTCAGCGTCAAAGCCGCGCACGCGCGCAAAAATTGCCGGCACGAGAACGGCACCGAGCCGTGGGCGTGCAGCAATTGCGATTGCACTCGCCGCCTCGAGGCGCGGTTACAAAATTGGGGTGAATCGTTTCTGACCACATTGTGCCGGCAGGCATCGACGGGCAAAAAGCTAAAATAAGAATCACGCCACCGGGTGCTGCTTCAAATCAATCTGTCTCCGAATCAACCGACGATCCTCTTGGATCCCATTTACACCGTGGCTTCAGCCCGGTGCAGTGCAAGGGGAGCGGAAGTATAACCGTTTTTAACGGTTTCGCCGGTGGCCGGCAAACAAGGTCAATTTTTTACTTGCTCACGAGCGAGTACATTGTCGTACTCCTCACACGCACCATGACGCAAAAATCGTTTCGTGAACGCATTCAGTGGGTTTCGGCTGAAATTCGAGCCGCCAGTTTCAAGGCACTTCTGCTGTTTCTTGCCATTGCATCTGCTCCCACAGCTCGCGGCGCACCAAGTGCCGCGCGCACTGAAGCCAACGTTCCGGTAGAAATCACCTTTACTGCGCAGCAACCGCGTCCCGATCCGTTCAACGAAGTTACTCTCGACGTAATCGTTACCAACCCGGCTGGCGCCGCGCTCCGCGTTCCGGCATTTTGGGCAGGCGACAACACCTGGAAAGCGCGGTTCGCCTCGCCGATTGTCGGAACGCATCGCTGGCGCACGGAGTGCAACGATGTAAAGGACGCGGGATTGCAAGGCGTGAACGGCCGCGTCGAAGTTGTACCCTACTACGGCGAGAACCCGCTCTACAAACACGGTTCGATTCGCGTGGCCTCCGACAAGCGCCATCTCGAGCACGCGGACGGCACCCCGTTCTTTTGGCTCGGAGATACCTGGTGGATGGGTTTATGCCATCGGCTGCATTGGCCCGACGAGTTCAAGCAACTAACGGCCGACCGGAAGGCCAAAGGTTTCAATGTTGTTCAAATCGTGATGGGACTTTACCCGGACATGCCGCCGTTTGACCCGCGTGGCGCGAACGAAGCCGGTTTCCCTTGGGCGACGAACTACTCCAGCATTCGCCCTGAATATTTTGATGCGGCGGATAAACGGTTGAACCACCTCGTCGAGCAGGGCTTCACACCTTGTATCGTTGGAGCATGGGGCTACTTCATTCCGTTAATGGGTGTCGAGAAGGCCAAGCAACACTGGCGAAACCTCGTCGCCCGATACGGCGCGTGGCCGGTGGTGTGGTGCGTCGCGGGCGAGGCGAACCTGCCTTACTACCTCGCCAAAGGATTTCCCTACGATGATCGTGCGCAGGTCAAGAGCTGGACCGAGGTCACGCGCTACCTCCGCGAGACGGACTCGTTTCACCGGCTCATCACGATTCACCCGACCGGCATCAACCGCCTAAGCGCGCGCAACGCCACTGACGACCTCTCGCTGCTCGACATTGACATGCTGCAAACGCCGCACGGCCAGCGCGAAGCCGTACCACCCACCGTGCGCACCATGCAAGAGTCTTACGCGGACAAACCGGTCATGCCCGTCATCAACGGCGAGGCCAGTTACGAGATGTTGATGGACAAAATCCCCGCCGAATGGCCGCGGGCGATGTTCTGGCTCTGCATGATGAACGGCGCCGCCGGCCACACCTATGGCGCGAACGGTATCTGGCAGTGCAATCGTCGCGGGCAACCGCACGGTCCATCACCGAACGGCGCCAAAGGTGGTGTGGGTTACGGAAAGATCACTTGGGACGAAGCGATGAACCTGGCTGGCTCGCGGCAGATTGGTCTTGGCAAGAAATTCCTTGAAGAATTTCCGTGGTCCCTTTGCCAGCCATTGCCAGGCTCCGTGGAGTGGGCTGACAAACCAACTCCCATCGCGTGGGGCGACTGGATTTGGTTTCCAGAGGGCGATCCAAGGATTGACGCGCCAGTGGCAAAGCGCTTTTTCCGGCGTGATTTTGCAGGGCCCCCAATCNNCAATCTCGTCGGTTCAAAGTGCCGTTCTCCACATGGCTGCGGATGACAAATTCACGGTCTGGCTGAACGGCAAAAGAATTGGCGATGGCGCGGGTTGGAAATCTCCGGGCCGGTTCGAGGTCACTGCCGCACTTAAGACCGGACGCAACATTCTGGCGGTTCGCGCCGAAAATGCGCCGGCGCCAGTGACACTGAATCCCGCCGGGCTGATTGCCAGTCTTGAAATCGAACTCACCACAGGCGCGCCGACCATAATTCGTTCCGGCACCGAGTGGCGCGTTGCGAAAACAGAGACGAACGGCTGGCACGAAGTTGGATTCGATGATTCCGGTTGGGCACCAGCGCTCGCCACCGCGCATCATGGCGAGGGGCCGTGGGGTCGGCTCGAAGAAAACGAACCGTATTTTGTGCCGTATGCGTTGAGTATATCCGATCAATTGCGAATCATCTATGCGCTTACTGCGCGGCCAGTTCTGGTAAGTGGTCTCAGTCGTAATTCAAAATATCGATTCACTCAGTTTGACCCGGTCACCGGGGAACGGGCGAAGGCCATTGAAATCACAACTGACGCGGATGGGCGTTTTCGCTGTCTTGCGCCTGCGCATGGTCACGACTGGGTTGCGGCATTGGAAAGCAAAGCTCGCAGCAATTCAAGGCCTGGTCTGCGATGAAGCTGGTTTCCTGGAACGTCAACGGCCTGCGAGCCGTGCTCCGGAAAAACTTTCTCGACTTTCTTGCCGGGGAAAAGCCGGACGTCCTCTGTCTGCAGGAAACCAAGGCCGGGCCAGACGATGTCGAACAGCTCTGGCCCGCGAGTTACACCACCTATTGGAACGTCGCAATAAAAATGGGTTACTCAGGCACCGCCATTTTTGCGAAGGCTCGTCCCTACCAGGTCACGCGCGGCATTGGGATTGGCAAACATGACTGCGAAGGCCGCGTGCTCACTGCTGAATACGATGATTTCTTTCTCGTGAACGTTTATGTGCCGAATTCGCAGCGCGAACTCACTCGACTCGCTTACCGTCAGCAGTGGGATCACGACTTTCGGCATTATCTGAAAAAGTTGGAGCGGAAAAAGCCGGTGATCTTTTGCGGCGACCTCAATGTAGCGCACACGGAACTCGATCTCGCCAATCCCAAAGCTAACGTTCGCAATCATGGCTTCACGCCCCAGGAACGCGCCGGCTTCAGCGCGTTTGCGGAAGCGGGCTTCCTCGACACCTTCCGCGAATTCGAAAAAGGTGCCGGGCACTACACTTGGTGGAGTCCGATGCCTGGAGTGCGCACCCGGAACATCGGGTGGCGACTCGATTACTTCCTTATCTCCGCCGCACTGCGTCCGCGACTCAAACGCGCCTTCATCCGAAGCGAGGTGCTCGGCTCCGACCATTGTCCCGTGGGCATTGAGATGGGATGAACTTAAAGGCAGGGCGGGCTGTCCTCAGTCCTTCTCGGAACTCCGGAGGGACGAGTTACACGAGTCCCCAATCTATCA
>PLJQ01000500.1 GCA_003140275.1 Limisphaerales bacterium
AACTATGACGTATTCAGGCTAGGCCCGAACGTGCTGATGTGGTCCACGACGTTCTTGCGTTTCTGGCCGAGCAGATGATGGATTTGAACCAACACCAGCGCGCCGCCGCCCACCAGTTTCTCACCGACCTCAAAGATTTCCATTGCATTGACGCCCGCACTCTCAACCCGAAAACCAAGCTCGACGAATTCTGGAAGCTGGACACCGCCGAAGTCTTCGCCCACTTGAACAAGAACCGCAAATCGCTCGCCGCCGCCAAGCTGGATTTGAACGAAGCCGCTGAAAACAAAATCCGCTCCCGCTTCGAGCAATCCAAGTCCGCCATCCTCCCGTTGGAAGCACAAATCGTCTTCACCGACGAGTTGATTGACCAGATCGTCTATCGCCTCTACGCCCTGACGCCGGAGGAAATCAAAATTGTGGGAGGCAGCGCGAAATGAGCGCCAGCTTTTGGACTGCGGTGGCAAGTCAGACGCGACACCGCTTTCGCACGGGCGGAAAGTTACCGGATGGAGTGACGTTCTCGTGCGCTCGAAAGCGCCGTCGCCGCTGCGCTCTGCCGGCGCACTCTAAAATTCCTGCCGCGCCGGGCGAGAAACAAAAGCCGATGGAGCAATTGGTGGAGCGGATTTAGTCGGCGAAGCGGCGGGACATGGGCCTTCGCTCGGAAGCTTCGTCCTTACAAGCCGGGTTGACCCAACGCCTCGTCGCGCTCGCGGCAAAAGCGGATGAGCTGGCTCGCAGCCGGACGGGTGATGAAAAGCGAGCAACCGAATTGGCGTGCTTGCTGGAGTTCTGGCTGATTCACGGCAAGCCGCGTCGTGAGCCGAAAGAAAAAGATTGAAGCAAGCCGGCTTGGACTGCATTTGTCCAACCCGTTCGCGCAAACTGTCCGGCAGTGAAAAACGAAACAACAAATTGAGGCGATTATGGGACTGACCATTCACTACAAATTGTCCGTCGCAAAGAAACCTTCCGTCGCGGTCGTTCGCGAACTGGCCGAACGCACGGCGCTTTACGCCCGGAAAATCGGTTGCGCTGAGGTTGGCGAAGTTGAAAGCGTCAAGGCCGACAGGCCCTTCACGTCGTTATTTGTCAGCGTGGGACGCGAAGAGGATTGTTGCTTCGGCCATATTCCCGCCAAGCGCGGTTGGGTGGTGGAAGTCTGGCCGGGGGAAGGCTGCGAAAGCGCGCTGTTCGGCCTGTGCAAGTATCAGCGCCGGATTCCGTTTCGCGCGGGGTCAATCGCCACTGGTTTTGAGGGCGGCTGGCTGCTGAAAGGTTTTTGCAAAACCCAATATGCAGGCGAGCACGGCTGGGGCCATTTTCTGAAGTGCCATCGGCAAATCATCAGCCTGCTGGATTTTTGGCGGCGGCTTGGCGTGTTGGTGGAGGTGACCGACGAAGGCGAATACTGGCACACGCGATCGGAAGAAAAATTAAGGAGCAAGCTCCAGCAATACGACGGCTTGGTCGCGGCGGTGGGTGGGATGTTCAAGGATATGCCAAACGATTCAGGCGGCAGTCTTTCGGTAGAATCGCCGATTTTTGACTACGCAAATTTCGAGCGGCTGGAGCATGAAGGACGACTGGAGTTTGGCAAGCAAGTCGAACAGTTTGGAAAAGCAGCCGGCAAAGGACTTTTCTAAACCAGCCGCATCGGTGACAAAAAGAAAGCGATGGAACTTTACGCATGTCGGCTTTGATATTGACGGCGTGCGGTGGCCAATGATCGGTTATGCCAGATGCCAAAACAAAAGCCATGAAGCGATTGGTGGAGCGGAAGCGTGAGAGTTGGTGTCTGCGCTCTATGCCTTGACGCCGGAGGAAATCAAAATCGTGCAAGGCGCAACGAAATGAGCGCGAGCTTTTGGACTGCGGTGGCAAGTCGGACGCGACACCGCTTTCGCACGGGCGGAAAGTTACCGGATGGAGTGGCGTTCTCATGCGCTCGAAAGCGCCGTCGCCGCTGCGCTCCGCCGGCGCACTCCAAGATTCCCGCCGTGCCGGGCGAGCAACAAAAGCCGATGGAGCGGTTGGTGGAGCGGGTTTTGTCGGCGAAGTGGCGGGACGTGGGCCTTCGCTCGGAAGCTTCGCCCCCACAAGCCGGTGCGGACGTGGACGACTAAGTAAACTTCCCTGGTTGAAAATAAATCTCTGCCGCGTCTATGATTGCACCCATGACCCTGATGAAAAACTATCCCAAAGCTATCGTCGCCTGTTTGTTGCTCGTTTGTTTGTCCGCACTCGCAGCGGATTCATCCAAGCCGCTCACGCTGTCCACGCGCAGCCGGGTCGAAACGTCCAAGGGCAGCGGCAAGTATCAGGTCGTCAACAAAACCGTCGAATGGGAGCCCAAAAAAACCGCCATCATCATTTGCGACATGTGGAACCAGCACTGGTGCACAGGCGCGACGGAGCGCGTGGCGGAAATGGCACCGCGCATGAACGACGTCATCAAGGAAGCCCGCCGGCGCGGCGTGTTCATCGTTCATTGTCCCAGCGACACGATGAAGTTTTACGCTGGTGCGCCGCAACGGAAACGCGCCCAGGAAGCGCCCAAGATCAAACCGCCCGCTGACGTAAGCAAATGGAAGTCGTTGAACCTGGCCAGGGAAGGACCGTTGCCAATTGACGATTCCGATGGCGGTTGCGACGACCAGCCCCAGTGCAAACAAGGCGGGCCGTGGAAACGTGAGATCGCCACACTCGAAATCGCGCCCGAAGATGCCATCACCGACAACGGCGAGGAAGTCTATAACCTGCTTCAGCAATCCGGCATCGACAACGTCATCATCATGGGAGTGCATGCCAACATGTGCGCTCTGGGCCGGCCATTTTCCATCCGGCAAATGGTCAGCGTCGGCAAGAATGTGCTGTTGATGCGCGACTTGACTGACACGATGTACAACTCGCGAAAGAAGCCGTTCGTCAGTCATTTTGCCGGCACCGATCTGGTCGTGGAACACATCGAAAAATACTGGTGCCCGTCGATCACCAGCGCGGACATTCTCGGAGGACAACCGTTCCGCTTCAAGGATGACAAGCGTTCGCAAATCGCCTTCCTCATCAGCGAACCGGAATATCATACGGCGGAAACGCTGCCGGAATTCGCCAAGAAGGAACTCGCCTTTCGCGGTTTCCATTGCACGTTCATTCAGGCTGATGCCAGCGACCCGAATGCATTTACCGGAATCGAAGCCATCAAGAATGCCGACCTGCTCGTGGTCAGCGTCCGCCGTCGCACGCCGCCCAAGGAGCAACTTGAACTCATCCGTCAACACCTGAACGCGGGCAGGCCGTTGGTCGGTATCCGCAATGCCAGTCATGCGTTCGATGCGAAACCACCCGATGAACGCCACGACTCGTGGAGCACGTTCGATGTCGATATCCTCGGCGCGAGCTATCAAGGGCATTATGCCAATAAACCGCCGAACAGTCCGGCGACCTTGCTGAGCGTCGTTGCGGATGCGGCAACTCATCCGGTGCTCACGGGCATTCCTGCCGGGGGCGTGCGCGTGACATCGCATCTTTACAAAAGCCGCAATCTCGCGCCAACCGTCACGCCGCTGCTGAACGGCCAGTTGGAGGGAACTTCCAGCATCGAGCCGGTCGCCTGGGTGAACACGGGCAACCAGCGCCGCGTTTTTTACACGTCGCTGGGCAATCCCGAAGATTTTCAACTGCCGGCCTTTCGTCGCCTGCTGCTCAATGGCATCCTGTGGAGCTTGAACCAACCCACCCCACCGCGATAGCGGTTGGCCAAGGCTTGTTTTTCATTTGCGGCGATTGGTCACTAAGACTAAAGTCTGAAGTGACACAAACCAAACTTTCAGATTGCGAAAATGGCTAGATCGACAGTGAAACTCCCCGGCTTGCGAATGTTCCTCCTCAGTTGTCTCGGTTGGGTGATTGCGCACTCCGACGGCAACGTTTTCGCGGCCGGGCCGGTCAAAGTGGACTTCAACCGAGACATTCGCCCAATCCTTGAAAGTCGCTGTTACGAATGTCATGGCGCGAAGAAACAAAAGAGCGGCCTGCGGTTCGACCGCAAATCAAACGCCTTCCGGGGTGGCGATTCCGGCAAGCCTGCCATTGTCGCGAACAAAAGCGCTGAAAGTCCGTTGATCCAGAAGATCACGAGCCAGGACCCGGACGAAATGATGCCGCCCAAAGGCGAACGGTTGACCGGGAAGCAAATTGCTTTATTGCGTTCGTGGATTGAGCGAGGCGCCATCTGGCCGGAGGAGGCGGAGAAAAAACACTGGGCTTACGTCAAGCCGGTGCGCCCGGTGCTGCCCAAAGTCCAAAATAAAAAATGGCCGCGCAACGGCATCGATTATTTTGTGCAGGCGCGACTGGAAAAGGAAAAGCTCAAGCCATCGCCGCCAGCGGATCGTGCCACGTTGATCCGCCGCGTCAGTCTGGACCTCATCGGACTGCCGCCGGCGTTGGAGGAAGTGGACGCTTTCCTGGCCGATAAGAGCGCGGACGCCTACGAGAAGCTGGTGGATCGTCTCCTGGCTTCTTCCGCCTACGGCGAACGTTGGGCGCGTCCGTGGCTGGATCTGGCCCGCTACGCTGACACGCAGGGTTACGAAAAAGACAACCGCCGGACGATCTGGCCGTATCGGGATTGGGTGATCAACGCGCTAAACCGCAACCTGCCGTTCGACGAATTTACGATCGAACAAATCGCCGGTGACATGCTGCCCAACGCATCACAGGACCAGAAAGTGGCGACCGGTTTCCACCGCAACACGATGACCAATACGGAAGGCGGCACCGACAAGGAGGAATTCCGGCATGAAGCGATCGTGGATCGGATCAATACCACGATGTCGGTCTGGATGGGCACCACGTTTGGATGCGCTCAATGCCACAATCATAAATATGACCCGCTGATGATGAAGGAATATTACCAGTTCTACGCACTGCTGAATAACACCGCCGATGCGGATAGCGATGACGAATCGCCGGTGATGAAGTTGCCGACTCCGGGACAAGCAGGGCAGCTTCAAAAAGTGCGTGACGATATCGCCGCCCTGGACAAACAGTTCAAAGCCCAAACACCGGAGCTGGCTGAATCCCAGGCTGCGTGGGAGCGAAAGACGGTAGCCGCTCTGGCCAGTTGGCGGGTGCTTGATCCGGTGGAGTTCACCTCGGCGGGCGGCGCGACGCTCACCAAGGCCGGGGACAAATCGCTGCTCGCCGGCGGCAAGAATCCTTCCAATGACGTTTACACCGTCGTCGCACAAACGGACCGCAAAAAAATCACCGGCATTCGTCTCGAAGTATTGCCCGACGCGAGTCTGCCGCACCAATCGCTGGGCCGCCACCCCAACGGCAGCTTCGTCCTCAGCCGTTTCGAAGCCTCATGGTTGCCGGATGATAAATCCGCTCCCGCCCACCCAATCGTGTTCCAGCGCGCCAGTGCCGATTACACCCAGGACGGCCACAGCGTCACCAATTTGATCGACGGGAAACCCGGTCCGGGCTGGGCGATCAGCGCGGGTGACGAAAAATTTCGTGTTGAACGCTCCGCCTACTTCACGATTTCCAATCGCGTTGGATTCGATCCGGGTAAAACGTTGAGCATCACTCTCCGTCACGAATCGCAGTTCGGTGAAGCCAACGTTGGCCGCTTTCGGTTATTGGTCACCACCCTGGACGAGCCAGTCCCCGCGCCGAACGTGCCCGACGCCATTCGAAAAATCCTCGCCGTCGCACCGGCCGACCGAACTGAGAAACAAAAGGAAGAACTGGCGGCGCATCATCGTTCTTTTGCATCGGAATTGAAAACGGTGCGCGCAGAACTGGCCAAACTGGGCCACGCAGAATCCGATTTGGACAAATCAATTCCCATTACGTCGGTGATGGAAGAACTGGCCAAGGGGCGCGAAACACACATCCTGATTCGCGGCGGTTTCTTGAGCAAAGGGGACAAGGTTGAACCCGGGACGCCGGCCGTGTTTGGCGCCCTCAAGCCGCGTTCACCGGGAAAACCTCCCGACCGGCTCGACCTCGCCCGTTGGCTGGTGGATGAAAATAATCCGTTGACGGCCCGCGTCACGATGAACCGTTTTTGGGAACAATACTTTGGCATCGGCATTGTGGAGACGAGCCAGGATTTTGGGACGCAAGGCGAATTGCCGACGCATCCGGATTTGCTCAACTGGCTGGCAACCGAGTTCAGGCTTCAAAAGTGGGACATGAAGGCGATGCACAAATTGATCGTGACCTCGGCGACCTATTGCCAGAACTCGCGAGTCACGCCCTACCTCATCCAGCGCGACCCGTACAATCGTTTGTTTGCGCGCGGGCCGCGCGTGCGTTTGGAAGCCGAGATGATTCGTGACCAGGCGTTGACGGTCGGCGGGTTGNNCTGCCGCCGCAACCCGACGGGCTTTGGCAGGTCGTTTACAGCGGTGACAACTGGGTGACCAGCAAGGGCGAAGACAAGTATCGCCGGGGTCTCTACACGTTCTGGCGGCGGACCAATCCGCATCCGGCCATGACCACATTCGATGCGCCGAGCCGGGAATTCTGCGTGGTAAAGCGTTCCCACAGCGACACCCCATTGCAAGCCCTGACGCTGCTTGGNNGCTTAACGATCCGGCATACGTCGAAGCGGCCCAGGCGTTGGCGCGGCGCATGATGACGGAAACGCAAACGAGTGTTGAAGCCCGCGCCACTTATGGTTTACGACTCTGTCTTTCACGCGAGCCCCGACCTCACGAACTCGAAAGGCTCACGGCGCTTTACGAACAGGAACTGGCCCATTTCAAACACGATACCCCCGCCGCGGAAAAAATTGCCACCAGCGAACTGGGCAAACCGCCCGAAGGGATGAGCGTCACGGAACTGGCCGCATGGACAGTCGTGGCGAACGTGTTGTTGAACATGGATGAGACGATCACGAAAGGTTAGTTCATGAATCCGCTTTCCAACGAACATTACAAGCAAAGTTTGCAAGCCATCACCCNNGTCATTTACCTGCACATGGCCGGAGCGCCGTCCACCCTCGATTTGTTTGACTACAAGCCCAAGCTGGTCGAAATGAACGGGCAACCTTGTCCGGAATCACTTTTTAAAAAGGAACGCTTTGCCTTCATCAAGGGCGTCCCCAAAATGCTCGGCACGCCGCACAAGTTCGCCCGCCACGGCAAGTGTGGCACGGAATTGTGCGAGTTGCTGCCGCATCTGGCGACGGTGGTGGATGACGTCGCCGTCATCAAGTCGATGTTCACCGAGCAATTCAATCACGCCCCGGCGCAACTTTTCCTGCACACCGGTTCGTCGCGATTGGGCCGGCCGAGCATGGGTTCGTGGCTGACGTACGGTTTGGGCAGCGAGACACAGAATTTACCAGCCTTCGTGGTGTTGGTTTCGGGTGGCAAGTCGCCCGACGGCGGCGCTTCGCTCTGGGGCAGCGGATTCTTGCCGACGGTTTATCAAGGCGTACAATGTCGTTCCCAAGGGGACCCGGTTCTGTACGTTTCCAACCCGCCCGGCATGGACGCTCAAACGCGCCGTCACTCGCTCGACGCGCTCAACGACCTCAATGAAATGCAGCTTAAGGCGGTCGGCGATCCGGAAACACTCACGCGCATCGCGCAATACGAGCTGGCCTACAAGATGCAAACGAACGTGCCGGAGTTGATGGAGATTGACAAGGAACCGCAGGCAATTCACGAGTTGTATGGCACCGAGCCGGGCAAGGCTTCCTTTGCGAACAACTGCCTGCTCGCCCGTCGCCTGTTGGAACGCGGGGTCCGATTCGTGCAACTTTTCCACTGGGGCTGGGATCAGCACGGCGACAGCAAAGCGAATGACATCCGCGATGGCCTGGCGCGGCAAACCCAACAAACCGACAAAGCCTGCACGGCGCTGGTCAAAGACCTCAAAGAACGCGGCCTGCTCGAAGACACGCTCGTGGTTTGGGGCGGCGAATTCGGCCGCACCCCGATGAATGAAGACCGCAGCAAGAATCCCGATCTCATTGGGCGCGATCACCATCCTCATGCATTCAGCATCTGGATGGCGGGCGGCGGCATCAAAGGGGGCATCACCTACGGAAACACCGACGAACTCGGTTACCATGTCGCCGAAGACAAGGTGCATGTGCATGATCTCCAAGCCACGATTCTGTATTGCCTGGGACTCGACCACAAGAAGCTGACTTATAAATTCCAAGGCCGCGAATTTCGCCTGACGGATGTGTTCGGTGAAGTGGTCACAAGGATTTTGACTTGAT
Organism: Limisphaerales bacterium; assembly: GCA_003140275.1. Lineage (GTDB taxonomy): Bacteria > Verrucomicrobiota > Verrucomicrobiia > Limisphaerales > PALSA-1396 > PALSA-1396. The sequence goes on from PLJQ01000500.1 coordinate 8,258, forward strand.
AAAAATGGTGCATCTACACGCCGCCGCTCGAACCTTTTTTCAAGGTGAACGAGTATAATTGCCGCCGGGTTGTCGTTCAAGCATTGAGGCGTGGAAAACTTGGTCATTTATTGGAACTCTGCTGGTGATCGCATGCCTCGCCAGTGGCGTTCACGATTAAATGCGTTCGTGCCGTCCGAAAACACCGAGCAACGCATGCTGGCTGTCATCATGTTCACCGACCTGGTGGGCTTGGGCCGTGGTTAAACTACGATCCCGCCAAACCGGTCGGGGCTGGAAGTTAAGGAATCTTACTCCAGCCGCACCCGTTCGTGAGCGTCCCACTGCGCCATGTCGGACAGGATCACCTGATCGCCGACTTGCAGACCGTCCACCACTTCAATCACGCTCACGGAACTGCGCCCCAGTTTGACCGGCACGCGATTCGCGGCTTTGCCGCTCTCCACTACTTTGAACAGACCTGCTGTGCTCTCGGCCTGGCCTTGCACGGGACGTCCGATGTAGAGGACTGACGCCAATCGCTCCAGTTCAATGACGCCGTCCACGCTGAGATCGGGCCGCGCGCCTCTGGGCAGCGGCGCATCCAAGGCCACATCGACCGTGACGGTGCCGTTCTCCACCGCGGGATCAACGCGAATGACATGGCCCGGGATAACGCCATTACGCGTGTCGATTTCGGCCACTTGCTTGAGTTGAATGTCCTTCGCTTGCGTTTCCGCGATCTTGATTGCGGCTTTCAGCTTCGCCGGGTTGGCGACACGGGCAATAATCGCGCCCGCCGCAAGTTGCTGGCCGACCTGAAGCGGATTCGTCAGCTCGCCGAGCCGCTGCAGCACACCCACCATGCCGGCGCGAACTTTGAGCGCCGCCACTTGCCGGTGCTTTAGACCCAGTTGCGCCCGAAGCTGTGCAACTTTCGCTTCCTGTGCGGCGAGCTGGGCCTTGGCGGCTTCAGCACAAATCTTCAGCCGTTCCTGTTCGATCACGAAGAGCTTGGCCAGTTCGTCCGCTTTGGCCTTGGATTGCTTCATCGTCAACGCGGGAACGAGGCCGCTTTTGGCCAACTCTTCGTTTACTTCCAGATCAATTTTCGCGCCGTTGTAATTGGCCTGGGCGCTCGCCACCGCCGCCTGTTGAGTCAGTTTTTGTGAATCCAATTGAACGCGCAGATTGGCCATATCGGCTTCGGCGACCTTGAGTTGTGATTCGGAGTCGAAGGCGGCCTGCTCGACATCCGGATTGCTCAACTCCACCAGCACGGTGTCGGCCTTCACCGCTTCGCCCGGCAATACCAGAATCTGATCTACGCGGCCCGCGTTGGCCGTCGGAACCCAGCGAATGTTCTCGGGCACGAGCGTGCCATTGCCGCGTACCTGACGGACCATCTCGCCACGTTGCACGGTGCCGAAATAGAGCGAAGCTTTGACCACGCGCGGGATGGCGGGTTGAAGTCGCGACAAACCGAGCGTGACCAGTGCCAGCACAACGCCAACCGCCGCGACGACGAACCAACGACGTGTTTGGCGTCGTCTCCGGATCGCTGGTGAAATGGGCACGTCCATAAAACTTTCCAGGAAAGTCAGCTTGCAATCACGACTTCTCGTTCACGATCTTCCCGTCGAAGAGATGGATGGTCTGTTGCGCGTCACGGGAATAGCGTTCATCGTGCGTGACGAGGCAGACGGTCGCACCCTCGGCGTGCAATTCGCGCAGCAACGACATTACCCCGTCGCCGTTCTTGGAGTCGAGATTGCCAGTCGGTTCATCCGCGAGCAGTAATGACGGGCGACCGCCAAGAGCACGGGCCACGGCCACTCGTTGCTGCTGGCCGCCGGAGAGTTGCGCCGGGTAATGCTTCGCCCGCGCCGTCATGCCGACTTTGGCCAAGGCTTCATCCACCCGCTCATGCCGCTCGGCGGCGCTTAGTCCGCGATAAGTCAGCGGCAATTCGACATTTTGCCACACGCTCAGGTCGCCGATGAGATTAAAGCTTTGGAAGATAAACCCGATCTCGCGATTGCGCACACGCGCGCGCGCGGCGTGGTCGAGATACTCCACTGGCTCGCCGCGGAGTTGATAGCTGCCGCTCGTAGGCGAATCGAGCAGCCCGAGGATGGAAAGCAGCGTGGACTTGCCGCAGCCCGATGGCCCGGAGATGGACACGTAATCGCCGTGGCGGATTTCAAGCTGGACGCCGGACAGCGCGTGCGTCTCCACTTCGTCGTTGAGGAAGACCTTCTCGATGTTGTCCAATTGAATCAATGGAATAGTGGTTTGCATAAGTGTTGAAAAATCATTCATGTCTTAGTGCTCTCATCGGATCGACCTTGGTCGCGCGGCGGGCGGGCAAGTAACAGGCCAGCAGCGCCACGGCTGCGAGCACAACGACGACCACGGCTATAACTGGCGCAGCGGCAGGCGTGAGGCCGTGGAGCACCTTGGCAAGCACGGCCGTAAGTCCCAGCCCCCCGAGCAGGCCAATTCCGATGCCGATCAGCGTCAGCTTCACGCCGTCCCGCACCACGATCCGGAAGATGTCGAGCTTCTGCGCACCAAGGGCCATGCGAATGCCAATCTCGTGTGTGCGCTGGCTCACGACGTAAGAAACCACGCCGTAAATGCCCATTACAGCGAGTAACAGGCTTAGGAGGCCTTGCACGCCGGCAAGGGTGGCACCGACGCGCAGCGGCATCATGGCGAAGGCGCTGTTGCGCAAGTGCTCTTCCATCGTGCGCTCGCCATAAATCGGCAATTGCGGGTCCAGATCGCGCAAGACTTTGCGCACTGCCGAGGCCAGGGTAGCCGAATCGCTCGCGGTCCAGACATGCAGTGTCACGGGCGACACGTAGTTCTGAGAAAGCGGCACGTAGAAGTACGGGCGGGGTTCTTCGCCGAGAAAAGTATATTTGGCGTTACGCGTGACGCCGACGACTTCCCAGAGCTCGCCGTTGCGGCCCCAGCGAAAGCGTTTGCTCAACGGATCCTGGCCCGGCCAGAATTTTTCTGCCATCAGCACATTGATGATCGCGGTCTTGGGTGCGGATTCGTTGTCCTGCGCTGTGAAGTCGCGTCCGCGCAGCAGCGTAATCCCCATTGTCTTCAGGTGTTCGTGAGTGATGCGGTTGCAGTGCATGGCGGAAAAGCTGTCGGAATCATTGGCGGCTTTGTCCTCAGTCGCGACCGACGCTATGTCGAAGCCGTAATCAAAAGGCACGCTCCGCGCGAGGCTGGCAGAGCGGACACCCGGCAACGCCTTGATCTTGTCGAGTAGTTGACGATTGAACTGTTTGCCGCGATCGTCGTTGTAGCCTTGGAGTCCCAAGTCCAGCGACGCCAGGAGCAAGTGGTCCCCGCGGAAGCCCAAGTCCAGGCGGCTCGCTTGTTGAAGGGTGCGCACAAACAAACCGCCCGCTACCAGCACGACCAGGCAGATGGCCACTTGCGAAATCACCAGCCCGCTGCGGAACAGGTGTCGCGTCGAAACAAGTAGCGCTGGGCCGCCTTCTTTGAGCGTCGTCTGCACGTCAAGCTTGGTCGCGCGTAACGCCGGCATCAGTCCGGCAATTGCGCCTGCCGCGACCGACATGAGGAACGTGAAGGCAAAAACGCGCCAATCCCAGTTTAGGTCAGTGCGAATTGGGATGTCGCCGGTGGGGTTGAAACTGGTGAGGAGGTCGGCCGACCAGAAAGCGATGACCAGCCCCACGACGCCAGCGATCAGCCCCAATAGCACACTTTCGACGAGCAGTTGGCGAATCAAACGCCCACGCGCGGCGCCGATGGCGCTGCGGATACCCATCTCCATTTGCCGCACGAGACCGCGAGCGAACATCAGATTGGCGACGTTCGCGCAGGCAATCAATAAAACCAGGCCCACCATGACCATGAAAACGGAACTGAGGAGCGGCATCGATTCGGAGAACGTCGGCTCCGGCCGGCAATGCCGCTCCGGCACGACCAAGACCGTCGCCCCTTTGTGATCCTCCGGGTAATCCCTGGCCAACTGACTGGCGACGATGTCCGTCGCGGCGCGCGCCTGCGCGAGCGTGACACCGGGCTTGAGTCGCGCAAAGACCTTGAAGGCCGCGTCGCCCCGTGCGCGCAACATTCCCTCGCCGCCGGTGCGGAGCTGGCCGAGCATCGACGCCGGGACAAAACCGTCCACGGCGATGGACCACTGGGCGCTGAGAAATTTCTCCGGAGTGACACCGATGACCGTGAACGGATGACCGTTGACGTGAATCGCCCTGCCGACCACGGCTGGATCGCCGCCGAATCTTCTCTTCCAGCAACCATGCGAGAGAACGATGACGGGATCTGCGCCGGGCGTTTCGCCTTCCCCCGTTTGAAACAATCGGCCAAGCGCCGGCTCAACGCCGAGCAGGGAAAAGTAATTGGCGCTGGCGGCCTCAATCCAGGCGCGTTCAGGCTGCTGGTCCGGCGCGCTCAGATGAACCGGGTTCATAAAGGTGGCGATCACATCCTCGAAGTCGCCGACCCGCTTGCGGTAGTCCTGAAAGTCGAGCCACGAATGCCCGTGGGGCATTTTCCAGACAGCGCTTTTTTGAAGCACCATCACGAGCCGGTCCGGGTCCTTGACCGGCAGTGGTTGAAAGAAGAAGGAGTTGATGATGGAGAAGATCGTCGTGTTTACGCTGATGCCGAGCGCGAGTGTGAGGACAGCTACGGTCGTAAAGCCAGGATTCTTCAGCAGCATCCGCAGGCCGAAACTCATGTCTTGCAGCGTTGTCTCGCCGAAACTTGCGCCAAGAACTTCACGGCATTCTTCGCGAACGCTTTGCAGGTTGCCGAAACGACGACGTGCCGAACGTGCTGCTTCTTCGGGCGACATTCCCGCCGCTAGGTTTTCCGCCGTGCGCTGTTCGATGTGGAAGCGCAGTTCCTCGGTCATACCGTCTTCGAAGTCACGCCGGCGAGTGAGCACACGAAACAGAGAACGAAAACGCTCAAACATGTCACACCTCCTCTGGTGTCGTGTTCAAGGCTGCAGCAATCGCAGACGCCAGGCGGTTCCAGCCAGCCGTCTCTTCACGCAGCCGGCGGCGTCCTGCGGTGGTCAAGCTGTAGTACTTTGCCCGGCGGTTGTTCTCGCTCTGACCCCATTC
>PLJQ01000334.1 GCA_003140275.1 Limisphaerales bacterium
GGGTAGTGTCAAGATGCGCCCCGAACGGGCGGAGGAGTCAACACGGGCTGGACAACCGATTTGCGTTTCTTTACAAGGGGCGTTCGATGGAACGGGCCTGACCCTTTCGGGTTGGCCATTTCAACGCGCATTGAACAGAAACGGGAATGGTCGCGTCTGATTGCGGGTAGCACCTGAAGCGTTCCGAATGGTTTTGAAATCAAAGAAAAAAAAATCGCCAACGCCGCCGGCTTTCCGGAAATTCGATCTGGGAGCGTTCGATCACCAACCGCGCACACGCCTGGTTTTCGGCGTGGACAGCGTCGCGCGCGTGGGTGAACTGGCGCGGAGCATCGGCGCCAAAAGGGTTTTGCTCGTCACCGACCCCGACATCGTCGCGGCAGGTCATGCGGGGCGGGTGCATCGCTTTTTGAGAGCGGCGGGACTCAAGGTCACGGTTTTCGACCAGGCGCGGGAAAATCCAACGACGTCCTGCGTCGATAATTGCACGGCGGTCGCCCGCAAGGCGGGCATTGACGCCATCGTTGGCCTGGGCGGCGGCAGCGCGATGGACACCGCGAAAGGCTGCAATTTCATTCTGACCAACGGGGGTCGCATTCAGGATTACCGGGGCATCGGCAAAGCGATGAAGCCGATGTTGCCNNTCATCGCGATTCCCACCACCGCCGGCACGGGCAGCGAATGTCAGTCCGCGGCGCTGATTGCGGACGAGCGGACGCACGAAAAGATGGCGTGTCTCGATCCCAAAGCGGCGCCTTGCATCGCGATTCTCGATCCGGCGCTCACGCTTTCACAACCGCAAGCCGTGACGGCGCATACCGGCATCGACNNCCGACGCCATCGCTCATGCCGTGGAAACGGCGGTGACCAAAAACCGGAACGAGTTATCGCTGATGTATTCGCACGAGGCGTTCAAGTTGACGGTGCCGAATTTGCCCCGCGTATTGCGAAACCCAAACGACCTTGAAGCGCGGGGTCGGATGTTGCTGGGCGCGGCGTTTGCGGGCACGGCGATTGAAAGCAGCATGTTGGGCGCGGCGCACGCCGCCGCGAACCCGCTCACGGCGCATTACGGGGTGGCGCATGGCGAAGCGGTGGGCATCCTGTTGCCGCTGGTGGTTCGCTTCAATGCGCATGAGCCGCAAGCGCGCCGGGCTTACGCGGAACTCGCTTCGGCGCCGGAGATCGCCTGCGTGAGCAACGGTCTGGCAGCCGCGGTGAACGCGCTGATTGCCCGGCTGGAATCGCTTTTGAACGCGGCCCGGATCGCGCGCTCGCTGGCGGATTGCGGGGTAGAGACGTCGAACATCAAGGTCCTCGCCCGCGAAGCGGCCCACCAATGGACGGCAGCCTTTAATCCGCGACGAATCACGGCAAAGGATTTTGAGATGCTTTACCAGGCGGCGTTTGAAAAGCGCGGCCCGGGAGATGGCGCGGTGGATTGAGGAGGCAATGGACTATTTGTCCATGATCGTCAACCGGAATTCCGGCGACAATTTGCTGTCCTGCCGGCGCTCGGGAATGCTGTTGTATTGGTAATCGAATTTGAATTTGTAGTGAACGGCATTCGTCGTGGCGGGCACTGGCAACAGCGTTTCCCAGCGGTTTTTCATGAGCGACGTCGGGCGCATCGGATAAAAGTCAACGCCCACCACCACGTACGGCTGGATGGTTCCCCAGAGCAAGGTTTGCTGTCTCGAGGCCAGGGCGACTTCAACCGGATACAGCCCGGTGGCATTGCGGGTTTGCTGTTGCGGGGTCAAGTTGGTGATGGACGAGCAACCTGCAAACAACACAGGCAGCAACACGAGTGGAAAGAATTTTCTGATGTATGACATACTGCCGGGCAGTGTCGCATGAACCGCCCGGGCTTGTAAAGTTGGATTTCGTGCGGGGTTTCGTGGGTTGGGGACGCTGCTTTTTGCGTTTGACCCTGCTTGGGGAAGACGGCTAGGGTGCGCACTCTTAATTTTTGAATTAAAAATATGCTTGGGACTATTCGGCGCCATCAACACTGGCTATGGGTGATCATCGTCACGCTCACCATCGCCAGCTTTCTCTTTTTCTTTTCGCCGTATTCCAAGTTGTCCGGCCCCAGCCGCGGGAAAGTGGATTTAGGAACAGTCAACGACCAGCCGATCAGCAGAGAAAGTTATCAGGCCGCCCAGCGCGATATTTATTTGCGCTACCTCGTCACCCATGGCGACTGGCCGGACCACGATGCCGAGGCTAAACGACTGGGCTTCAACGCAAACCGGGAAACCTACAATCAGTTGCTGCTGATTTCGAAGATGAAGGACTTGAACATCCAGGTGAGCAGCACGTCGGTCGCCCGGCTCGCCGCGCAAATCCTGGGCGCCGCCCCCTACGAAACTTTCATGGAGAAACGGCTGAAACCCGAGGGGTTTCGCGGAATTGATTTTGAGAGTTTCCTGCGCCATGAACTGGGGATTCAACAATTGATCGCAGTGCAGGGATTGAGCGGAAAACTAATCACGCCCCAGGAGGCCGAGACGCTTTATCGCCGCGAGCGGCAGGAACTGGCGACCGAGGCGGTGTTTTTCACCGGCTCGAACTATCTGGCTTCGGTGGTGGTGACGCCCGAATCAGTCGGCCAATTCTACACCAATCAAATGTCGCGCTATCGCCTGCCGGACCGGGTGCAGGTCCGTTATGTGCAATTTGAGCTGACCAATTTTTTTGCCGAAGCCGGCCAGGAAATGGCGAAAATGACCAACCTCGATGCCCTGGTCGAACACGTTTACGAAGATCGCGGGACCAACTATTATCGGGACGCCAAATCTCCGGCTGAAGTCAGGGAAAAGATCAAGACGGACATGCGTCGGGAATTGGCGCAGCGCAACGCCCGTAAAATGGCGGCCGCTTTTGCCATCGAGTTGTCTGAACAATCGCCGCAACGCGCCGAGAACCTCGGCCCGTTGGCGGCGCGATCAAATCTGACGGTCAAAGTCACGGCGCCTTTCGATCTTCAGGATGGCCCCGAGGAGTTGCGGGTGCCGGCCAGTTTCAGCCGGGCGGCGTTCGCGCTGACGGAACAGGAACCGTTTGCGCCGGCCATTGTCGGCGAGGACGCGGTGTATCTCATCGCCTTCCAGAAAAGATTTCCCAGCGAAATCCAATCCCTCGCCAGCATTCTCGCACAAGTCACCGCTGATTACCGGTTCACCCAGGCCATCCAACTGGCGCGCCAGGCCGGCACCAATTTTTCCGCCACGTTGACCGCCGGGTTGGCGCAAGGGAAAACCTTTTCCACCGTTTGTGCCGGGGCGAAAGTCAAACCGGTGAGGATGCCGGCAATTTCCCTGGCCGTTCGCGCCTTGCCCGAGGTGGAAGAGCGGGTGAGCCTTCCCCAGTTCAAGCAAATCGCTTTCACCACGCCCGTGGGGAAAACCAGCGACTTCGTCCCCACGCGAGATGGCGGACTGATCCTGCAGGTCGTCTCGCGACTCCCCATGGACGAAGCCAAACTGAAAACCGAATTGCCGGCCTACTTGAATTTCGTGCGCCAGAACCGGCAAGGCGAAGTATTTAACGATTGGTTTCGCAAACAAATGGAGTTGGGTTACCTGCAAATCCCAAGAAGCCAGCAAGCTCAGCAGTAGGCGGCGACACCCTGCCCGTCCCCAGAACTGCCATTTACTTTGGTGTATGAAGTCAGAGTTTAGGTTCGCCGTCACCCCGGACCTCTCCCCCAAGAGCGGGAATTCCCGCCTGGCCGCGCTTGGACAGTACGGAGCGACGAATGCACCAGGCCGCCAGATTTTTTTCACACGACAGACAAAGCTTCACCCTCTTCTGGGGGAAAGGTCCGGGGTGAGGGCGAGCATTCGTCACCAACAGAACTGCAGTGGGTATGCGCCGGACCTGCCAGTGGGGAATTATTGTGAGTGAAACTGTCAAACTTTCTTCACCGGCCACGCACGAGTTTTGGGAGATTCCCGTGCGGTTCGAGGATCAGCACCTGCTCGCTCTCAACAAACCAACCCAGCTGCTGACCTCGCCCGACTGCATTGACGCCCAACGGCCCAACCTGATGAAGTTGCTCCACGCCGGCATCGAACGCGGCGCGCCGTGGGCCAGGGTGCGTGGACTGTCCTACCTGATGAACGCGCACGAGCTTGACTTCGAAACCAGCGGGGTTCTGTTGCTCGCCAAAAGCAAACCCGTCCTGCTCGCGCTCGCCAACCAGTTCGGCGCGGATACGCCCGGAAAACATTACGTTGCGCTGGTTCGAGGCGCGCCGCCCCAGGACGCTTTTACCGTGGAAGCCAAACTGGCGTCCCACCCTGTGAACATTGGTTTGATGCGCGTCGATGAAAAAGGCGGGAAACATTCGCGGACACAGTTTGAAGTCCTGGAAAAATTCAGTGGCTACACGCTGATGAAATGCCGGCCCCTGACGGACCGCTCTCACCAGGTTCGCGTGCATCTGCGGCATGTCGGCCTGCCCATTGTTGGCGATACGCTTTACGGCGGCAGTCCGCTGTTGTTGTCGCGCTTGAAATCGGAGTATCGGTTGAAGCCAAACAAGAGCGAACGCCCGCTCATTTCGCGCGTCGCGCTTCATGCCGAGGAGTTGTCTTTCCTGCATCCCATTTCCGGCGAAGCCATCACCATCACCGCGCCGTGGCCGAAGGATCTGACCGTGGCGGTGAAGTATCTGCGGCGGTATGCGAAGTGAATCCGTATCTAGCTCACGATCCAATTCAAAATGGCCTTCTGGACGTGGAGCCGGTTTTCCGCCTGGTCGAAGATCGTTTGCGCGTTCGCTTCAAACGTCGCCTCGTCGATTTCTTTCCCGCGATACGCCGGCAAACAATGCATCACCAGCGCCTCGGGCCTGGCCAGTTT
>PLJQ01000103.1 GCA_003140275.1 Limisphaerales bacterium
ACGCGAAGGTGCGGATCGTCGACTCCGGGAAGTCGGTCATCGTCATCGAGCACCACCAGGCGGTCATGGCGCATGCCGACTGGATCATCGACCTCGGCCCGGAAGGCGGTGATGGCGGCGGCCGGATCGTGGCGGAAGGGACGCCCGAACAAATCGCGCGAAACAAACACTCGCATACGGGACAATTCTTGAACAAACTTTTGTCCAGCAGATGAGCGAGCACTACGAAGAAACGGTCGAGGGCGAAACGTGGTTGCGTCATCCGCCGCGCGCGCGGCACGAGGAGATTTGCGGTCGCCTCCATCAACACATGATTGCCAGCCTCGCTCGTGTGGCGACGACGCGCCTGCTGGCCTCGCGTTCCGTGGTGCAGCTTTCGCCCGGTACTATTGTGCGGCCGGATTTGACCTTGGTGACGAAGGCCACCGGCAAAGTCTGGCTCGTGGCGGAAATCATCAGTTCGGAAGATCATCGGACGGACACGGTCGTCAAAAAGCAGATTTACGAGGACCTGAATCTGCCGCGCTTGTGGGTGATTGATCCGCGCTACGACAACGTGGAGGTCTATCACGGCAGCCCTTACGGAATGGCGTTAAAGCATATCCTGGCCGGGCACGAAACCCTTACTGAAAATCTTTTGCCAGGATTTCAACTGACGATTGCGGAGTTATTTGGCGTTCAGTCGAGCATCCGGTCTGAAGAATGAAATTCAAGTGAACAACACTCAACTCGCCAGGTTTCTAGTTGTATCTGCCGCACTTTGCGCTTCGAGCGCGGTGGGTCTGGCGCAAGGTTACGCACCCAATGAAGCCGTCAAGCACATGACGGTTGCGGACGGCCTTCAAGTCAAACTGGTGGCCAGCGAACCGATGATCGCCCAGCCGGTGGCGATTGAATTCGATGACCGCGGGCGGCTTTGGGTCATTCAATATCTGCAATACCCCAACCCTGCGGGCCTGCAACGCGCGAAAGTGGATCGCTGGTCGCGGACCGTTTATGACAAAGTTCCCGAGCCGCCGCCCCGCGGCCCCAAGGGTGCCGACCGGATTACGATTTTGGAAGACTTCGACGCAAACGGACGCGCCCAGAAAGCGAAGGATTTTCTCACTGGATTAAACCTGGCAACGGGAATCGCGTTCGGACACGGCGGTGTGTTTGTTCTGCAAGTGCCCTATCTGCTTTTTTATCCCGACCGAAATGGCGATGACGTACCCGACGGCGACCCGGAAGTTTTGCTCGTCGGTTTCGGCATGGAAGACGCTCATTCCACCGCCAACTCGCTGACCTGGGGACCCGACGGCTGGCTCTATGGTTGTCAGGGCAGCACGGTCACGGCGAAGATTCGTGGCATCGAATTTCAACAAGGCGTCTGGCGCTATCATCCCCTCACGCACGCCTTCGAACTGTTTTGCGAAGGCGGCGGCAATTCCTGGGGATTGGACTTCGACGAGGACGGCAGTTTGATTTACAGCACAAACTTTGGCGGATATCGCATGCTGCACGGCGTTCAAGGCGCATATTATTGGAAAAGTTTTGGCAAGCACGGGGCGCTGCACAATCCGTATGCCTTCGGATTCTTCGATCATGTGCCGCATACCAATTTCACGGGCGGGCATGTCACAGTAGGAGGAATTATTTATCAGGCCGATTCGTTCCCGGAGAGATTTCGCGCCAAATACATTTGCGGCGACCTCCTTGGCCACGGGGTTCAGTGGCACAACATGACACCTTGGGGATCAACCTTCAAATCGAGCCACGGCGGCGGGCTGTTGACGGCGAACGACACCTGGTTTGCGACGAGCGACGTGACGATGGGGCCGGAGGGTTCGGTCTATGTCGCCGATTGGTTTGACAAACGCACCGCCCATCCTGACCCCGATGCTGATTGGGACCGCAGCAACGGGCGCATCTACAAGATCGAAGCCGAAGGAATGAAGCCGGTGGCACCGCGCGACCTGACCCAACTTTCCAGCCATGACCTGGTGGCGCTGTTAGCCAGCAAGAATGATTGGTATGTGCGCAAGGCCCGCCGGATTCTGGCGGATCGGCGTGATCGGACGGTGTTTCCTGTGCTGCGCAAGATGGCGTTTGAAAGCACGGACGACCACCTTGCCCTGGAGGCGTTGTGGGCGCTCTATGCCAGCGGCGACTTCAACGAAAACCTAGCAAGCAAATTGCTCGACCACCGCAACCCGCATATACGCGAATGGACGGTTCGGTTTGTGGGTGATGAGAATAAAGCCTCGCCCAAAATTGGCCTTCAACTGATAAAGCTCGCCGCAACTGATCCCGACGTTCACGTGCGGAGCCAACTCGCCTGCACGGCCAAGCGATTGCCCCCGAAGGCAGGCTTGCCCATTGTTCACCAACTCGCGTTGCGCAACATCGATGGGCAGGATGCCTACCTCCCGCTCTTGCTCTGGTGGGCCGTAGAACATCACGCCCTTGCAGACAGCGATCAAATTCTCAAATTGTTCGCCACGCCTTCGGCCTGGCAGGCTCCGATGATCCGCGAGGTCATCCTGGAGCGGTTGATGCGACGATACGCTGCCGAAGGAAGTGAACTAGCCTACGGCGCCTGCGCGCGGCTGGTGGCGTCAGCGTCTTCACCCAATGACCGCCGCCGGATGCTCGCGGCGTTGGAGCAGGGCTTGCGAGACCGGCCCAGTGAAATCACCGGGCCGAATCAAGGTGGACTTTTTGAAAATCAAGCGGTCGTCGAGCAGAAACCATTGCCCAAGGTTCAGCGGTTGGAAGGAATCCCAGGACCGCTTGAAAAAGAACTCAAGGCGTTGTGGACGGACAAAACATCAGACACAATGTTGATTCAATTGATGACGCGGTTTGGTTATGCACCGGCCTACGAACGCGCCCTATCCCTGGCTCTCGATTCGGAAGAGACGGCGGAAACACGGATCAGCCTGCTAAAACTCCTGGGTGAATCCGGGCAGGCTGGTTGCGTCCCGTCCCTGTTGAAACTTATCGCCACGGACGGATCAGACACAGTGAAACTGGCCGCGCTGGATGCCTTGCAGAATTTCGATCAAGCAACCACCACAATAGAACTCTTGAGACAGTACCCCAGGTTGAACGACCGGCTGCGCTCTCGCACTCGCGACCTCCTTTTGAGTCGAAAGTCATCGGCGCTCGCGTTCCTTGAGGAAATTGATCAGGGCAAACATCCCGCTGCCGAGGTTCCCGTCGAGCAATTGCGGCAAATCTCATTACATCAAGACAAGCAACTGGATGAACTGGTGCGCAAACACTGGGGAAACATCGCGAGCGGAACGCCCGAAGAAAAACTGGCGGAAATGCGGCGGTTGAACAATGACTTGCGCGCCGGCAGCGCTGACCCGCTCCGTGGCCGGGAAGTGTTCAAGAACATTTGCGCCGTCTGCCATCGCCTCTTTGATGAGGGCGGACAAATCGGCCCTGATCTGACTCACGCCAATCGCAAGGACCAGAGTTATCTGCTGGCCAGCATCGTCGATCCCAGCGCAGTGGTCCGTAAAGAGTTTTTGAACTACAATGTTGAAACCACTGACGGCCGGTTTTTGTCCGGCCTGATTGGCGAACAGTCTCCGAACAGCGTCACGATTCTGATGGCCAACAACGAACGAGCGACGATCAGCCGGGACAAAATCAAGAGCCTTCAGGAATCGGCCATCTCACTGATGCCAGAAAATCTTTTGAAAGGACTCAAGCCGCAGGAACTTCGCGACCTGTTCGGTTATTTGCAAAGTGAGAAGCCCTCAACCGTCAAGTGACTACGTTCGTAAAATCTTCTTTGCCGCTTGCTGAATCGCATCCACCAGCTCGGGCGGTTTGAGCGCCACAGCGTCGCCGCCCCAACTCAAGACCCAGCGCTCAATCTCCACCAGACTTGACAATTTCAAACGCAACTCCACGTCGCCGTCTTTCAACTCGCGCAACTGCTGTGAATCGTGCCATCGCTTTTCCCGGATGTATTCAGCCACCAATTCGTTGAATCGGATCACCACGTCATATTCACCCTGGCCGGAATGCACACCGAAGCTGTCCTTCAACCGTTTCTCCAGGGAAAACTTCCGAGGGCGCTCAAATGTTTTTCCCGTCGGCTCGACCGCCAGAATGCGAGCGGGCACGAAGGTGCGGATGTCACGGCGTAAATGGCAGTAGCCAAACAGAAACCATTCGCCGTTGATGTTGGCGAGGTGATAGGGATCGACAACGCGCGGTTCGGTTTTCTTCTGGCCGGGCTTTCGATACGTCAGTTGCAATTGCTTTCGTTGGGCGGTGGCTTTGGCGAGCGCATCAAAAACCTCCAGATTCAAAATCGGCTCGGCGCGCATCCGGAACGAGATGGTTTGCTCCCACTCGGCGAGATTGAGGGAGATGGTGTCCGGCAGAGAGGCGGCCATTTTCTTGAAGGCGCTCAGGAGCGGTTTCTCAAAGTTCGTGCCGCGATATTGTTGCAGCGCCTTTTCCGCGACGAGCAGCGCAAACAATTCACCCTCGGTGATCTGCAGCGTGGGAAAGGAACTGACCGGCTCGGTGTAATGATACCCATTCCGGGCGCTGTCATATTCCAGCGGCAACTCCAGGCGGTCGCGCATGAACTCCAGGTCGCGGTGAATGGACTTGGTGCTGACCTCCAGTTCCCGCGCGAGTGTGGAGGCGTTGGGATGGCCGCCGGACTGGATGGCCTGATGAATCCGCAGCATCCGCTCCAATGGCGGACGCGAGCGGGGCAAGTGCGGCGGCGTTTGTACCGTCTGGTCAGAGGCGGGCGCTTTGTTTCGGTGCTTCAACAGGCTGACTGGTGTGGTCGATAATCGGCAATCCGTCAATCTTGTTATCCCCGCCGGCGCGCAGGCAGACGACCCGTTTGAATCCGCAACCGTTCAGGAGAGCTTTCCAGTCATTGATCACTTGAAGCAGTGGTTCATCCTGATACGTCGGGCCGATGATCATCACGGCCAGATCGTGAGCCACGCGCGAACTGGTGAGCGCTGGCGAAAGGTTGTCGCGATTGAACATCCGTTGAAAACCGTCTTCCAGAAACTCCGGCTGTATGATCAAAATGGAATCCCATCTCAAAAACTGCAAGACCACATTCACCCGCGCCGCTTCGCGAAAACGTGGCCCGGTGTAAACTGGTTGCGTCGGCGGTGTACAGCAACCGGACAACAACAACCCGAACAAGGACAGCATGATGGCCGCTTTGAAAGCAGGCGCTTTTTCACTGGCTTGATCGGCATAAAAACCAATTCATTCATCTTGCCACTTGAACGAGCCATTTCCGTGCCGGGAGAGAAAACCGTGTCGGAACAGTTTTACGCGAGCCAGGCAACGAATCGGTGTTGGATTAGTCCCCTGACCTTGTGGGCCTGATGAATCAACCGTATCCGACACAATGGCGGGACGGAGGGAAGCGTCCTGTGGAAACTTGATTTCAAGACGCGTGGCGCGTCGCGAGCTTGCGGCTTTGCGCCACAAGCAACACGAACCGTGTTCGGCTAGAGCAGCTTGGCGAGCAACTCCTCGTTGGTCTTGTGCTTTTTAAGAGCGGCCAGCAGCGTCTCCATGGCTTCGACCGGATTGAGGTCCACCATCATGCGGCGCAGTTTGCGCACGGACTCGATTTGTTTGGCCGAAAAAAGTTTTTCCTCCTTGCGCGTGCCACTTTTTGGAATGTCGATGGCGGGAAACAGACGGCGATCGGATAGTTTGCGCTCAAGGATCAGTTCCATGTTGCCCGTGCCTTTGAACTCCTGGAAGATCAGTTCATCCATACGCGAACCGGTGTCCACGAGGGCGGTGGCGATGATCGTCAGCGAACCGCCTTCTTCAATTTTGCGGGCGGACGCGAACATCTTGCGGGGAATTTCCAGCGCGCGGGCATCCACGCCGCCGGACATGGTGCGGCCGCTGCCGCCATGAACGCTGTTGTAGGCGCGCGCTACGCGGGTGATGGAGTCAAGCAGCACGAACACGTCTTTGCCCGACTCCACCATGCGGCGGCAGCGCTCAATCATAAAGCGCGAGAGCCGCACGTGAGTTTCGATGTCCTGGTCGTTGGAAGACGCGACGACCTCCGCTTTGACGGAGCGTTGGAAATCGGTGACCTCCTCGGGGCGCTCGTCAATCAGCAGCACCATCACATGAACATCAGGGTGGTTCGCGGTGATGGCATTGGCAATTTGCTTGAGGATGGTTGTTTTGCCGGTCCGGGGCGGAGCGACGATCAGACCACGCGTGCCTTTGCCGATCGGCGTGACCAGATCGATGATGCGGGTCTCCAACAAGTCGGGCGATGTTTCAAGATTGAACTTCTCAACCGGGTCGATCGTCGTCAGGTTTTCAAACCGCACCGCTTTGGTGTAATCATCGAACGGCATTGCGTTGACCAGATCGACCGACTTCAGTTGCGGGCTGTTACCACGGTGAGGCGGCTGGATCGGGCCGGCCACCAGGCAACCTTCCCGGAGGAAGTTCCGTTTGATGGTGTCCGGCGTGACAAAAATGTCCGTGGGTTTGGGTTGGAAACGGCTCTCCGGCGAGCGGAGGAAGCCGAAACCCTTTTCCGAAATTTCCAGATAGCCGGAGCCGATCTCCGCCGTGGAATTGGTCATATTACTCATATTTAATTATCGTACTAATCAATGGGCCTGGAGAACCATCCCCGAAAACCACTGTGAACTTTGAATTATGGGAAACTGCTGCGCTCGAAGAGTGAAGAAACCCAATTCACCGCGCACGGCCCTTCCGACCTGCGACTAGGGGACTATTACGGGTATTCCCCACCTAACGCAACAACTATTTTCAACTTTCCACAAGCGATCAGAAAGACGCAGGCAGAAACGGCCGCCATCCGGCTTTCATCCAACTCAGCCGCCTACCTCTGCTTTGGCTTCCGCAGCCAATGGCGTGCTTAGGTAACGCTCGCCGGTGGAACAAGCTATGGTCACAATCATCTTGCCTTTGTTTTCAGGACGTTTGGCCACTTCGATGGCGGCAACGACGTTGGCGCCGGTTGAAATGCCTACCAGAATTCCTTCTTCTTTGGCCAGACGGCGCGCCATGGCAAACGAATCGTCATTGCTCACCTGGACACATTCGCTGATTTGCGGACCTCCCTTCGCATCCTTCAAATGCAAATTCTTTGGAACAAAGCCCGCCCCCGTCCCTTGAATCTTGTGAGGACCGGGCTTGATGGGCTGCCCGGCCAACGTCTGGGAAATCACCGGCGAATCCTTCGGTTCAACGGCAATGGCTTGAAATGTCGGCTTGCGCGGCTTGATGACTTCGTAACAACCGGTAATGGTGCCGCCCGTTCCCACCGCCGCCACCAAAATGTCCACCTTGCCGTTGGTGTCATCCCAAATCTCCTCAGCCGTCGTCTTGCGATGAATGTCCGGATTGGCAGGATTGTCAAACTG